>NZ_CP109450.1:4475000-4775000 GCF_041438865.1 Streptomyces sp. NBC_01471
CTCGCGGTGGCGCTCGCCCACGGTGTAGAGGATCGACGGCTGCTTGCGGCCGATCATCGGCAGCATCGGCCAGTCGTCGGGGATGCGGTCCCACTGGTTCCACAGGTCGGAGTCCCGGCTGAACAGCACCGGATCGGCGGTGACCTGGTGCAGCTCGCGGTAGTCGAGGACCAGCCAGGCCGGTACGTCGCCGTCGAGCAGCACCGGCGCCACCGGGCCGTGCGCGCGCCGCATCTCCCGGTAGAGCTGCGTCGGGTCCGTCTGGAATCGCGGGCCGCTCAGCGGAGTGGGCGGGGTGTCGGTGGTCATGTGGTGCTTGGCTCCCGTGCGGACGCCGCTGCGGATGCCGCCGCGGATGTCGAGGACGCTGTGGACGCTGAGGACAGGGCGTGCAGGTGCTGGAGGAGGGTGATCAGTACGTACTTGCTCGACGTACGGTCCCGGGCGTCGCAGTCGATCAGCGGGATCTCGGGGGAGAGGTCCAGCGCCTCACGGAGCTGCTCCAGGGAGTGGACCGGGCCGCCGAAGTCGTTGCAGGCGACGATGAACGGTGTGCCGTGGTGCTCCAGCCGGTCGATGGCGTACCAGGAGTCGGCGAGTCTGCGGGTGTCGACCAGGACGACCGCGCCGAGCGTGCCGGAGAACAGCCGGTCCCAGAGGAACCAGAAGCGCTCCTGGCCGGGCGCGCCGAAGAGGTAGAGGATCGTCCGCTCGTCGATGCTGATGCGGCCGAAGTCGAAGGCGACAGTGGTGGCGGTCTTGGCCTGCACCCCGTCGGTGTTGTCGACGGCCGCCCCCGCCTGGGTCATCGTCTCCTCGGTGTTCAGCGGGCGTATCTCGCTGACCGACCGGACCATGGTGGTCTTCCCTGCGCCGAACCCGCCGACGATGACGATCTTGAGACCGTTGTCGGCGGTGCCGGCCAGGGCGTTCTGGTTAGAGGTTGCGGAGTCCAACGAGCACCTGCTCCAGGATGTGAGGGTCGGGAAGGCTGTCGGCGCCGCGTGCGGTGCGCGGGTGGCGGGCGCTGATCCGGCCCGTGTCGAGCAGGTCGCAGAGCAGGATCCGGGTGATGGACACGGGCAGCTTCAGCCCGGCCGCGATCTCCACGACGGCCGTGGGGCGGCCGCACATCCGCAGGATCGTGGCGTGCTCGGACTGCATGCCGGGCGTCGGGTCGCACTCACCGACGACCAGGGTCACCAGGTCGAAGGCGGTGGCGTCGGACCGGCTGCGTCCACCGGTGACGGTGTAGAGGCGGTGCGGATCGTCGTCACGCCCCGGCCTGGGCCTGGGCACCGGGGCGGTCACGCGCGCGGCTCGGCGCTGAGGTGTTCGCCCAGCTGCTCGACCAGTTCGCTCATGTTGTGCCCGATGAGGCCGACGTCGGCGGACTCGTCGGCGACCACGGAGAGGTGGGCGCCGTCGCCCGCCTCGACGATGAACAGCACGCCGCCGTAGAACTCGGCCATCGCGGTCCGTACGCCGCCGGTGCCGTCGCCGAACTCGATGGACGCGCCGTGCGACAGGGACTGGATACCGGCCGAGATGGCGGCCAGCTGGTCGGCCTGGTCGACCGAGAGCGCGGACGTGCGGCAGAGCTTGAGTCCGTCACGGGAGAGGACCAGGGCGTGCCGGGCGCCAGGGGTGCGCTCAAGGAGGCTCTCCAGGAGCCAGTTGAGCTTCTCGTCGGTGGTGGTCGTGCTCATGAGCTGCTGCCTTCCGGGTTCGGGGAATCGCCACGTAGGGCCTGGCGGAACGTGCTGAACCTGGCGGCGGATGTCGTGGAGGAGGTCGAGTCGACGGGCTTGGAGGACCCGGGGATACGGGTGCCTTCCGGATGCGCCGCCGCCATGGTCTGGCCGCGCCGCCGCTTGGGCAGTCCGCTCTCGCCCAACTCGGCGCCGGAGTGGGCCGGTTCGGGCTCGGAGGCGGAAGCGGACCGGTCGGCGGGGGTCGCCGCCGGCTCCGCTTCCGTGGATGCGGATGCGGATGCGGATGCGGATGCGGACGCGGGCACGGACGCGGATACGGGCACGGACGCCGGTGCGGGCGAGCGCGTGGGCAGGGGAGCCGGTGCGGCCCCGGGGGTCTCGGTGAGCCGGGGGGCCTCGGCGATCTGCGGGACCTCGGTGGCCTGCGGGGCGAGCGGGGTCTCCGGCAGGGTGCGCCGGTCCTCCGCCCTGGCGTGCTGGGCCGGGGCGGCCAGCGGCGCCGGTGCGGCCGGACGCGGTGTGCGGGTGATCAGCTCGTGCGGGAGCAGCACCAGGACACCGGTGCCGCCGCGCGCCGACGGGCGGAAGGACACGGTCAGCCCGTGCTTGCGGGCCAGCCGTCCGACCACAGCGAGGCCGAGCCTGGTCCCGGAGAGACCGGCGAGGTCGGTCTGCTGGGTGGTCTCCGATGTGACGGCCCGTTCGGCGCGGCGCAGCTGGACGTCGCTCATGACCAGGCCGCTGTCCTCGATGGTGAGGATCACGCCGGCCGGGACCTCCTCGACGTACACATGCACTTCGGCGGTGGGCGGCGAGAAGTTCGCCGCGTTGTCCAGGAGTTCGGCGAGCGCGTGCATGACGCCCTCGGCCGCGTGGCCCGCGATGGCGATCTCGCTGGTCGAGTGGAGGCGTACCCGCTGGTATCCGGCGATCCGGCCCATCGCGCCGCGCAGGATCGACTCCATGACGATCGGCTTGGCCCAGCGGCGTCCGGAGCGCGCACCGGCCAGGACGGCGATGGAGTCGGCCAGCCGGCCCGCCTGGGCCGTGCGGTGGTCGAGGTGCAGCAGATCGCCGAGTACGTCCTCGTCGGTGTGCCGGTGCTCCATCTCGCGCAGGTCGGCGAGCATCCCGGTGGCCAGGGCCTGCATCCGGCCGGCGGCGTTGGCGGCCGCCGACAGGGCGGCGGAGCGCACGGACTCGGCGCGGTTGATCCGGGCGGTCAGCTCGGCGGTCTTCGCGTTGTACTCCCCGGTGAGCCCGGCGGCGGTGGCCTCACGCTGCCCGATCAGCTCGGCGATCCTCGCTTCGTAGGCGGAGGTGAGCTGGGCGGCCCGGTTCTCGTACTCGGCGTCGGCACGGGCGGCCCGCGCGCCGAACTGCGAATTCTCCGCGCTCAGTTGATCGATCCGGGCGCGGAGACTCCGCGATGTTCTGCCGGCGTACGTCACCGCGTGGACGGCGGTGGCGACGGCGGCACTGAACAGCAGGGCTGCCACGGCCGAGCACCAGGCGAGTGGGGTGCGTATGTGGTCGGGGGCTGCGGCCACCGCCCATACGCACAGCAGGCCCGAAGCGATCACGGAGATCAGCAGAGCCAGCGCGGTCGGGCGGAGCGGGGGGCGCTCTGTCATCTGGCGGAGTCCTCATGGACGGATAGGTCAGAAGGGGTGGAAGTGGAGTAAAACGGTTATCAGTGAACTAAAGGGATACGAATATTCCTGTGTAACAGATGCCAACTATAGGAGGGTTGGTGATCGGTTTGGGAAGTTGCAGGTGTGGAAATTGTTAGCTCAGATACACATTGTGTACAGGGGCATGCTGGAGCCATGGGTGAGCACCGGGACGGGCAGCGGAGCGGGCAGAACAGTGGCCTGAGCAGTGGCCTGAGCAGTGGTCAGAGCAGTGGTCAGAGCAGCGACGATCTTGAGCGCGCGCTGCGCCGGTCCGTGCGCGGAGATGTCGCATTCGGGGTCACCGCCCGCTCCCTGACGACCATGGACGCCTCCAACTACCGCCGGGTCCCGCGCGGTGTCGTCGCCCCGCGCGACGCCGACGACGTGGCCGCCGTACTGGACGTGTGCCGCGCCCACGGAGTGCCCGTGGTGCCGCGCGGCGGAGGTACGTCCATCGCGGGACAGGCCACCGGCACCGGCGTCGTCCTCGACTTCACCCGGCACATGCGCGCGATCGTCTCGCTGGACGCCGGGGCCAGGACCGCCGTGGTCCAGCCCGGCGTGATCCTCGACGACCTGCGGTCGGCGGCGGGCGCGTACGGCCTGACCTTCGGTCCCGACCCGTCCACGCACGGCCGCTGCACGCTCGGCGGAATGATCGGCAACAACTCCTGCGGCTCGCACTCGGTCGCCTGGGGCACCACGGCCGACAACGTCGTCCGGCTGACCACCGCCGCCTACCAGGGCGGCACCCACCGGCTCGGGCGGGGCTGGGAAGGCGCACCGGCCGGCCTGCGCGCACTCGTGGACACGCACCTGGCACTGCTGCGCACCGGCTACCCGGCCGGTCTGCCGCGCCGGATCTCCGGATACGCGATCGACGCCCTGCTCCCCGAGAACGGCACCGATCTGGCCCGCGCCTTCTGCGGCAGCGAGGGCACGCTCGGGGTGCTGACCGAGGCGACCGTACGGCTGGTCGAAGCGCCCCGCGCGCGGGCCCTCGCCGTCCTCGGCTACGCCCACGAGGGCGACGCGGCCGACGCGGCGGCCGGGCTGCTGCCGCATCACCCGCTGACCGTCGAGGGCATGGCCGCCGACCTGGTGCGCGAGCCCGCCGGGCTGCCGCGCGGCGGCGCCTGGCTCTTCGTGGAGACGGGCGGCGCCGACCGGGCCGAGGCCCGCGCGCGGGCCGCCGGAATCGTGCGCGCGGCCGACGCGCTGGACGCCCTGGTCATCGACGACCCGGCGGCCCAGCGCGTCCTGTGGCGCATCCGCGAGGACGCGAGCGGTACCGCGACGCGCACGGCGGACGGGTCGGAGGCCTGGCCCGGCTGGGAGGACTGCGCCGTGCCGCCGGCCCGGCTCGGCGCGTACCTGCGGGACTTCCGCGCGCTGCTGAGCGCGCACGGTCTCCGGGGTACGCCGTACGGCCACTTCGGGGACGGCTGCATCCACGTACGGATCGACTTCGACCTCCTCACCCCGGGCGGTGTCGCGCGCTTCCGTACCTTCTCCGGGGAACTGGCCGCGCTGGTCGTCGCGCACGGCGGCTCGCTCTCCGGCGAACACGGCGACGGGCAGGCCCGCGCCGAGCTGCTGCCCACGATGTACGGGGACGAACTGGTCGGCCTCTTCGGCCGGTTCAAGGACGTCTGGGACCCGGCGGGCGGCATGAACCCCGGCATGCTCGCCAGGCCGCACCGGCTGGACGAGAACCTCCGCTTCGCGGTGCTGCCGTCGGAGCCGGTGGACGTGGAGTTCGGCTACCCGCACGACCAGGGGGACTTCTCCGCCGCCGTACGCCGCTGTGTGGGCGTCGCCAAGTGCCGTACGGAGACGGCGTCCGGGACCGACGTCATGTGCCCGTCGTTCCGCGCCACCGGCGACGAGCAGCACTCCACGCGCGGACGCGCCCGGCTGCTGCACGAGATGCTGGCGGGCGAGGTCGTCACCGACGGCTGGCGCTCGGAAGAGGTGCGCGACGCCCTCGACCTCTGCCTCTCCTGCAAGGGCTGCCGCAGCGACTGCCCGGTCGGCGTCGACATGGCCACGTACAAGGCGGAGTTCCTGCACCACCACTACGCGGGCCGCCGCAGGCCCGCCGCGCACTACGCGATGGGCCGGCTGCCCCGCTGGCTGCGTGCGGCGGCGCCCTACGCCCGCACGGTGAACGCGCTGGCCGGGGTGGGACCGCTGGCGTCGCTCGCCAAACGCCTGGGCGGGATCGCGCCGGAGCGGACCATCCCGGCGCTCGCGCCGCAGACGTTCCGGCGGTGGTTCGGCACCCGGGTGCAGCCGCCCGCACGCGTCGTCCTGTGGCCCGACACCTTCACCGACCACCTCGCCCCGCAGGTGGGCAGGGCGGCGGTGCGGGTCCTGGAGTCGGCGGGGCTCGGCATCGCACTGCCGCCGGACGGGGTGTGCTGCGGGCTGACCTATGTGACGACCGGTCAGCTCGACCAGGCCCGCGCGGTCATGCGGCGCACGCTGGACCGGGTGGAGCCGCTGCTCGACGCGGAGCTGCCCGTCGTCGTCCTGGAACCGAGCTGCGCGGCCGCGCTCAGGACCGACCTGCCGGAGCTGCTCGGTGACGATTCGCGCGCGCACCGGCTGGCGAAGGCGGTACGGACCTTCGCCCAGGCCCTGGAGGAGCAGGCCCCGCAGTGGCGGCCCCCGGTGCTGGACCGCGAGGTGGCGGGCCAGACCCACTGCCACCAGCACGCCGTCCTCGGCGACGCGGCCGAACGCCGGCTGCGCGACCGGGCCGGCCTGACGGGCGAACTCAGCGGCGGCTGCTGCGGTCTCGCCGGCAACTTCGGTTTCGAACGCGGCCACTACCAGGTGTCGGTCGCCTGCGCCGAGGAGCAGCTGCTGCCCTCGGTACGGGCGGCGGGGACCGGGGCGGAGATCCTGGCGGACGGCTTCTCCTGCCGTACGCAGCTGGAGCAGCTGTCCGGGCTGGGCGGCCGGCCGGGACGGCATCTGGCGGAGGTACTGGCCGAGGGGCTGGACAGGTCCGTGGAGGGCGAGGGCCGGGCGGGAGCCGACCGGAAACCGTAAGAGGGAGATACGGCCCCGGGCCCTTACTCTGGACGTCATGGATCCGATCGCCCCCGCCGACGCCAAGGCCCTCGACACCGCGCTGACCGAACCCTCCGCCGCCCCCGTCGCCGCTGGTGACTCCGGAGCCACCGGGCTGCGCGGTCGGCTGGGGCCGCTCGGGCTCGTGCTGGCCGGGGGGATCTCGGTGCAGTTCGGGGCGGCCGTCGCCGTCTGGCTGATGCCGAGGGCCGGGGCGCTCGGGGTCGTCTCGCTGCGGCTCGCCGTCGCCGCGATCGTGCTGCTCGTCGTGTGCCGCCCCCGGGTGCGCGGGCTGTCCCGGACGGACTGGGGCACGGTCCTGGTCTTCGGGGTCGCGATGGCCGCCATGAACGGCTTCTTCTACCAGGCGGCCGACCGCATCCCGCTGGGCGCGGCCGTGACCCTGGAGGTGCTCGGCCCGCTGGCCCTCTCGGTGATCGCCTCACGCCGCCTGGTGAACCTGCTGTGGGCGGGGCTCGCCCTCTGCGGGGTGGTGCTGCTGAGCGGCGGCGGATTCGGCGGTCTGAATTTGGCCGGTGTGGCCTTCGCGCTCGCGGCGGGCTGCATGTGGGCCGCGTACATCATCTTCAGCGCCCGCACCGGCGCCCGCTTCCCGCGCGCGGACGGGCTGGCGCTGGCGATGGCGGTGGGCGCCCTGCTGATGCTGCCGCTGGGCATCGCGGACGCGGGCTCGAAACTGCTCGTCCCGAGCACGCTGGGTCTCGGCGCGGCGGTGGCGCTGCTGTCGTCCGTACTCCCGTACACCCTGGAGCTGCTCGCCCTGCGCCGACTGCCCGCTTCGACGTTCGCGGTCCTGATGAGCCTGGAGCCGGCCATCGCGGCGACGGCCGGTTTCCTCGTGCTGCACCAGGCGCTGTCCGGAGTGGACGCGCTGGCGATCGCGCTGGTGATCGTGGCGAGCATGGGCGCGGTACGCACGCAGGTCACCGGGAAGTGACGCGGGGCCGGCGTGGTGGTGCCGGTCTGCGCACCCGCGCTCACTCCGTCCTGCGGGGCAGACCCATGAAGTACGTCACAGGGCCCTGAGGGGGCCGTACCGGTGCGTTCAGGGTCTGGTGCCGGCAACGGCCCGCCCCCGTCGGTGGATCCGGGGACGTCCCGGCGGTGGCCCGGGCGGGACGCGGCCCCGGGCCGCCCGGGGGCGACTTAGGTCACCCTTCCCCAGTGCCCTGCGGGCCTGGTAGGGATGGGGGTGGTTCTGCCAGTACGTCGGAAGTGTCGCCATGAATCCGGACAACGCCACCGAGCTCACCCCCTTCGCGATCGACCTGACCTTCGAGGAGGCCCGGCGGCGGGCCGAGGTCGTGGCCGCGCTCGGGCCCGGCTGGGACCCGGTGGCCGCACTCCGGGGTGAGGACGAGGCGTACGCCCTCCTCTACTCGGGTCTCGACGCGGAGCAGCGGCGCACCTACGACATGCTGGTGGCGGCGGGTGTCCTGCCCGGGGAGGAGCCGGGCCGTGCGGCTGCCCATTGATCCGCAGGCGGACTCCGGCCGTCGCGCCTGGGTGGCCTGCCCCGTCTGTGACGACGCGCGCCACTGCGAGACCTGCGCCGGCCGCCGCAACTGCTTCGAGCACTGGCGCTATCTGATCTCCAACAAGGGGCCGGTCGTCCACCTCCAGTGCCCGCGGTGCACGCACATGTGGTCCTGGAACACCCGGCCCGGCGTCACCGGCCGCGGTGACGGCGAGAGCCGACATTAACTGATTCATGATTCAGTAGCGCACTCGTTGACAGTGGCGCTCCATCCTCCAGATACTGACTGACGGTTCAGTAAATCGCTTCTGCTGCCGTGTCTGGAGGCATCATGTCCGAGCTGCCCGCCGAACTGGTTCCGCTCACCGACGATCAGCGCGACATCGTCGGACTCACCCGGACCTTCGCGCGCGACGAGATCCGCCCGAGGGCGCGCGCGGTGGACGAGGCCGATGTCGAGACGCCCTGGGATCTGTGGGGCAGGGCGGCCAGGGTCGGGATCACCGGATTCATGCTTCCCGGGGAGTACGGGGGCGGCGGCTTCACCGATGTCTTCACCCAGTGCCTGGTCCAGGAGGAGCTGTGCGTCGGTGATCTGGGCATCGGCAATCTGCTCTGTTCCAACGGCTTCTTCGCCGACCCCCTCCTCGCGCTCGGCACCGAGGACCAGAAGCGCGCCTGGCTCACCCCGCTGGCCGGTCCGGACACCCCCATGACCTCGCTGGCCGTCACCGAGCCGGGCTCCGGATCCGACGCGGCCTCCATCCGCACCACGGCGACGCGCACGGACGGCGGGTATCTGCTGAACGGTCAGAAGGCGTGGATCTCCAACGCCGGAGAGGCCGAGCAGTACGTCGTGTTCGCCAAGACCGACCCGTCCCTGCGCTCCCGGGGCGTGACCGCCTTCCTGCTCCGCAAGGACACCGCGGGGGTCACCTTCGGCGAACCGATGCGGAAGATGGGCCAGCGCGCGATCGTCTGCCGGGAGATCTTCTTCAGCGACGCGTTCGTCCCCGAGGCGGACCGGCTCGGCGCGGAGGGCCAGGGGTTCCACGGGCTCATGCGCACCTTCGACATCTCCCGCACCGTGCTGGGCGCCGCCGCGACCGGCGTGGCCAGGGCCGCGTACGAGTACGCCCGCGACTACGCGAAGACCCGGCAGCAGTTCGGCAAGCCGGTCATCGAGCACCAGGCGGTGGCCTTCCGGCTCGCGGACATGCGGACGCGCGTCGAGCAGGCGCGGCTCATGACCTGGCGGGCCGCGAAGCGGCTCGACGCCGGCCTGGACGCCACGGCGGAGGCCGCCATGGCCAAGCTGACGGCATCGGAGACCGCCGCGTACTGCACCTGGGCGGCGGTCCAGACGCTCGGCGGATGGGGCTACTCCCGCGAGTATCCGGTGGAGCAGTGGATGCGCGACGCCAGGCTGGAGGAGATCGAGGAGGGCACATCGGACATCATGCGCCTCGTGATCTCGCGGGGGATGTGAGATGAGCGAGCACAGCGCACCCCGCCTCTCCGGCGGAGCCGAGTCCGCGATGTCCGGCGGACAAGCCGTCGTCAGATCCCTCGCGGCGCACGGCGTGCGGGAGGTCTTCGGGATCCCCGGCACCCACAACCTGGAGGTGTACCGGTACCTGCGGCGTTACGGCATCGACCAGGTGACGCCGCGTCACGAGCAGGGTGCGGGCTACGCGGCGGACGCGTACGCCCGGGTGAGCGGCCGGCCAGGGGTCGCGATCACCACCACCGGGCCCGCGCTGCTGAACGTCGCCGCAGCGGTCGGACAGGCGTACTCGGACAGCGTGCCGCTGCTCGTCGTCTCGCCCGGCATGCCGCTGCGGCACCCCCGGCTCTCCAACGGGCTGCTGCACGAGATGCGCAGCCAGACGGACGCGGTGCGCGGTGTGGCGGCCTTCAGCCACCGGGTGTCGTCGGTCGACGAGATCGGCGCGGCCGTGGCGCGGGCGTTCGCGCTGTTCCGTACGGGCCGGCCGCGGCCCGCGCACATCGAGATCCCGCTCGACCTGCTGGAGGCCGCCGAACCGGTGGGCGCGATCCGGCTCGCCCCGCCCGCCGCGCCGGTGGTTCCCCCGCGCGCCGAGGTGGACCGGGCGGCGGACGCCCTGCGCGCGGCGCGGCGCCCGGCGATCGTGCTCGGGGGCGGTGCGCGCGACGCGGGGGCGGAGTGCCTCGCACTCGCCGAGGAGCTGGGCGCCCCGGTGGTGACCACCGCGAACGGCAAGGGCATCGTCTCGGAGACACACCCCCTGTCGGTGGGGGTGTCGCTGCACAGCCCGGCCGTCCAGAAGTGGCTGGCGGACCGGGACACCGTCGTCGCCGTCGGTACGGAGCTGGCGGAGTCGGACCTGTGGTCCGCTCCGCCGCAGCTGAACGGCGCCCTGATCCGGATCGACGTCGACCCGGCCCAGATGTACGCGGAGCCGGTCGCCGGGCACCCCCTGGTGGGCGATGCCCGCGCGACGCTGGGCGCTGTCATCGATGCGCTGCGGGCGAGGGGTCGTGGGGCTGCCGCTGCCGGGGCTGCCGCCGGGCGGATCCCGTCCGTACCGGAGGGTGGCACCGCCCGCGCCGTCGCCGCGCTGCGCGTCGCCCGGGACGACGAGACCCGCGCCCGGGACGCCCGTTGGGTGCCCTGTCTGCGGGCCGTCCGCCGGGTGCTCGCCCCCGACGCCGTCATCACATCCGACAGCGCCCAGTGCTGTTACTACGGTGCGCTGCCGCATCTGCCCGTCGGACCCGAGGGCCGGTACCTGCATCCCACCGGGTTCGGCACGCTCGGCTACGCCCTGCCGGCCGCGATCGGCGCGAAGACCGCCTGCCCCGGCCGGCAGGTCGTCGCTCTCAGCGGTGACGGCGGCCTGCAGTTCTCCGTCCAGGAGCTGGCCACCGCCGCGCACCTGCGGCTCCCGCTGCCCGTCGTGGTGTTCGACAACGGCGGTTACGGCGAGATCCGCGACGAGATGACCGCCCGTGGAGACACCCCCACCGCCGTCGATCTTCCCTGCGTCGACCTGCCCGCACTCGCCCGCGCCTACGGCGGTTTCGGCGAGCGGGCCCACTCAACCGATGAGCTGGCCGACGCGCTGGCCAGGGCGCTGACCGCGCCGGGCCCGACCCTGATCACCGTTCCGGAGGAGATACGCCGATGACCACTCAGCCGAGCCCCGCCACCCCCACAGCCCCCGCCGCCCCGCTGATCTCGTTGACCTGGACCGACCATGTCACGGGCCGTGCGGGCCACTTGGTGGTCGACCGGCTGGTGCGCGGTGTGTCCAGCGGTGGCCTGCGGATGCGGGAGGGCTGCACCCTCGACGAGGTCGCCGGGCTCGCCCGGGGCATGACCATGAAGGAGGCCCTGCACTTCAACGGCGACGACCCGACGGCCCGTTACATCCCGCTGGGCGGAGCCAAGGGCGGTATCGACTGCGATCCGCGGAGCCCCGACGCGTACGGCGTCCTGGTGCGCTACCTGCGGGCCATGCGGCCGTACATCGAGAGGTTCTGGACCACCGGCGAGGATCTGGGGCTGAGCCAGGACATCGTGGACAGGGCCGCCGCCGAGGCGGGCCTCGTCTCCTCCATCCAGGCCGTCTATCCGCTGCTGGACGACGAGTCCACGGCCCGGCAGCGGCTGGCGGACGCGTTCGCTGTCGAGGTGGACGGCATCGGCCTCGACGAACTGGCGGGCGGCTGTGGCGTGGCCGAATCGGTGCTGGCGGTCCTGGACCGGGCCGGAGTCCCGTACGAGGGGACGCGCGTCGCGGTGCAGGGGCTCGGCACGATGGGCGGGGCGACCGCCCGGTTCCTCGCCGCGGCCGGTCTGAAGATCGTGGCCGTCGCCGACGTCAAGGGCACCATCGCCAACCCCGGCGGGCTCGACGTGGAGGCGCTGCTGGCCGCGCGGGACGCGTACGGGGCGGTCGACCGTACCGCCCTCGGCCCCGGCGACGTGGAGCTGCCGGAAAGCGACGCCTGGCTCTCGGCCGACGCCGAGGTGCTCGTGCCGGCTGCTGTCTCGTACGCCATCGACACCGTCAACCAGGCCCGCATAAAGGGCCGTTGGATCGTCGAGGCCGCCAATATGCCCGTGCTGCCGGAGGCGGAGGCCCTGCTCGCGGAGCGCGGCATCACCGTGCTGCCCGATGTGGTCGTCAACTCGGCCACGAACGCGTGGTGGTGGTGGACGCTGTTCGGTGACATCGGCGCCGACGCGGACGAGGCGTTCGCCCACATCCGGCGTTCGATGCGGACCCTCATCGACCAGATGCTGGCCCGGTCGGAGGCCGACGGGACCCCGCCGCGCGCGGCCGCCCACGCGATCGTCGCGGACCGGCTGCCGGTGATCGCCGAGCGCTTCGGGTGGTACGGATGACCACAGAACCCACGGCCGGGGAGCGGGTGGGCGGCACTGACAGCGGTGGCCCGTCCGACGCTCTCCGCGCGCTGTTCGACCCGGAGTCGGTCGCCGTCGTCGGGGCCTCGGACCGTCCGGAGAAGTGGGGCTACTGGCTCGCATCCGGCGCTCTGGCCGGGCGTCACCGCCGTACCGTCCATCTCGTCAACCGGCGCGGCGGCGGCCTCGGCGGAGTGCCGTTCCTGCCTGGACTCGCGTCCCTGCCCGCCGCCCCCGAGCACGTCGTGGTGGCCGTGCCGCCCCAGCACGTATGGCCGGTGGTGGCCGAGGGGCTGTCGATCGGGGCGCGCTGCTTCACGGTGATCACCTCGGGAGGGGCGGTGGCCGGTACGGGCACCGGTGCGGCAGGCGCGACGGCCGATGCGGAGCGCGGCCTCGCCTCCCTCGTCACTGCGCACGGTGCCCGGCTCCTCGGCCCCAACTGCATGGGTGTGGTCGACACGACGAGTGAACTCCGGCTCAGCTGGGGCGACTTCCCGGCGGGGCAGATCGGTCTGGTCTCGCAGAGCGGCAATCTCGCCCTGGAGATCGGCCGACTGCTGGCCCGCGCGGGGCAGGGCTTCTCCCGCTTCGTGTCACTGGGAAACCAGCGGGACATCGACGCGGCGGACGCGCTCGACTCCCTGATCGCGCACGACGCGACCCGCGTGATCGCTGCCTACGTGGAGGACTTCCGCGACGGGCGCCGCCTCGCCCGCACCCTCGCCGCCGCCCATGCGGCGGGCAAGCCGGTGCTGTTGCTGACCGTCGGCCGCAGCGAGGCGTCCGGCCGTGCCGCGGCCTCGCACACCGGCGCCCTGGTCAGCGCCCGTGCGGTGGTGGCGGCGGTGTGCCGGGACTCGGGTGCGCTGCTCCTCGACACGGCGGGCGAACTGGTGGATGTCGCCCTGTGCCTGCTGGCAGCTGAGGGCCGGCCGGGCGCGCCCGTCCCACCGGCCACCCCCGCCCTGCCGCCGCCGCTCCGGATAGCCGTCGTCGGGGACAGCGGAGGGCAAGGGGCCCTGGCCGCAGACGTGTTGAGCGCGAACGGCCTGGTGGTGCCCGTACTCTCCGCCGCCACGCGGGCGGCCGTCACCGCGCACCTGCCCCCGGGCAGCGGCTGCGGCAACCCCGTCGACCTGGCGGGGGCCGGTGAGTCGGACATCGGTAACTACGCCCGGATCGCCGGGGCACTGCTCCTCGCGGGCGAGACCGAGGCCACCGTCCTCACCGGCTACTTCGGCGACTACGCCACCGCCAACCCGGCCCAGGCGGCGCACGAGTGCGAAGTCGCCCGCGAACTGGCCCGCGCCGCAAGGGAGTCGGGCCGTACGCTCGTCGTGCACACCATGGCCCGCGATACACCGGCCCTCGCCGTCCTGCGTCAGCACGGCGTCCCCGTGTACGAGCGCATCGAGCAGGCGGCGACCGCGCTGGCGGCCACGGACCGGCTGAGAAGGACCGGGCCCCCGGCGCCGCCGTCCGCACCACCATCCACACCTCCGTCCACCCGGCCGTCCGCGCCGTCGGCCGCCGCTCCGCACCGCCTCCCCGACGGGGACTACCGGACCGTCCGCGCGCTGCTCTGCTCGTACGGGATGGTCTTTCCCGCAGCGGAGTTCGTCAGCACCGAGGACGCGGCGGCCGACGCGGCCCACCGCACCGGATATCCACTCGTGCTGAAGGCGATGGGACTGGCACACAAGACCGAGGCGGGCGGAGTGGCCCTCGGCCTCTGCGACGAAGCGGCGCTGCGGAGGGCCTTCCGCCGGATGCGGAAGGCGACCGGGTCCGACTGCTACGCCGTGGAGGCGATGGCCCGGCCTCCGTACGCCGTCGAGCTGATCGCGGGCGTACGCCGCGACCCGGCCTTCGGGCCCGTCGCCATGGTCGGCATCGGCGGGGTCACCGCCGAACTGCTCGCCGACACCGCCCTCGCCCTGGCGCCCCTCACCCCCGGGCGCGCCCGCGACCTGCTGCTCACGCTGCGCCATGCGCCGCTGCTCACCGGCTGGCGGGGCGCTCCCGCCGCCCATCTCGACGCGGCTGCCGGGGCGCTCTGCGCGCTCGCGCGGGCCGCGGTCGAACACCCCGAGCTGTCCGAGCTCGAAGTCAATCCGCTGCTCGTCCATCCGGGCGGCGCGGTCGCCCTCGACGCACATGGAGTCCTGGCATGAGTTCTGGAACGAGCCCCGAGCCCACCCGGACCGAACAGCCTGTGCGCGCGGGTGAGTTCGCCGGCCGTACGTACATCGTGACCGGCGGCGGCAGCGGTATCGGCCGTGCCGTCGCGCTGGCCCTGGGCGGCCGGGGCGCGCAGGTCGTCGTCGCGGGCCGGACCCCGGAACGGCTGGCCGGGACCGTCGCCCTCGTCGAGGAGAAGGGCGGCCGGGCCCTCGCCGTACCGACGGACGTACGGGACCCGGAGGCCGTCGACGCCCTCGTGGCCGCCGCCGTCGACCACTTCGGCCGGGTGGACGGCCTGGTCAACAACGCGGCGGGGAACTTCGTCGTGCCCGGCATCGATCTGAGTCCGAACGGCTGGCGTGCGGTCGTCGACATCGTCCTCAACGGGTCGTACTACTGCACGCGCGCCGTCGCCCGCCGACTGCGCGAGCAGGGCACCGGGGGATCCGTGCTGTCGGTGATCGCCAGCTACGCCTGGCACGGGCACCCGGGGACCGTCCACTCGGCCGCGGCGAAGGCGGGCGTGCTGGCCATGACACGCACCCTGGCGGTCGAACTCGCACCGCTGGGCATCCGCCTCAACTGCGTCGCCCCCGGCCCGACCGAGACGGAGGGCGCGGGCGCGGCGCTGTGGGCGACGGACGAGGCGCGGGCCGGGGTGCTGGAGACCGTCCCGGCGGGCCGGTTCGCCGACCCGGCGGAAATCGCGGAGGCGGCCCTGTTCCTGCTGGGTGACAAGGCCGCGTACGTGACCGGCGAGTGTCTGACGCTGGACGGCGGCCAGTGGCTCGGCAAGCAGGTGTACGGGCGCACGCCGGCCTAGATGTATCGCCCTGTGAGGTTGGGGTCGGCCGGCGGGACAGGGGCGGCAGCCGCTCCCCGTCAGTCGGTGCGGGCCTTGAGGTGGGCCCGCTCGCCCTGGTGCCCGAAGAGGACGAGCAGCTCCACGGGCCGGTCGCCTTCGGCGCCGAGCCAGTGCGGGACGTGGGTGTCGAACTCGGCCGCCTCGCCGGCCTTCAGGGCCAGGCGCTGCTCGCCCAGGATCAGCCGCAGCCGGCCGGCGAGCACGTAGACCCATTCGAACCCGGCATGCGTCTTCAGCTCCGGCTCCGTGCCCGGCCTGGGCGGGATCAGCAGTTTGTGGGCCTGCACGCCACCGGGGCGGCTGAGCGGCACGTACGTCATGCCGTCCCGGGTGACCGGCTGGATGTGGATGCGCGGATCGCCGGTGCGCGGGGCGCCGACCAGCTCGTCGAGGGGGACCGCGTACACCTCCGCGAGCGGCAGCAGCAGCTCCAGGGTCGGTTTGCGGGCCCCGCCCTCCAGACGGGACAGGGTGCTCCCGTTGATCCCGGTCCGCTCGGCCAGTTCGGCCAGCGTCAGGCCGCGCCTGCGGCGCAGTTCCCGCAGGCGCGGCCCGACGGCGTCCAGCACGTCCTTCTTCGCGGTACCCATGCCCCTCAAGATGCCGAACCGGCATGAACCTTTGCAACTCCGCCGGGGCCCGGCGCAGTGTCCTCAGCACAGGCCACACACCAACCGCCGCAGAGAGGCCGATCCCATGAACAGCACCACCGACTCCACCGTCTTCTGGGAGAGCCACTACGCGAAACTCCCGCCGCAGTGGGGCACCCGGCCCAATGCGGTCCTGGCCGAACTCGTCACCGCCCTGGCGCCCACTCCGGGCGCCGCGCTGGACCTGGGCTGCGGGCACGGCGGCGACGCGCTCTGGCTCGCCGCGCGGGGCTGGGACGTCACCGCGGTCGACGTCTCCGCCACGGCCCTGGACCGGGTCGCCGCCGGCGCCGAGGCCGCCGGGACGGCCGACCGGGTGCACCCGGCCCGGCACGACCTGGCCGAGACCTTCCCCGAGGGTTCCTTCGGCCTGGTCAGCGCCAGTTACTTCCACACACCGGTCGAGATTCCCCGCGAGGAGGTGCTGCGCCGGGCCGCCCGTGCGGTGGCGCCGGGCGGCCTGCTGCTCGTGGTGGAGCACGCTTCGCTGGCGCCCTGGTCCTGGCAGGCCGGTGAGGACGTGCACTTCCCCTCACCCGGGGAGGTGCTGGCGTCCCTGCGGCTCGACGAGGGCTGGCACACCGAGCGGTGCCACGCGCCCCGGCGGACCGCCGGCGGGCCGGACGGCCGGACCGCGACCGTCACCGACAACGTCATCGCCGTACGGCGCCCGCTCTGAGAGCGCCCGCTGCGCGAGAAGCGGCGGGGCCCTGTCCCGCTGCCCGGCGGGTCTTCGTGCCCAGCGCGTAGAAGACCACCCCGACGGCCAGGAACAGCAGGATGGGCACGGCCTCGGTGAGTGTGTACGCGAGGCGCTGGCCCGCGAAGGACGCGGGCAGTGAGGCGGACGGCGAGCCCGTGGTGCCGAACCAGCCGACGCCGAACCCGGGCCAGATGAGCACGATCACGGTGAACGCGACCAGACCGGTGGCGAGCACCGTCACCGTCCACGCGCCGACGCGTCCGCCGGGCACCGAGTACGGGCGCGGGGCGTCGGGGTACTTGCGGCGCAGCGCCAGCAGGCTGGGGAAGGTGATCACGTACGAGATGAACGTCGTGGAGATCGTCAGGCTCAGCCCCGCCGCGAAGTACTTCTCGCCGTTGCCGCCGGTGAGGTTGAGCGCCACGACGAAGAGGACCGAGGCGAGCACGGCGGAGAGCACGTTGACCCGGACCGGAGTGCCGTGCTTCTCGGAGATGCTGCCGAGCCAGGCCGGCCCGGCCCCGTCCGCGCAGGCCACCGCCTGGGCGCGGTGGGCGCCCATCGCCCAGGTGACGCCGGAGGTGAGCAGTCCGACGATGAGGCCCGCGGCGGCGATTCCGCCGAAGACGGCGCCCGCGCCGGTGAGGGTGACGGTGCCGTCGGTGGCGATGTGCCCGCCGTACACCGTGAACACGGCCTTGCAGGCGTCGATGAACCCGCCGAGGCTCCCGATCTCCTTGCCCGGCAGGACGAAGAGGATGCCGAGGATGGGGCCGCCGTACAGGACGAGGGAGGCGAGCCCGGAGCGGAGGATGGAGAGGGGGATGTCGCGGCGCGGGTTCGTCATCTCCTCGGCGGCGGAGCTGGGCAGTTCGAAGCCGACGTAGTTGAAGATGAGGACGGGGACGAGGGCGACGAACCCGGTGTACGTGGGGGTGAACTCCCCTGCGGGCAGGCCGTGCAGGCCGTTCTCGGCGGCGAAGACGACGACGGAGACCAGGAAGAAGCCGAGCAGCACGATCCGGGCCACGGCTCCGGCGACGGGCACCCATTTGCCCACCCGCACGGACTGGACGATGGCGAGGGCGCCGCCCCAGATGAAGACGAGCCCGGCCGCGTACTTCCAGATGCCGGGCAGGGGCGTGAAGAACTCCTCCCACGTCGTCAGGGCGATGATGCAGAGGCTGCCGCCCACCCAGACGGGGTTGGACATCCAGTAGAGGATCTGGTTGAGCCCCGCCGTCAGCCGCCCGAAGGCGAGCCGCGTCCAGACGTAGGGCCCGCCCTGGACCGGAAAGGCCGAGCCGAGCTCGGCGACGAGCAGTCCGTACGGGAGGAAGAAGGCGAGCGCGAGGATCGCCATCCAGGTCAGCCCCTGCGGTCCCCGCGCGGCGACCGAGCCGATCGTGTCCAGGCCGACGAGGGTGCAGATGAGGAAGAACAGGACGTCGAGGCGGCGAAGATCCTTGCGCAGCCGTCCCCGTTGCTCGTCCCAGCCGGTGGACAGGTCGGGGGTCCGCGGGGCGGGCTGGGAGGCCGGGGTGGGAGGTGCTTGGGTCACGGGGGGACTCCTACGGCGGTACTGGAGCGTACTGGCGCGGCACATGTAACTAACTGAATGGCCAGTCAGTAGAGAGACTGTGTCCCCCACCGTGTCCCGGTGTCAATACTCCGTCGGCCCCTGTCTGGCCTGCCCGTTGACTCCTGTCGCACGCGATCGGCCTCCGGCACGGGGGAGGGCCCCTTAGGGTGACGGCATGGCAAGAGTGCGGTTGAGCGTGGAGGAGCGGCGCGGTGAAATGCTGCGCGCGGCCGTCGAGCAGATCGAGGCGCGGGGCGTGCCCGCCGTGCGGATCGCCGATGTGGCCTCGGCTCTCGGTGTGAGCAACGCGCTGGTTCTCTACCACTTCTCGACCAAGGAGAAGCTCGTGGCGGCCGCGTTCCACCACGCCGCCGAAGGCGACTTGGCGCAGCTGCGGAAACTGCTCGGGCGCCGCACCCCGGCGGTGCACCGGCTGCGTGCCGCGGTGCGCTGGTACGCGCCGACGGGGAAGGCCAAGGGCTGGCGGCTGTGGATCGAGGGCTGGTCGGCGGCGCTGCGGGACCCGGGCCTGCGCGAGGTGACCCGGGATCTCGACCAGCAGTGGAAGGCCGCGCTGACCGAGGTCATCGCGGAGGGCGTCGAGGCGGGCGAGTTCCCCTGCGCGGATCCGTCGGCCGCGGCGTGGCGGCTGACGGCGCTGCTCGACGGGCTCGCGGTGCAGATGACGTCGTACACCGGGTACACCGGGTCGCTCGCCCGCGCCACGATGCTGGAGTGGACGGACGAGGCGCTGGCGCGCGAGCTGGGTATCGACCGCGCGGCGCTGACGGAGACGGGCACGGGTACGGGGGCGGGCGCCCAGGCGGCCGGTGAAACGGTTGGCAGGTGAGGGTCACCTCCGCCGGGTCCACAACTCGCCTGGCTGGCCTTCAACGGCCCCGGCCCCCAGCTATTCGGCCGGCCACAGCGGAGTGCGTTCCTGATCGTGTACGTCAAGTGCACGCTGGGCTCATAGCAGTCGAGCACGCGGGCGGTCGGCCGGTGCATCCGCCAAGAGATCCGGCCGGGGCGGCGGTTCATGGGGAGTAACGGCGCACAGGCGGCACCCGGACCGGGCAGACGACGTGCAGGCGCACCGCCGCGACCACGCCGGTGCCGCCGCTGATCTCGTACTCCTGCGACGGCTCGCCGGGCAGGATCGGCCGGTCGCAGCTCGCGCAGATCACGAGAGCGCCTCGTTCTTCGCATCCCGCCACGTGTGCTGCAGCTCGATGCCCGTCGCACGGTTCACTCCGCGTCGGCACGAGCCAGGGCCGCGCAATGACACCGGAGCACGGGTTCTTCGACCTCAACGTCCACACCCTGTGGGCGCTGCTCGTCGCCCGGCCCGCAGTACTGCGCTCTGGATCAACATCGGTGCGTAGCCTGCGCACGCAGCTGCCCGTGATGTTGGATACGCAGGAGTTGACGGCGCGGACGCGCAGGGAGCTGGACGGTATTCGATACGCGATCCGCCTTGCTGAGGCGTGAGAGGGGACGGGTGTGGCTGACGACTTGTCCGCAGTAGCGTATTTCCTGTACGAGGCAGGAACGCTGAAGCAGACCCGGCGTACGGGGTGGTGGATGGCCGATGTGCGTGATCCCGAGAGCATCGCTGACCGCTCGTGGCGCACGTCGCTCATCGCCTCGATCATCGCGAAACTGGAGGGTGCTGATCCCGCGCGGGCAGCTTTCCTTGCGGTGTGACACGACTCGCAGGAGTCCCGCACGGGGGACGTCAACCATCTCGGGAAGAAGTACTCCTCCGGCGCGGACCCGGAGGAGGTGACCGCAGACCAGACGGCAGGCATGCCCGAGGTGCTGGCCGCGACGGTGCGCGAACTGGTCCGGGAGTACGAAGACAAGGAGACCGCCGAGGCGATCTGCGCCAGGGACGCGGACAAGCTTGAGTGCCTGCTCCAAGGCATCGAGTATCGACCACAGGGCTACGAGAGCGCACAGCGTTGGATCGACAACAGCCGCGGACGGCTGGTCACGGAGACGGCCTGTCGCCTGGCCGATGAACTGCTCGGCCAGGGGCCGTTGGACTGGCTGCGTAAGGCCCTGGAGGAGAACAGTGGACCTGATCACCAGCGCCCAGCGTGACGAGCTGTTCAACAGGTTCGAGCGCAGTGCCTTTCACCTTGAGCTGAGGGACGACTACGGTTCGCCCGTTGAGGACACGCCATACGCTCGGTGGCAGCGGGGAGAGCCTGACGACTACGCGTGGCTTGATCCGTGGATGACGCTCATGAAGCGGGTGACTGGCGAGGGCAGGACGGTGCGGCGCGTCCGCGTGGTCACTGAGCCGCATTCTCCGTACGTGGGCTGGGAGAACTCTCTCACTCATCTGAATGCGGCGGCTGGCGAAGACATCAGGTGGCTCCCACGGCACCAGCTCCCGGTCGGGCTGGTCTTCCCCCTGTCCGGCAACGACTGGTGGCTCTTCGATGACCGTCTGCTGGCCGTGGGCCACTTCGACGCGGAAGGGCGTGTCCTCGGGTCGGAGCTGATCGAAGATCCCGAGTCCGTGGCCGAGTGCATCCGTATCAGGGATCTGCTCTGGGCCTCCGCCATCCACCACACCGAGTACAAGCCCTGACTCTTCGGTGAGTAACCAAGCACAAGAAGCGCGCACAGTGCTGGGCGCCCGGTTGCGAGGGTTCCGCAAGGATGCCGGATTCTCCAGCGGCCGGGCATCTGCTGCTGTCACCGGGTGGCAGGAGTCGAAGGTTTCCCGAATCGAGAACGGCAGACAGGGCGGAAGTGAAGCCGACATCCGTACCTATTGGTGCCCCCCCCGGCGGACGCGGCGAGTTGTCCCTGGCGTGAGGTGCGAACCCCGCCCCGCTCCCGCTCCGTAAAAATAATGCAAGCACGCTTGCTTGTTTTCATGGTCGCTGCCATGCTCCCGGACACGAAGCCGTGCCCCCGGAGGGAGCGATCCGTGTCCGATGCAGGTGCCGTGCTGGATGATCTGGTCGGCGAGAGTGCCGAACTGGACCTTCTCGTAGCGGAGTTGGATCGTGGGCAGTGGGCGCTCGCCACCCCCGCGCCCCGGTGGACCATCGCCCATCAGATCGCCCATCTGGCCTGGACCGACCGGGCCGCACTGCTTGCCGTGACCGAGCCCGACGCCTTCGGTGCGGAGGTCGAGAAGGCGCTCGCCGCGCCCGGGACCTTTGTGGACGACGGCGCGGAGGAGGGCGCGGGGCTCGATCCGGCCGTACTGCTCGACCACTGGCGCGACGGCCGCGAACGGCTCCAGCGGGCGCTGCGGACCGCCCCGGCCGGCGCCCGCTTCCCCTGGTACGGCCCTCCGATGAGTACCGCGTCCATGGCCACCGGGCGGCTGATGGAGACCTGGGCACACGGCCAGGACGTGGCGGACGCGCTCGGGGTGCGGCGTGCACCGACCGCGCGGCTGCGGCATGTGGCGCGGATCGGCGTACGGGCCCGGGGCTTCGCCTTCGGCGCACGGGGTCTCGCCGTGCCCGGTGAGGAGTTCCGGGTCGAACTGACCGCGCCGGACGGGGAACTCTGGGAGTACGGGCCCGCCGACGCCGTTCAGCGGGTGACCGGGCCCGCCCTCGACTTCTGCCTGCTGGTCACCCAGCGCGCCCACCGCGACGACCTGGCCCTGCGTGCGACGGGCGCCGACGCCGACCGGTGGCTGGACATCGCGCAGGCCTTCGCAGGCCCGCCCGGAACCGGACGCGCGGCAAAGGGAACGCCGAAGGGCGCGACGGAGGGTGCAGCGAAGGACGCTCCGAAGGACGCCCCGAAGGGCGCGGTGTGAGGCCGCTGCGGGTCGGGAACGCCTCCGGCTTCTACGGCGACCGGTTCGGCGCGATGAAGGAGATGCTCACCGGCGGCCGGCTGGACGTGCTGACCGGGGACTACCTCGCCGAGCTGACCATGCTCATCCTCGGCCGCGACCGCCTCAAGGACCCCCGCACCGGCTACGCCAGGACCTTTCTGCGCCAGCTGGAGGAGTGCCTCGGCGAGGCGCACGACCGGGGGGTGCGGGTCGTCACCAACGCGGGCGGTCTCAACCCGGCCGGACTCGCCGATGCCGTTCGGGAGTTGAGCGAGCGGACCGGTGTCCCGGTGCGGGTCGCGCATGTCGAGGGCGATGCCCTGCCGCTGCCGGACGGCGCGCTGACCGCCAATGCCTACCTGGGCGGTGCCGGGATCGCCGCCTGCCTGCGGGGCGGGGCCGATGTGGTGGTCACCGGCCGGGTGACGGACGCGGCGCTGGTCACCGGGCCCGCCGCCTGGCACTTCGGCTGGGGACCCGGCGACCTCGATCAGCTCGCCGGCGCGGTGACCGCAGGGCACGTCCTGGAGTGCGGGACCCAGGCGACCGGCGGCAACTACTCCTTCTTCACCGGCCACGACATACGCCACCCCGGCTTCCCGGTCGCGGAGATCCGCGCCGACGGATCAGCCGTGATCACCAAGCACGCGGGTACGGGCGGGGTGGTCGACATCGGGACGGTGACCGCGCAACTGCTGTACGAGACAGGCGGCGCGCGGTACGCGGGGCCCGATGTCACGACCCGGCTCGACACCGTACGGCTGGTGCAGGAGGGGCCCGACCGGGTGCGGATCTCGGGCGTACGGGGCGAGCCGCCGCCGCCGACGCTCAAGGCGGGGGTGACCCGCATCGGCGGCTGGCGCAACGAGGTCGTGTTCGTGCTCACCGGTCTCGACATCGAGGCCAAGGCGGCGCTGGTCCGCGATCAGGTGGAGGACGCCTTCGGCGCGGCGACGGGCGGGCCGGGCCCCTCCCGTCCGGCGGACGTGCGGTGGGAGCTGGTGCGTACGGACCGCGCCGATGCCGACACCGAGGAGTGCGCGAGCGCGCTGCTCCGCCTGGTGGTGCGCGACAGCGACCGGGAGGCGGTCGGGCGGGTGGTGAGCGGCGCCGCGATCGAGCTGGCGCTCGGCAGCTACCCCGGATTCCATGTGACCGCCCCGCCCGGGAAGGGCGCGCCGTACGGGGTCTTCGACGCGGTGTACGTGGACCGGGGCGCGGTGCGGCAGGTGGCCGTACTCCCGGACGGGGAACGGGTGGTGGTGCCTGATCCGCCCCGTACCTCGGAGCCGGCGGCGGTCGCCGAGCCGGCCCTGCCCGAGCCGCTGCCCGGCCGGTCCGAGGCGCCCGCTGTGCTCCCCGGGGGCAGCGCCCTACGGCGCGTCCCGCTCGGGCGGGTCGCCGGGGCCCGCAGCGGCGACAAGGGCGGTGACGTGAACGTGGGCGTGTGGGTGCGGACCGACACGGCGTGGCGGTGGCTGGCGCACGCGCTCACCGTCGAACGGTTCCAGGAGCTGCTGCCCGAGACGCGGGGCCTGGTGGTGTCACGCCATGTGCTGCCGCAGCTGAGGGCGTTGAACTTCGTGGTGGAGGGGCTGCTGGGGCAGGGCGTCGCCGCACAGGAACGGTTCGACGCGCAGGGCAAGGGGGTGGGGGAGTGGCTCCGGAGCCGACTGGTCGACGTGCCGGCGGAGGTGCTGCCCGGCCCGTGACCGGGGGCGAGCCTCCGTACGCCGCAGAGCCCGAGCCCGCCCCCCCAGGAGTCCCAGGAGCCCCGGATGACCACCCTCCGTACCGCCATCGACCCCGCGTCCCCCGAATACGCCGCCCACCGCGACGCGATGCTCGCCAAGCTCGCCGACCTGGAGGCCGAGCACACCAAGGCGCTCGCGGGCGGCGGTGAGAAGTACACCGACCGGCACCGCAAACGCGGCAAGCTCCTCGCCCGTGAGCGCATCGAGCTGCTGCTCGACCCCGACACGCCCTTCCTCGAACTGTCCCCGCTCGCCGCCTGGGGCACCGACTACCCGCTCGGTGCCTCCATGATCACCGGCATCGGTACCGTCGAGGGTGTCGAGTGCCTGATCACCGCCAACGACCCCACGGTGCGCGG
Source organism: Streptomyces sp. NBC_01471 (assembly GCF_041438865.1). NCBI lineage: Bacteria > Bacillati > Actinomycetota > Actinomycetes > Kitasatosporales > Streptomycetaceae > Streptomyces > Streptomyces sp. NBC_01471. Next base: position 4,499,308 of record NZ_CP109450.1, read on the forward strand.
CGGTGCCAGCAACCCCTGGACGCTGAAGAAGGCGTTCCGGGCCAACGAGATCGCGTACGCCAACCGCCTGCCCTGCATCAGCCTCGTCGAGTCCGGCGGCGCCGACCTCCCCTCGCAGAAGGAGATCTTCATTCCCGGCGGCGCGCTCTTCCGGGACATCACCCGGCTCTCCGCCGCCGGGATCCCCACCGTCGCCGTGGTGTTCGGCAACTCGACGGCGGGCGGCGCGTACGTACCGGGCATGTCCGACCACGTGATCATGATCAAGGAGCGGTCGAAGGTCTTCCTCGGCGGCCCTCCCCTGGTGAGGATGGCGACCGGTGAGGAGTCCGACGACGAGTCCCTCGGCGGTGCCGAGATGCACGCCCGGGTCTCCGGACTCGCCGACCACCTCGCGCTGGACGAACCCGACGCGCTGCGCCAGGCCCGCCGCGTCGTCGCCCGCCTCAACTGGCGCAAGGCGCAGCCCGATCCGCCGGGCCCCGCGGTGCCGCCCCGGTACGACGAGGAGGAGCTGCTCGGTATCGTGCCCGGCGACCTGAAGACCCCGTTCGACCCGCACGAGGTCATCGCGCGCATCACCGACGGCTCGGACTTCGACGCGTTCAAGCCGCTCTACGGGCCGAGCCTGGTCACCGGCTGGGCCGAGCTGCACGGCTACCCGGTCGGCATCCTCGCCAACGCGCGGGGCGTCCTCTTCTCCGAGGAGTCGCAGAAGGCCGCCCAGTTCATCCAGCTCGCGAACCAGCGCGACATCCCGCTGCTCTTCCTGCACAACACCACCGGCTACATGGTCGGCAAGGAGTACGAGCAGGGCGGCATCATCAAACACGGCGCGATGATGATCAACGCCGTCTCGAACTCGAAGGTCCCGCACCTCTCCGTCCTGCTGGGCGCCTCCTACGGCGCGGGCCACTACGGCATGTGCGGGCGCGCCTACGATCCCCGGTTCCTCTTCGCCTGGCCCAGCGCCAAGTCCGCCGTGATGGGACCGCAGCAGCTGGCCGGCGTGCTGTCGATCGTCGCCCGCGCCTCCGCGCAGGCCAAGGGGCAGCCGTACGACGACGAAGCGGACGCCGCGCTGCGCGCCGTGGTCGAGCAGCAGATCGAGTCGGAGTCCCTGCCGATGTTCCTGTCCGGGCGGCTGTACGACGACGGGGTCATCGACCCGCGCGACACCAGGACCGTGCTCGGTCTGTGCCTGTCCGCCATCCACAACGCACCGGTCGAGGGCGCCCGCGGCGGCTTCGGCATCTTCCGGATGTGAGGACGAAGATGATCACCTCCCTCCTTGTCGCCAACCGCGGCGAGATCGCCTGCCGCATCTTCCGTACCTGCCGGGCCCTGGGCATCAGCACCGTGGCCGTCTTCTCCGACGTGGACGCGGACGCGCTGCACGTACGGGAGGCGGACACCGCCGTACGGCTGCCGGGCGCGGCCCCCGGCGACACCTATCTCCGCGGCGACCTCGTCGTCGCGGCCGCGCTCGCGGCGGGCGCCGACGCCGTCCACCCCGGGTACGGTTTCCTCTCCGAGAACGCCGCCTTCGCCCGCGCGGTCACCGCCGCCGGACTCATCTGGGTCGGGCCCTCCGCCGGTGCCATCGAGGCGATGGCGTCCAAGACGCACGCCAAGAAGCTCATGGCCGGGGCCGGAGTCCCCCTGCTGGCCCCGGTCGACCCGGACCGCGCCACCGCCGACGACCTGCCGCTGCTGCTCAAGGCGGCGGCGGGCGGCGGCGGCCGCGGTATGCGCGTCGTACGCGAACTCGGCTTGCTGGAGGGCGAGATGACGGCCGCCGTCGCCGAGGCGCGGTCCGCCTTCGGGGACGGTGAGGTCTTCGCCGAGCCGTACGTGGAGCGCGGGCGCCATGTCGAGGTCCAGATCATGGCCGACGCCCACGGCACGGTCTGGACGCTCGGCACCCGGGACTGCTCACTCCAGCGCCGCCACCAGAAGGTCATCGAGGAGTCCCCCGCCCCGGGCCTGTCCGACGCCCTGCGCACCACGCTGCACGAGGCCGCCACCGCCGCGGCCCGAGTGGTGGAGTACCGGGGCGCCGGGACCGTGGAGTTCCTCGTCACGGAGAGCGGCGACCGGGCGTACTTCCTGGAGATGAACACCCGGCTCCAGGTCGAACACCCCGTCACCGAGGCCGTGTTCGGAGTCGATCTGGTCGCGCTCCAGCTCCGGACGGCGGACGGCGAACCGCTCCCGCCCGGCGGCCCCCCGCCGCCGCACGGCCACGCCGTGGAGGCCCGGCTCTACGCGGAGGACCCGGCCGCCGGATGGGCCCCGCAGACCGGCACCCTGCACCGGCTCGACGTGCCCGGTACCGGCGGCGCGCCCGGGGGTACGCGTGCCGGTACCACCGTCAGGCTGGACACCGGCTACACCGGCGGCGACACCATCGGCATCCACTACGACCCGATGCTCGCCAAGGTCATCGCTCACGCCCCCACCCGCACCGAGGCGCTGCGCACCCTCGCGTACACCCTCGAACGCGCCCGTATCCACGGGCCGGTCACCAACCGCGACCTGCTCGTACGGTCCCTGCGCCACCCGGACTTCAGCGCGGCCCGGCTCGACACCGGCTTCTACGACCGGCACCTGCCCGGACTCACCGTCCCGGCCCCCGACCCGCTCGCCGCGCTCGCCGCCGCCCTCGCGGACGCGGCACGGGCCCGGATCGGCGGCTGGCGGAACGTACCGTCCCAGCCGCAGACCAAGACCTACCGCTCCGAACCGGACGGCGAGGTGTACGAGATCCGCTACCGCCTCACCCGGGACGGGCTGCGCGCCGACGGCTTCCCCGGCGTACGGCTGCACGCCGCCACACCGCACCGGGTCTCGCTCGAAGCCGGCGGGGTGCTGCGCCACTTCGACGTCGAGGTGCACGGCGACCGCGCCCACGTCGGCCCGCACACCCTCACCCGGCTGCCCCGCTTCCCCGACCCGGCTGCCCGCGCGGTGCCGGGTTCGCTGCTCGCGCCGATGCCCGGCACGGTCGTCCGGGTCGCCGACGGGCTCGCGGCCGGGGACGCCGTCACCGCCGGGCAGCCGCTGATCTGGCTGGAGGCCATGAAGATGGAGCACCGCATCACCGCTCCGGCATCCGGCACCCTCACCGCACTCCACGCCGCCCCGGGCCGCCAGGTCGAGGTCGGCGCACTGCTCGCCGTCGTACAGACCGCACAGGACGCACAGCCGGACGCACAGGAGGCCCTGGAGTCATGAGCACCAGCACTGGCACGAGCACGGGCACGCAGACGGGCACGCAGACGGGTACCGCCGTCGGGAGTACCGCCGTCGAATCCGAAGAGCGCGCGGCCCTGCGCGCCGCCGTGGCCGCCCTCGGCAGGCGCCACGCGGGCACCAGCCACCGCGACTACGACCGGCAGGCGCTCTGGGCCGCCGCGGCGAAGCTCGGCTATCTCGGAGTCAGCCTCCCCGAGGAGTACGGCGGCGGAGGCGGCGGTATCAGTGAACTCTCCATCGTGCTGGAGGAGTTGGGAGCCGCCGGGTGCCCGCTCCTGATGATGGTCGTCTCGCCCGCCATCTGCGGCACCGTCATCGCCCGCTTCGGCACGGACGAGCAGAAACAGCGGTGGCTGCCCGGCCTCGCGGACGGATCGCTCACGCTCGCCTTCGGCATCACCGAGCCGGACGCGGGCTCCAACTCCCACCGCATCACCACCACCGCCCGCCGTGACGGAGGAGGGGACTGGCTGCTCACCGGCCGGAAGGTCTTCATATCCGGCGTCGACATGGCGGACGCGACTCTGATCGTCGGCCGCACCGAGGACTCCAGGACCGGACGTCTCAAGCCCTGCCTCTTCCTCGTGCCCCGCGACGCCCCCGGTTTCCACCGCACGCAGATCGACATGGAGATCCAGGCGCCGGAGAAGCAGTTCGAGCTGGTACTCGACGACGTACGGCTGCCCGCCGACGCCCTGGTCGGCAATGAGGACGCCGGGCTGCTCCAGCTCTTCGCCGGGCTCAACCCCGAGCGGATCATGACCGCCGCCTTCGCGATCGGGATGGGCCGCTACGCGCTGGCGAAGGCCGTCGACTACGCGAAGACCCGGCAGGTCTGGAAGGAGCCCATCGGCTCCCACCAGGCCATCGCGCACCCCCTCGCCCAGTCCCACATCGAACTCGAACTGGCCCGGCTGATGATGCAGAAGGCCGCCGCGCTCTACGACGCGGGCGACGACCTCGGCGCGGGGGAGGCGGCCAACATGGCCAAGTACGCGGCGGGCGAGGCCTGTGTGAAGGCGGTCGACCAGTCGGTGCACACGCTCGGCGGCAACGGGCTCACCCGCGAGTACGGTCTGGCGGCGCTCATCACCGCGTCCCGGGTGGCCCGGATCGCACCGGTCAGCCGGGAAATGATCCTCAATTACGTTTCCCACCAGTCCCTGGGTCTCCCCAAGTCCTACTGACAGGGGCGATTCTGGCCCGACCGGACTCGGCCCAGGAGCCGGCCCGGTACAACGGCGCACCAGGGCGCTGAGGCACCGGGGCGCTGAGGCACCAGGGCGCTGAGGCACCGGGCTCCACGCACATGTCGCGCGTCGAAGGGGACTGGCATGGTGTTCCACAGCGAGTACGAGGACGTACCGGTTCTCGACCAGCCCATCCACGAAGCGGTACTCGGCCGGGCGGCCGAGTACGGAGACGCCCCCGCGCTGATCGACGCGGTGGACGGCACCACCGTCAGCTACCGCCAACTCGACTTCTTCCACCGGTCGGTCGCCGCCGGGCTGGCCGCCGCCGGGGTGCGCAAGGGCGATGTCGTCGCCCTGCACAGCCCCAACAGCATCGCCTACCCTGCCGTCTTCCACGGTGCGTGCCGGGCGGGCGCCACGGTCACCACCGTGCACCCGCTCGCCACCCCCGAGGAGTTCGCCACACAGATACGGGACTGCGCCGCGCGGTGGATCATCACCGTGTCCCGCCTGCTGGACGTGGCCCGCCGGGCGGCCGAACTGGTCGGCGGGATCGAGGAGATCTTCGTCTGCGACCGGGCCGAGGGCCACCGCTCGGTGCTCGACCTGTCCGGGGCCCGGCCGGGGGACTCGTCGGAGAGCCGCGACCGCGCCCCCGGCACCACCGTCCCGATCGACCCCGCCGAGGACATCGCCGTCCTCCCGTACTCGTCGGGCACCACCGGCGCCCCCAAGGGCGTCATGCTCACCCACCGGTCCGTCTCCACCAACCTGGTCCAGCTGCACCCGTTCGCCCGGATGGGGCCCGGCGAGCGGATCCTCGCCGTGCTGCCGTTCTTCCACATCTACGGGCTCACCGCACTGCTCAACGCACCGCTGCGGTACGGCGCGACGGTCGTGGTGCTGCCCCGGTTCGAGCTGGGACAGTTCCTGGCCGCCATCGAGGAGCACCGCATCAACGGGCTCTACGTGGCCCCGCCGATCGTCCTCGCCCTCGCCAAGCACCCCTCCGTCGCGCGCTACGACCTGTCCTCGCTGGAGTACATCGTCAGCGCCGCCGCCCCGCTCGACGCCGGTCTTGCCGCCGCCTGCTCGGCCCGGCTCGGGCTGCCGCCGGTGCGCCAGGCGTACGGCATGACGGAGCTGTCACCCGGCACGCACGTCGTCCCGCTCGACGCGGAGAACCCGCCGCCGGGAACGGTCGGGAAGCTGTTCCCCGGCACCGAGATGCGCATCCTGTCGCTGGAGGAGCCGGGGGAGGGCCCCGGGGCGGGGCCCGCGCGCGATCTCGGGGTGGACGAGGAGGGCGAGGTCGCCATCCGCGGGCCGCAGGTCATGAAGGGCTACCTCGGCCGGCCGGAAGCCACCGCCGAGATGATCGACCAGGACGGCTGGGTGCACACCGGGGACATCGGCCGGGTGGACGAGGACGGCTGGCTCTTCATCGTCGACCGGGTCAAGGAGCTCATCAAGTACAAGGGCTACCAGGTGGCCCCCGCCGAACTGGAGGCGCTGCTCCTCACCCATCCCGCGGTGGCCGACGCGGCGGTCATCGGCGTGTACGACGAGGACGGCAACGAGGTGCCCAAGGCGTTCGCCGTCCGGCAGGCGGGTGCGCGTCTCACGGAGGAGGAGCTGATGGCGTACGTCGCCGAGCGCGTCGCCCCGTACAAGAAGATCCGGCGGACCGAGTTCATCGGCGCCGTCCCGCGCGCCACCTCGGGGAAGATCCTCCGGCGTGAACTGCGGGAACGGGAACGGCGGAACAGCGGCCGGGAGACCGGGGGGCGGCGCGCGTGACGTCCGCGGCATCCACACCCGGCGTGATCCGGACGGCCCACGACCGGGGGATCACCACCCTGACCCTGGACGCCCCGCAGAGCCGCAACGCGCTCTCCGCGCAGCTGGTGGCGGAGCTGGAAGAGGCCCTGTCGGCGGCCGGTGACTCCGTACGCGCGGTGGTCCTCACCCACACCGGGAACACCTTCTGCGCGGGCGCGGACCTCAAGGAGCCACCGGACCCGGCCGCGTTCGTACGGCTGATGCGGGCGATCGTGGCGCACCCCCGGCCGGTGGTCGCCCGCGTCACCGGACACGTCCGGGCCGGCGGGCTCGGGCTGCTCGGTTCCTGCGACATCGCGATGGCGGGGCCCGGGGCCTCCTTCGCCTTCACCGAGTCCCGGCTCGGCCTGGCCCCCGCCGTCATCTCGATGCCGCTGCTGCCGCGCATGGACGCGCGGGCCGCGGCCCGCTACTACCTCACGGGCGAACGGTTCGACGCCGCCGAAGCCGCCCGTACGGGACTGATCACCGGCGCGGCGGACGACGTGGACGCGGCGCTCGCCCCGGTCATCGACGGACTGCGCCGGGCCTCCCCGCAGGGCCTGGCCGCATCGAAGGCGCTGGTCACCGCTACGGTGCTGGAGAACTTCGACCGCAACACGGAAGACCTCATCGCCCACTCGGCGTCCCTCTTCGCGTCCGCCCAGGCGCACGAGGGCGTACGGGCCTTCCTCGAACGACGGGATCCCGCATGGGTGTTGTGACGGACCGGGGCAGCGGCGGTACAGGCGGCAGCGGCGGTACGGGCCGGGGCCCCAAGCAGGACCGCAGCCGGGCCACCCGGCAGCGCCTGCTGGAAGCCGCGGTCTCGTGCCTGGCCGAGCACGGCTGGGCAGGCTCCACCGTCTCCGCCGTCGCGGAGCGCGCGGGCGTCTCCCGGGGGGCCGCGCAGCACCACTTCCCGACCCGCGAGGACCTGTTCACGGCGGCGGTCGAGTACGTGGCAGAGGAACGCTCCACCGCCCTGCGCACCCTGCCCCCGCAGGACCGCCGCACCGTGGTGGCGGCCCTGGTCGACCTCTACACCGGCCCGCTGTTCCGGGCCGCCCTGCACCTGTGGGTGGCCGCGTCGAACGAACCGCAGCTGCACGCCCGCGTCACGGAGCTGGAGGCCCGGGTGGGCCGCGAGTCGCACCGGATCGCCGTACAGCTGCTGCGGGCGGACGAGTCCGTGCCCGGCGTACGGGAAACGGTGCAGGGCCTGCTGGACATGGCGCGGGGGCTGGGCCTGGCGAACCTGCTCACGGACGACGCGGAGCGGCGCGAGCGTGTGGTGGCCCAGTGGGGTGAGCTGGTGGAGGGGGCGCTCCGGCCCGGAAAGGGCGACCGGGGCTGAGTGGCGCCACCACGGGCCGCCGGGCGGCGCTGTGTGTGCCATGCGGCGCCACTCGGCGCCATGTGAGGTCGTGCGGTGCCACCTCGAAAAATATTGGTGCCACGGATGGTGCGCGCATAGTGCGGCTCTGACCTGCGGAAATGACCCCACCTGGCGTCCCTGATCGCCTCTCTGTGCCATGCGTTGCGCCTCACGGCTTGCCAGTGGCGCCACTATGGCGCCATAGTGGGGTCATGGACCTCACGCCGTACGTCGAAACGCTCCGCAGGGAACTGGCGGTCGCCGCCGAAGCCGGGGGCGACGAAGCCCGCGAGCTCGCCGAGCGGCTGACCGCGCCGCTGGAGTCGGCCGCCCGCCTGACCCTGCTCAACGTGCTGTCCGACGCCATGGGCGAGATCACCCGTGAACTCGCCCCCGGCTCGGTCGACGTACGACTGCGTGGCCTCGACCCGGACTTCGTGGTGGCGCTGCCGCATGACGAGGGCCGGACCGGATCGCTCGACGCACCGGCGGCGGCCCCGGCCCCCGCCGCCCCCGCCGACCCGGACGAGGGTGGCACCGCCCGCGTCAATCTGCGCCTGCCCGCCCACCTCAAGAACCGCGCCGAGGAGGCGGCGGCCGGCGAGGGGCTGTCGGTCAACGCATGGCTCGTACGGGTCGTGTCGGCCGCGGTCGACACGGGCGGCGCCGCCACCCCGCACACCACCGGCAGGACCAGGACGATCGGCCAGAACTTCACGGGCTGGGTGCGCTGACCAGCCCTTCCGAACGACTTCACCCACACCACGTCCCACCTGCGGGGACGCCACGAACAGTCAAGAGGACGGGACAGCCATGCCTTCTTTCGACACTCCCCAGCCGATCTCGGTCGACGCCCGTGTGGACGCCGGAACCATCCAGTTCGCCGCGGCCGACCGCGCCGACACCGTCGTGGGCGTAGCCCCCCGCGACCCGAAGAAGGACCAGGACGTGCGGGCGGCCGACCAGACCGAGGTCACGTACGTGAGCGGCGTCCTGACGGTCAGGACGCGCAAGTCGCGCTACCCCCTCGGGCGCACCGGCACCGTCGACGTGACGGTCGAACTGCCCACGGGCTCGCGCGTCGACATGACCGGCGCCTGGACGCAGGTGCTCGGCGACGGGCGCCTCGGCGAGGTCCATGTGAAGACCTCGTCGGGCGACGTCCGCCTCGACACGACCGGCCCGCTGTACCTGAGCGCGTCCCACGGGGCCATCACCGTGGACCGCGTCGAGGGCCCCGCCGAGATCACCACCAGCTCCGGCAGTATGCGCGTCGGCACGGTGACGGGCACCGCCGTCCTGAAGAACTCGCACGGCACCACCAGTGTCGGCGACGCCACCGGCGACCTGCGGGTCAGCGGCGCCAACGGCGACATCATCATCGAGCGCGCCCGCGCCTCCGTCGCGGCCACCACCGCGAACGGCGCGGTGCGTGTCTTCGAAGTGGCACGCGGAACAGTCCAGTTGGAGACCTCCTACGGGGCCATCGACCTGGGCGTGCGCGAGGGCACGGCCGCCTGGCTCGACGTCAGTTCGAGCTCCGGGAGCGTGCGCAACTCGCTGACGGCGTCCGAGGGGCCGGAGGCGTCCGAGGACACCGTCGAGGTCCGCGCCCGTACGCGCTACGGAAACATCGACATCCACCGCGCCCGCGCCTGAGGTCCCACCCCGGCGGACCGCTCCGCCGGTCCGTTCACGCCCTTCACGCCCTTCACACCCTTCACGCCATCCACTCCATTCCAGCCTTCGATCGGGAGGGCACGTGCCTTCGCCTGTCATGCCCACGTCCAGAAACGGCAGCGGCCAGGAGCCGCCCGCCGCCATCTCCGCCGCCGGCCTGCGCAAGTCCTACGGCGACAAGCTCGTCCTCGACGGGATCGATCTGCGCATCCCGGCCGGCACCGTCTTCGCGCTGCTCGGCCCGAACGGGGCCGGCAAGACCACCGTCGTCCAGATCCTCTCCACCCTCATCTCCGCCGGCCCCGGCTCCGGCGACATCCGCGTGGATGGCCACGACCTGGCCGCCGACCCCCAGGCCGTGCGGGCCACGATCGGCGTCACCGGGCAGTTCTCCGCCGTCGACGGCCTGATCACCGGCGAGGAGAACATGCTCCTCATGGCGGACCTGCACCACCTCTCTCGCGCCGAGGGCCGCCGCACCACCGCCGAACTGCTGGAGCGCTTCGACCTGGTGGACGCCGCGAAGAAGCCCGCCGCCACCTACTCCGGCGGCATGAGGCGCCGCCTCGACATCGCCATGACCCTGGTCGGCAACCCGCGGATCATCTTCCTCGACGAGCCGACCACCGGCCTCGACCCGCGCAGCCGCCACACCATGTGGGGGATCATCCGCGAGCTGGTCGCCGGTGGCGTCACCGTCTTCCTCACCACCCAGTACCTGGAGGAGGCCGACGAACTCGCCGACCACATCGCGGTCCTGAGCGACGGCAGGATCGCTGCCGAGGGCACCGCCGAGGAGCTGAAGCGGCTCATCCCGGGCGGGCACGTGCGGCTGCGGTTCTCCGACCCGGCGGCGTACCGGTCGGCCGCCGCAGCCCTGAACGAGGTGGCTGTCCGTACCCCCGGCGACGAGGCCCTGTCCCTTCAGATCCCCAGCGACGGCAGCCAGCGCGAGCTGCGCTCCCTCCTCGACTGGCTCGACTCGGAGGGCGTCGAGGCGGACGAGCTGACCGTGCACACCCCCGACCTCGACGACGTGTTCTTCGCCCTGACCGGAGGCGCCGACGTGACCGACGTGACCGGCCGACCCGACAAGAAAGGTGCGGAAGTCCGATGAGCGCGCTCTCCCTCGCCGTACGTGACTCGAACACCATGCTGCGCCGCAACCTGCTGCACGCGCGGCGCTACCCGTCCCTCACCCTGAACCTGCTGCTCACCCCGATCATGCTGCTGCTGCTCTTCGTCTACGTCTTCGGCGACGTGATGAGCGCGGGCATCGGCGGCGGCGGTGCGGACCGCTCCGCGTACATCGCGTACATCGTCCCGGGCATCCTGCTGATGACCATCGGCGCCACCGTGGTCGGGACCGCGGTGTCCGTCTCCAACGACATGAGCGAGGGCATCGTCGCCCGCTTCCGCACGATGGCGGTCCACCGTGGTGCGGTGCTCGTCGGGCACGTCGTCGGCAGCGTGCTGCAGGCGGTCATGAGCGTGGTCCTGGTGGGCGCCGTCGCCGTGGCCATCGGCTTCCGGTCCAAGGACGCCGGAGTCCTGGAGTGGCTGGCGGCGTTCGGGCTGCTCGTGCTCTTCGCCATGGCGCTCACCTGGATCGCGGTCGGCATGGGCCTGATCAGCCCGAACGCCGAGGCCGCCAGCAACAACGCGACGCCGATGATCCTGCTCCCGCTCCTCTCCAGCGCCTTCGTACCGGTCGACGCGATGCCGGGCTGGTTCCGGCCGATCGCCGAGTACCAGCCGTTCACCCCGGCCATCGAGACGCTGCGGGGTCTGCTGCTCGGCGGCGAGATCGGCAACAACGGCTGGCTCGCGGTCGGTTGGTGCCTGGGTCTCGCGGTGCTCGGCTACTTCTGGTCGGCGTCGAAGTTCAACAGCGACCCGAAGTAGCCGCACGACGGCACGGGCCGCCCGCTCGACAAGAAGGCGCGGCGCGCCGGACGTCGCGGGCGGCTCTTCCGCTGCGCCGGTCCGGTCCGCCACCGCAACACCAATGCCACGAATCGTCAAGTACACGCTTATGTGCGTCAGTTCACGCATCCAGTACCGACTGCCCCTTCACGAGGACCCGGCGGAGTACTAGCCTTCCCGCGGTGGAGTTAGGCCCGCCGCACTTCGAAGCAAAGGGAGAACGCCATGAATTCTGTTGTGCCGTTGGACTTGGATGTCATCGATGTCACGCCCAAGACCTGGGACGAGCTGTCCGCGGATCTGGTCTCGGACAACGTGTACGCAGCCGACTGTCAGTGTTCCGGTGGGTGCGGCTGTTGCGGCGGCTGCGCCGGCTGCTGCATCTGACGTTCGTCCCGACGGCTGACCCGGTGCCGCGCAACGGGGCCGGAACGGTAGGGGCAGAGCCGCCTCTGCCTCTACCACCCCGCAACAGACAAGTGAGGTCCCGCCGTAAGCGCCGCAGACAGCTTCGACGAACTGGTCTCGCCCTACGGCGTTGTTCAGGCCACCGGTGTGAACCGCCCCGAGGGCTGGCTGGCCGACATGACCGTCTCCGTGGCCGACGGCGGCAGCGGATGTCCCGGCCTGGGCATCGGCCGTTCCTCCAGCACCGGCTGCGGCCGTGCTTTCGGCGACCCGGCGCACGCCCGCATGATCGCCATCGCCGAAGCCGCCGAACGCTATGCGGCGTACGAGCCGCCCACCGCGGAACACCGGTGGGCGACGGCCGCCGAACTCGACGGGCCGGTCCTCGACACCACACGCCTGCCCCGGTGTTCGGCGGCCGAACTGGCCCGTCCCGGCTGCCCGATCACTCCGTTCGACGCCGACGCACCGGTGCGCTGGGTGCAGGGCCTGGATCTGGTGTCCCGGGAACGGACGTGGCTGCCGGCGGTGATGTCGACCTACCGCCTGCACCCCGCGCGACCGGCTGAACGGTTCTGGTACCAGCTGTCCACCGGTTTCGCCGTCCACACCGATCCGGCGGAGGCACTGGTCCGCGCCATCCTTGAGGTGATCGAACGCGACGCCATCGCGCTCACCTGGCTGCAACGGATGCCGCTGCGGCCGATCCCGGACGAGGCGCGCTCGCCGAAACTCGGCCAACTGCTGGCCGCCGCACAGCGGCACTTCCTGCACACCCTGCTGTTCGACGCGACCACCGACCTCGGTGTGCCGACCGTGTACTGCCTGCAGATCGCCGAGCACGACCCGAGGGTGCGGCACGTGGTGGGCTGCGCCTCCGACCGCACCCTGTCCGCAGCCGCGGAGAAGGCACTGGCCGAGACGCTCAGCATCCGCGGCCTGGTCCACTCAGGCCCGGTGCCGAAGACCTACGAGGAGTTCTCCGACATCGCCGACGGCGCCCGCTACATGGCCGTGCCGGAACGGTCCGAAGCATTCGCCTTCCTGCGCCTGGGGGCCGCCGCCGGGCCGCGCCGTCCGCCCGCCGATCTGCCGACGCCGTCGCAGGACGCACTGGACACCCTGCTGGAACGCTTGTCGGCGCTCGGCATGCCGGTGCTGGCAGTCGACCGCAGCCATCTCGAACTCCGCTCGGTCCGCCTGACCGCGGTCAATGTCGTCATCCCCGACCTGCAGCCGATGTCGTTGCTGCCGCTGGCCCAGTTCCGCGCCCACCCCCGGCTCTACCGGGCACCGGCCGCGATGGGCTTCCCCGTCCACTCCGAGGAGGAGCTCAATCCATGGCCGCAACCGTTCGCCTGACCGGCACCGTGCCGGTCCTCGGCCTCGGCGCCTTCGGCTTCCGGGTGGCGGAGCTGCTGTGCGACGGCATCGCCGGCGCGTACCGGATCGAACCGGACGATCTGGCCGACGCGTTCGCCCGACGGCCGGACGCGGTCGTCGTGGCCGCTCAGCATCCGGTGCCGGAGCTGTGCCGCAGCGCCGACCGTGCGGCCTGGCAGCACGGAGTGCCGTGGCTGCCGGTCGTCGACGAGGACGCGACCGTCCGGCTCGGCCCGTGGGTGGTGCCCGGTTCCGGTCCCTGCTTCGACTGCTACCTGGCGCGGCGGGTCCAGCACGACGACCAGTCCGCGCTCACCGCCGCCGTCCGGGCGGCCTACGAGGCCGACCCCGAGTGCGGACCGCGCGGTTTCCTGCCGCAGCACGCCCGGGCGGCGGCAGGCGTGGCCCATGGCCTGCTCGGACAGCCACCCGACCCCGGAACGGTGGTCGCGCTCAGTGTGCGCAGCGGAAACCTCGACTCCCAGCGGGTGCTGCGCTGCCACGGCTGCCCCCGCTGCGCCCCCGAATCCGTACCCGGCCCGGACCGCACCGGAGGACTGGCGGGACTGCTCGGTTCGGTCAACGGCACTGCACCGTACGGAGTTCCGGCATGAGCGCACCGTCCACCGCCCGTGATCCCGACGGCGCCGGCACCTCGCGGCTGCGTCGCGGGCTCACGGTCGTCCCGACCGAGCGCGGGCTGGTCGTCGAGGGGGTGGGCCGACGGCACTTGTTCGGCGGCGCGGCGGCCACGGACATCCTGCCGCGGCTGTTCACCCTGCTCGACGGTTCCCGCGACCTCGCGGCTGTGGCCGCCGAACTCCGTCTCGACATCGCCCAGATCACCACGGTCCTGGACATGCTGGCCGACCGCGGGTTGCTCGAACCCGTCCCGGCCGGGGCCGTGACAGCGGAGGGGGCGGTCGCCGACTACCTGTCCCGCACCGGACCGGTTGCCGCCGCCGACGGCGGATCGGCGAACGCGCTGGCCCGGTTGGCGATGAGCCGTGTCGTGCTGACCGGACCGGCCTCGGTGACCCGGCGCATCGCCGACGACCTGCGGGCCTGCGGCGTGGGTGGGATCACGGTCGTGCCGCACGGCGACCCGGTACCGGCCGGCCCCGCGAACCTGCTCGTGGTCTGCGACGACGGGGCGCACCGGGTCGGCGAGGCGTGCCGGGCCGGTGTCGCGGAGGGCTTCGAGGTCCTGCGGTACAGCGTGCGGCGGACGGCCAGCCGGGTCGCGGCGATCGAGATCGGACCCCGCTTCCACCCCGGCCACACAGCGTGCCCGGACTGCCTCCGGATCAGCCACGAACGCGCCTTCCCGGAGGAGGAACCACCGGAAGCCGGAGCACCCCGCGACCACGTACCCGGTGAGCCGCCGGGGCCGGTGGCGGATCTGCTCGCCGGGCTGGTCGGCGCCCAGGTCACCGCTGTGCTGGCCGGTACCGGCCAGCCGGTGCCGCGCCGGGACCTGTGGCGCCTGACGCTGCCGGATCACACCAGCAGGCGCTGGACGGTCGCCCCGGAGCCCGGCTGCCATGCGTGCGGGCCCATCGCCACGGGCGCGGAGCAGGAGCTCGACACCGTCGAATGGCTGTTGCAGAGCCCGCCGGACGAAGTCTTCCAGGGCGACAGCGCAGCCGTGGTCTGGCCCGACCCGCTCGACATCCTCGACCTCGCGACCAGCCCGCGACGCCGGCTGGCCACCCCGGACAGTGCCGCCTGCACGCCGGGGCTGCTGGACGAACAGGCGGTCGGCCTGCTGCTGTCCCGCACCGCGGGCGCACGCGGAACCACCGGGGCGCCCGGCAGCTTCCCCTCGCGCTGGTGCCCCAGCGGCGGCAACCGCGCCTCGGTCCAGCTCTTCCTGCTCACCGAGGCGGGCTGGCCGGGGCTGCCCGGCACTGTCTTCGCCTACGACGGTGACGCCGGCACCCTGATAGCGGTCCGCGCCGACGAACCGTCCCTGCCCGAACTGCTGGCGGGCACCGGCCTGGCCGGACGGCCGCTGCGGGCGGCGATCGTCGTCACCGGTGCCGTGTACCGGCTGCGTGGCAAGTACGGCGACTTCGCCTTCCGGCTGACCCACCTCGACGCCGGCTGCGCCCTGGCGCAGTGCGCGCTGGTCGCCGCCGAACTGGGTCTGGAGGCCGAGCTGGTGACCGGCGACACCGGTGACCTCGCCGGACAGCTGGACCTCAACCCGGGCGATCAGCTGGCGATGGGAATCATCGGACTCTACGGAAAGGACACCGGCGATGCCGCTGCTGGACCAGCGTGAGGTGATGGACGAGTACGCCACGCGACTCGCCGCGGCCCGGCCGGTGCCGGTGACCGGTTCGACCGGCCGGGCGGTACCGCTGCCGGCCGGTTCGCTGTGGGAGGTGCTGTCGGCCCGGCAGTCGGTACGGTCCTTCGCCGATGGGCCGGTCGCCGCCACCGACCTGTCCGAGCTGCTGGCCACCGCTCTGGCCACCGAGCGCGACCGGTGGCCCGCCCGGCAGCCGGACGACCTGACCGTGCTGATGCAGGCCCACCGCGTGCGCGGGCTGGCCGCCGGGTGGTACGAGATCGCCCCGGACGGCGGCCACACCGGCGTGATCGGCGCGCCGGAGCTGCCCGACCCGATGGCGCACTTCGACGACGCCCCCGTGGTTCTGTCGTTCGGCGGCGATGTGCGGGCCGCGGTGCGCCGCGCGGGTGTCGCCGGATACTCCGATCTGCTGGTGCGGGCCGGGGCACTGGCCCACAACTGCTGGCTGCTGGCGATCAGTCGTGGGTTCGGCGGCTGTCTGCGCGGCCGCGCGCAGCACTCGTCCACCGCGGCGTTCGCCGCCGGACATCCGGGCCGCCGGCACCTGCTCAGCCTGACCCTCGGCCACCCCGCGCCCGAGCAGGTCCCACCCGGCCCGCAACCGTCCGCGGAGCCCGGGCCGGCCACACGATGAGCGGAACCGACGCCGCGGCCGTCCGGGCGGCCACGGCCGCCGACGCGACCGCCGGTGTGCTCGACGCGACCGCTCCCGACGCGACCGCTCCCGACGACGACTACGGCAGTGATGCACACGGCAGTGACGCACACGGCAGTGACCCACACGGGACCAAGGCGTACTTCACGGGCACGCATCGAGCGTGCCCGCCCGCGCAGACCTGGGCCCGCATCGCCCCGCTGCTGCCGGCCGCCGGTGTCACCCGGATCGCCGACGTGACCTGGCTGGACGACATCGGCATCCCGGTATACCAGGCCATCAGCCCGGCCAGTCGTTACCTGTCGGTGTATCAGGGCAAGGGCCTGGACCACATTTCCGCGAAGGTGTCGGCTGCCATGGAGGCGATCGAACGCCACCACGGCGCGCACCTCGACACCCGGCCCGACCACACCGGTACCGCCGGGGAGGTGGAGCCCGGGCTGGGCTATCTGCTCGACGAACTCACGCTGCGCCCGCGGCACTGCCTCAACCCGGCCACCCGGCTCGACTGGCGTGCCGCGGTACGTCTCGACGACGGCGGCCCGTCGCTGGTGCCGCTGGAGTGTCTGAGCCTGGACCGCCGGGTGCGCCCGCGCTGGCGGCCGCCGCTGTTCGCCGCCACCAGTAATGGCTTGGCCAGCGGAAACACCCGTTACGAGGCGATCGCGCACGGCCTGTACGAGGTGATCGAACGCGATGCGGTCCACCGCAACACCCCCGCCGGGCCCACGTCCGTCATCGACCCCGCCACTGTCGCGGAACCGGCGGCCGGGCTGCTCGAAAAGTACCGGGCGGCCGGGGTGCGGGTCGGGATCGGCGTGCTGACCACACCGCTGAACCTGCCGTGCTTCAGTGTGGCCATCGTGAGCGACGGTTTCCCGCTGCCGGTCTACGGCTACGGGTGCCACCTCGACGCACAGGTCGCCCTGTGCCGGGCGCTCACCGAAGCCGCCCAGGTCCGGGTGTCGGTGATCGCCGGTGCCCGCGACGACCTGGACGACCGCCTCTACGCGCGGTTGCGCCGGACCATGGCCGGTGCGGCGGCGCCGGTGCCGCCCGACGCCCGGCCGACGCTCGGGTTCGACACCGTCGAGTCGGTGCGGGTGCCCGGCCACCGGGCCGAGGCCGCCCTGCTCACCGACCGGATCGTCGCCGTCACCGGCCGCAGCCCGCTGGTGGTCGACCACACCCGCCCCGAACTCGGCGTCCCGGTCGTCCACGTGATCTGCCCCGGGCTGAGGATGCCCGCCACTCTGTGAGGCCGCCCGTGACCACGCGCTACCTGTTCCTCGGACCTTCGGCGCCCGGGTTCGTGCCACCGCCCGGAATCGTTCTCCGGCCGCCGGTCGCCGCCGGTGACCTGCTCGCCCTCCCGCTCGCCGCCGGCGACACCGTCGGTATCGTCGACGGCTACTTCCATCAGGTCCGTGCGGTGCCGCACAAGGAGATCCTCGCCGTGCTCGACCGCGGCGTCGCGGTGCTCGGCGCAGCCAGCACAGGTGCCCTGCGCGCCGCCGAACTCGACACCTTCGGGATGCGCGGAGTCGGGCAGATCTATCAGGACTACCGCTGCGGGCGACTCGACGCCGACGACGAGGTCGCCCTGCTGCACGGCCCGCCGGAAAGCGGCTACCGCGCGATGTCCGAGCCCCTCGTCAACATCCGCGCCGGTCTGGCGGCGGCGGTGCGGGAGGGCGCGTGCGCGCAGGAGACGGCCGACCGGGTCATCGCCGCGCTGCGGTCGGTCCCGTATGCGCTGCGCTCCTGTCAGCGGTTTCCCGAACTGGCCGGGGCGACCGGCCTCGACGCCGGGGAACTGGCCGCACTCGGCCGCCATTGCGCGCGCAACCGCCGCGACGTGAAACGCGCCGACGCGCTCGCCCTGGTCGAGGCGCTGCGTGCCGAAGGCCCGGGTGGCGGCCGTTCCGGCGAGCCGGTGCCGCGCACCGTGTTCCTGGCCGACTGGGAGGACCGGGCCCGGCGGCCGCCCGGCGAGCACGCCGACCATCCCGGCAGTCTGTCGGCGTTACGGGTGCTGCAACTGTTCTCGCCCGGATTTCCGGCACTCCGCCGCGACCGGGTCCTGGCGCTGCTGGCCCGTGAATGCGCCGAATCCTGTGGTCTGCCACCGGCCGGGGGCGACACCGCGATCGCCCACGGGGTGCATCGCGGGGTGTACCCGGATCCGGACGAGCACCCGGACGGCTTCGACTTCCTGCGCGCGTGGCTCACCGAGGACGAGGCGGTCTGCGGCGACCGGCAGCGCCAGCTGCGCCTGTTCCTGTCCCGCAGCTTCGAGACCGAACCCGGGACCGGTGGGGACGCGGTGTTCCTCGACGACCTGGAACCCACCGCCGAATTCGCCCGGGCGGCGCGCACAGCCGCCTCCTGCCACCGCTTCACCGACGAACTGTCCAGGAGCAGGCCGGAATTCACGGTGGACCGGATCTCGCCCGAGCGGATCGCCGAACTCCTCGTCCAGCAGTGGGGCGGTACCCGTGCCGATGCCGAATTCCACGCGCTCGACCGCGGGTTCGGCTCGTTCGCGGCCGCGATCGAAGCGGCCCGCCCGTACTACCCGCTGATCAAGCTCGCACCGAGGACCTGACGACATGGACGTGCTGCACCGCTTCACCGACGACACCGGCACCTTCCACGCCACTCTCGCGCGACGGAAGCCGACGGTGTTCCGCCCGGCGGACCCGCCGACCGAGCTGTTCCCGCTCGACGAGCTGGACCGCTGGCTCGACACGGGGCTGCTGCGGGTGCCGTACCTGCAACTGGTGACCGAGGACGGCGAGATCGAGCTGCCCCGGTTCTGTCCGCCACGCACGATCCTCAACCGGATCGAGCACGGTTACGTCGACGGTGCCGCGGTGCGGGAACTGCGGACCGAGGCGACCCTGCTGCTGCGCTACGTGGATCAGTGGCATCCCGGCATCCGCGCGTTCTGCGCGTCGATGCGCGAGCAGCTCGGCCGCCAGGTGGAGGCGTTCTACTTCGTCACGCCGCCCGGCACCCAGGGCCGGCCGGTGCACCGCGACGACGCCGACGTCCTCATCGTCCAGACCAGCGGGGCCAAGGACTGGCACCTGTACGGGGGCCCGGACAGCGACCGGTGGGCGCCCGGCACCGCCGACGTGGTCCACGAAGCCGAGTTCACCACCCGCCTCGACGCCGGCGAGGTCCTCTACGTTCCGCGCGGCCACGCGCACCGCGCCGTCGCCGCCGGTGGCAGCACCTCCGCCCACCTGTCGTTCACGGTGCGTGAGGCGGGCGGGCCCCATTTGCAGGCCGCCCTGGCCGATCTGCTGGCCACCCGGAGCGGTCCGCTGCGCCCGGTCGGCGAGCCCGAGCTGCTGGCCGCCGCCGACCGGATGCTCGCCGACGCCCGGTCGGCACTGGCCGAGCTGACACCCGAGGCGCTCGTCGACCGGGCCCGCGCCCGCATGAGGGCTGTCGGCCAGGTTCCGCGGCACGGGTAGCGGGCGGCCCCCACGGGGGATGGACCGCCGGCCACGGTCCGCACGCCACCGTGCGGGCCCCGGGCGCCCCACCCCCAACCCCTCGGACCGACGCCCGTACTCCTACCGCGGGCCGCCGAGGGTGTGGTCCACCAGGCCGTCGAGATCGTGGTCCACCTCGCGGTAGCCGAACATCGCCCGCAGGTACAGGGGGGCGAGGAAGCGGTCGAGCACGGTGGCGAGTTCGGGAGTGGCTTCTCCGCGGGCGGTCGCGCGGTCGAGCACCTGCTGAATGACCACGCCGCGGGCCGCGAGGAAGTCGGTGAGCTGGCGGTCCCGGCCCCGGCCGCCGTCCGGGTCCTGCCCGGCGGACTCATCGGTGCGCACCGCGAGGACCGTGCGCAGGAGTGCCAGCCCGCCCGGCCGCGAGAGGTCGTCCACGAGGGCGGTCGCCCAGGCCCGCAGGTCCTCGCGGAGGGACCCGGTGTCGGGGATCGGGGACTCTTCGTTGAGCTGCGCGACGGAGGCGGCGACATCGAGCACGAGGTTGTCGAGGGTTCCCCACCGCCGGTAGAGCGTCGCTTCGTGCACCCCTGCGCGTTCGGCCACGTCGCGGCCGGTGAAGCCGTCCCTGCCGTGTTCGGCGATCAGGCCGCGGACGGCCTCGTGCACCGCCCGTCCGGTGCGGGCCGTGCGCCCGCCGGGCCGTTTGCGGGGGGCTGGGTTCTGAGCCATGACACCACCGTACCGCAGCAAATGCGTGGCCACTTGCGTTAAGGATAGGGCCCCCTCTAGTGTCGCTATAGCGAGTGGACACGCATTAAGGAGTGCGCGGACACGGTGAAGCGTTCTGTTGAAGCGTTTTGAGCAGCGAGGAGCTCTCCATGAAGCAGCTGATGTTCCCCGACCACCCGACCTACTGGTTCGAGACGGTCCGTTCGATGAGCCACATCGCCTACGGAGGAGCCGACTTCGGCGAGGTGCTCGCCACCGCCGGACAGATCACCCCCGGCGACCCCGACAGCTGGCACGACGCCTGGCGGGCCACCGCCGACCGGATCTCCCGCGACGCCGAACGGGCCCTGGCGGGCAGCCACCGGGTCAGCGCCCGCGACGGCTTCCTGCGGGCGTGGAACTACTACCGGAACGCCGAGTTCTTCCTGCACGGCGATCCCCACGACCCGCGCATCCTCGACAACTACGACCGTGCGACAGGGGCGTTCGGCCAGTACACGGCCCTGGTCGGCCCGGACGTGCTGCGCCCGGTGCGGATCCCGTTCGACCGGGCCGAACTGCCCGGCTACTTCTACCCCAGCCCGCTGCCCGGCCGCCGCCCGCTCCTGCTGATGCACAGCGGCTTCGACGGCAGCGCCGAGGAACTGCACGTCCAGGGCGCGCTCGCCGCACAGGAACGCGGCTACCACGTGCTGACCTTCGACGGTCCGGGCCAGCCCGGCACCCGCCACCGCCACGGCCTGCTGTTCCGGCCCGACTGGGAGGTGGTCGTGGGCGCGGTCATCGACTGGGCGCTGACCCTCGCGGACGTCGACCCGCACCGCATCGCGCTGCTCGGAGTGAGCCTCGGCGGACAACTGTGCCTGCGCGCCGCCGCGTTCGAGCCGCGTCTGGCCGCCGTGATCGCGGTCGACGGCATCTACGACTTCGGCGCCGCGATCACCGCACCGCTCGGCGAGGACGGCGGAGACGGACCGGACATCGCCGAAGCCGGGCTGCGGGCGGACTCCGCCCCGCACATCGACGCCGCACTGGAGCAGGCCGCCGAGGACAGCGACACCGCACGCTGGGCGCTCGCCCACGGCCGGTACGTCATGGGCGGCGCCACCCCCCGCGAGTTCCTCGCCCGCACCCTCGACTACCACCTGCGCGACGGCATCGCCGAGGCCATCACCTGCCCGGTGCTGGTCTGCGAGGCCGAGAACGACCTCTTCTTCGCCGGACAGCCCGAGCAGGTCCTCGCGCACCTGACCACCGGGGACAAGACCCTGATGGTGTTCACCGAAGCGGAGGGCGCCGACGCGCACTGCCACGCCGGCGCCCAGCGACACGCCGTCGCCCGCATTCACGAGTGGCTCGACGAGCGGGTCCACCCCGAGCGCGAGGGCGCCGTCACGTCCAACCCGTGATCAGCCCCTGATGCTGTCGAACCCCTCGATCTGGCGGGGATCGCGCGTCCCCGGCCCCACGTAGGTCGCCGACGGACGCACCAGCCGCCCCGTGCGCTTCTGCTCCAGGATGTGCGCGCTCCAGCCCGCCGTGCGGGCGCACGTGAACATCGACGTGAACATGTGCGCCGGAACCTCCGCGAAGTCCAGCACGATCGCCGCCCAGAACTCCACGTTCGTGGCCAGCACCCGGTCGGGGCGCCTGGCGTGCAGCTCTTCCAGGGCCGCCTTCTCCAGCGCCTCGGCCACCTCGAAGCGCGGTGCGGCCAGCTCCCTGGCCGTACGGCGCAGGACCCGGGCCCGCGGATCCTCGGCACGGTAGACGCGGTGGCCGAAGCCCATCAGCCGCTCGCCCTGGTCCAGCGCCCGCTTCACGTACGCCGTCGCGTCGCCCGTCCGCTCGATCTCCTCGATCATGCCGAGGACCCGCGACGGCGCACCGCCGTGCAGCGGGCCGGACATCGCACCCACCGCGCCCGAGAGCGCGGCCGCGACGTCCGCGCCGGTCGACGCGATGACGCGGGCGGTGAACGTGGAGGCGTTCATGCCGTGTTCGGCCGCCGACGTCCAGTACGCGTCAACCGCCTTGACGTGCTTGGGGTCCGGCTCACCGCGCCAGCGGACCATGAAGCGCTCGACGACCGAATCCGCCTTGTCGATCTCGCTCTGCGGAACCATCGGGCTGCCCTGGCCGCGCGCCGACTGGGCGACGTACGAGAGTGCCATCACCGCGGCGCGCGCCAGATCGTCGCGGGCGGTGCGCTCATCGATGTCCAGCAGCGGTTTCAGACCCCAGACGGGCGCGAGCATCGCCAGCGCGGACTGCACGTCGACCCGGACGTCACCGGAGTGCACCGGGATGGGGAACGGCTCGGCGGGCGGCAGCCCGGGATTGAACGCCCCGTCGACCAGCAGACCCCAGACGTTCCCGAAGGACACCTGACCGACCAGATCCTCGATGTCGACGCCGCGGTACCGCAGCGCGCCGCCCTCCTTGTCCGGTTCGGCGATCTCGGTCTCGAATGCGACGACTCCTTCGAGTCCGGGTACGAAAGCGGCAGCGGCGTCGGACATCAGGCGGCTCCTCGTGATGCGTTCGGGCTACGGGTTCGGCGGGCGGGGTCCGGCTTCCGGCTCGGTTCACACGCCGGCTGATCCGTCCGCGTGCGGGGGGACGAGTCTGACGGCTCCCGCCGGTGCGGGGAAGCGTGACATCCAGCACACGTGCCGTTGCGGCAAGATGGGCCCGTGCCGAACCCTGATCTGAATCCAGCCGTGATGCGCGAGCAGTACCGCTCCTCCGTCCTCGCGGACGCAGACCTCGCCGCCGCCCCGATGGACCAGTTCGCCCGCTGGTTCGCCGAAGCCGTCGCGGGCGGCCTGCACGAACCGAACGCGATGGTCGTCTCGACCGCGACCCCCCAGGGCAGCCCCTCCGTCCGTACGGTGCTGCTCAAGCACTTCGACGCGGACGGATTCGTCTTCTTCACCAACCACGGCTCCCGCAAGGGCCGTGAAATGGCCGCCAACCCGCAGGTCTCGCTGCTCTTCCCGTGGCACCGGATCTCCCGCCAGATCATCGTCACGGGCACGGCGGCCCGTGTCGCCCGCGAGGAGACGGTGGCGTACTTCCGCACCCGCCCGCACGGCTCGCAGCTCGGCGCGTGGGCGAGCGCCCAGTCGTCGGTGATCGCCTCACGCGAGGAACTCACCAGCCATTACGAAGAGGTGGCGGCCCGTTACCCGGAGGGCACCGAGGTCCCGGTACCGGAGGACTGGGGCGGTTTCCGGGTGACCCCCGGCACGGTGGAATTCTGGCAGGGCCACGCGAACCGGCTGCACGACCGGCTGCGGTACGTACGCGCGGAGACGGATGCGGAGACGGATTCCGGGTGGCGTGTGGAGCGGCTCTGCCCGTGAGGCCAGCGAGGCGTGTGAGGCGTGTGAGGGAGGGGTGCGCGCCCGGCGGTCCCCGCACGTGAACGCAGAAACCCGCGGGCTCTGGTCCCTCCTTGCGGAGGAGCCGGCCGGACTTACCGGCGAGCCCGCGGGTCGGTGACTGCTTGGGATTTCGGCCGGCGGTCTGCCGGCACTGCACAGAGTGCGACGACGGGCCGTCAGCCCGCAGCCACCTCGCAAGTCCGAGAAGAAATCACTTCCGGAACACCTCCCTTCTAGCGTGCGGCCTACGTTAGGCACGGCGTCGGCCGCTCTCAACCGATTTATTGAGTGCGCACATTTTTCGGCGAACGGAGTGTGGGCTCCATCACGTTCGCGTTGAATGATCCGACGTGCGGTACATGCAGTACATGCGGCGGACGCGTCCTGTTGGGGGTGCCGGATGAGTGGTTCCCGGATCGAGGCAGCCAGTGCGCTGGGCCCCGATGAGCCCGAGCCCGGCGGGAAGTCGGGGGCGGGAGGGAGTCCCGGTCCCGGTGTTCCGCCCGTTCCCGGTGGCGCGGGCGGTTCCGGTGCCCCGGACGGTCCGGGCTCCGATCTGCTGGCGGCGCTGCTGGACGGGATGGATGCCGCGCTCTGCGCGTTCGACGCCGACGCGGTGATCACGCACTGGAACCGCGAGGCGGAGCGCATCCTCGGCTGGTCCGCCGCCGAGGCCGTCGGCCGTACCGGCTTCGCGGGCTGGGCGGTGCGGTCCGCCGACGCCGACGAGGTGCAGGCCCGGCTGATGGCGGCGATGCGCGCCCCCGGCCGTCAGGTCCACGAGTTCGCGCTGCTGCGCAAGGACGGCGGGCGGGTGCTCGTACGGACGCAGTCCTCCGGGGTGCGCGGCCCGGACGGCACACCGGCCGGGGTGTACTGCGCCTTCAGCGAGGTCCACGCGCAGATCGATCTGGAACGGGCGATCGCGCTCAGCGAGGCCATGTTCGACGACGCCTCCTGGGGGGTCGTCCTGGTCGACGTCGATCTGCGGCCGACCGTCGTCAACGCCCATGCCGCGCGGGCGCTCTCGACGGGGCGCACGACGATGCTCGGGCGCCCGCTGGGCGACCTGATCGTGCAGGGCGTCGAGGAACTGGAGGGCGCGCTCCAGCACGTACTCGCCGAGGGGGCGCTCCCCGCTCCGGCCGAGATGTGGGTGACGCTGCGGACCGCCGAGGGCGAGCGGCGGCGCTGCTGGCGCAGCGGGTTCGTGCGGCTGGCCTCGCCGCTCGCGGAGGAGCCTGTTCCGCTCGGGGTCGGCTGGCTGTTCCGTGACATCACCGCCGCCCGGGAGGCCGAGCAGGAGGCGAGCCGGCTCCGCTTCCGCGGCAACCAGCTGCACCGTGCGTCGCGGGCGGCCGCCGAGTGCGAGGACCCGATGGAGGCGGCGACGTCGTATCTGGACTTCGCGCTGGCCGGGTTCGCCGACCATGCGCTGATCGACATGTCCGCCGACGCGCCCGCCCTGCCCTCCGCCCCCCACTCCGCGGAGGAGGCACCCGTCCGGCTCGTCCGGGTGGCCGAGACACCGTCCGGCGGCGCGTCCGGACCGTGCCTGCCGGTGGCGGGCGCCGCCCTGCCGGTGCGCTACCGGGCCGGCCATCCGGCGCTCCAGGCGGTGGCCAGGGCCGGTGCGGTACGGACCAGCGCGGCGGCCGCGCCCCGGTCGGCGCCCGCGGCGACGGCGGGAACGGCCAGGGACGCGGCGGAGGCGTGGGCGGCCGGGCGCCAGTGGCCGCCGGGCACCGTGCACGCGCTGTGCACGGTGCTGCGGAGCAGGGGGAGGACGCTGGGGGTCGTGACCTTCCTGCGCGGGGCGAGCCGCCTCGCCTTCGAACGGCCCGACGCGGTGTACGCGGAGAGCGTCGCCGTACGGGTGGCCTCCGCCATCGACCTGGCGCGGACGCTCGCGGGTCCGGGAGGGGACCCGGGACAACTGCCCCGGCCCGGCGAGGACCGGACGCGGGCCGACGAAGATCGGCCGGACAGGGCTTAGCCCGCCACCTCGCCGCATACGGTCACCCGCAGCACATTGGACGCGGCCGGCGCCGGACCGCCGCGGTTGCCGCAGCTCCGGCTCAGGGACCGGTCGATCCATGGGCGCCGGTGGCGGCGGTCTAAGCGGTGCGCCCCTGGACGACGAGGTTGCCGTGCGCGTCCAGCCGGGCCAGGTCGCCGGTGCGGTGGAAACCGTCGGAAGTGAAGGCGCGGGCGTTGCGGGCGTCAGCCTTGTAGTAGCCGCGCACGGTGCTGGGGCCGCGGGCCAGCAGCTCCCCGGTCTGTCCGGCGGGCGCGTCGATACGGATCTCGTCGGCGGGTGACACGGGCCTGCCCTGTGTACCCAGGACGGTCTCCGCCGCGTCGTCGAGCCGGGTGGCGGACAGGAACCCCTCTGCTCTGCCGAACACCTGCTGCATCCGGCAGCCGAACGCGGCGGCCAGGCGTTCCGCCGTCGCCCGGTGCGGAGGTGCGCCTCCTCCGATCTGCATCACCCGCAGACTCGACAGATCCTCCGTGGCGGCGGGCAGGGCGTCCAGCCACTGTGCCGCGATGTCCGGTACCACGGAGGTGAACGTCACGCGTTCGCTCCCGATGGCACGGAAGACCTCAGCGGGCTCCGGGCTCTCGATCAGGACCACGGTCCCTCCGGCAGCGAGCGTGCCGACGATTCCGGGGCAGCCGAAGGCGAAGTTGGACTCCGCAGGCAGGGCCGCCAGATACACGTCCTCCTGGGTGAGCCCGAGGACTTCGCCGCCGGCGCGGGCCTGGTACGCGTAGTCGTCATGGGTACGCGGGATCAGCTCGGGCAGCGCGGCTGTCCCGCCGGACACCAGGAAGAAGGCCACCGAACCGGCGTCGAGCGGCGGGTCGGGCTCGGGCGGGGAGTCGAGGGAGCTCAGCGGGAAGAACAGGCAGCCTTCCGACGTCACGGAGAATCCGCCGGCCTGCGCACCGGCCCCGGACCAGGTGAAGACGCGCCGCAGGAAGGGGAATTCGACCGAGATCCGGGAAGCCATCCCGGTGTGGTCGAAACCGCGGTAGGACACGGGGCCGACATAGCCGGCGGCCCCGGTCGTCCGGACGAGACGGCCGATCTCGGCAGCACGGTGAGCGACGGGGGCGAACACCGGAATCGCCCCGGTGCGCAAGAGCGCGAACACCGTGACGACGAACTCGGGCACGTTCGGCAGTTGCACCACCACCCGGTCGCCCGGCCGGATGCCGCGCAGCCGGAGACCGGCGGCCATGCGGTCCGCCCGCCGGTTCAGGTTCGCGTACGTCATGCGGGTGCCGCCGTGCACCAGGGCGGTCCGTGTGCTGTGTTCACGCGCCCATTGCCGCAGCAGATCGCTGAGAGTGCGGCCCTGCCAGTACCCGGCCCGCCGGTAGTGTGCCGCTTCCTCGTCGGGCCAGGGGGTGAAGCCGTCGAGCATGCTGCTGTCCCCCAGTGCGGTGGCCTGCCCTGCGCCGGTCTGCCCTTCGCCGGTCTGCTCCATCGTCAGTCGGCCTGGCCCGTCGCCGGTCCCGGCAAGAACCTAGGGCCGGACCGCCGCGCACTCAATGAGAGTTCCTGTTGATATGTGCTCAGCCCGGCTGGACGAAAGCACAGGTGTGGCCCGTCGTGATCTCGCGCCGTGGTGTGCGGGCCGTCGCCCTCAGTGCTGGTAGAAGATCCGGTCGCCGTACTCCGTCATCACGCGTCGGTTCCACTCGTGCCCGCCGTCGACGTTGCCCGAGCGCAGCAGCGGGGGCTCGATGCCGCGGCGGGCCAGCTCGCCTGCCGCCGACGCCATCATCGCCTGCATCAGCGCGCTGGTGACGACGGTCGACGCGGGGGCGAAGGGGGCCTCGACGCCCTCGGCGGTCAGCTCCGCGTCGCCCACCGCGATCCGGCTGTCCAGCACGATGTCGCAGTGATCCTTGAGGTACGTACCGGAGGAGTGCCGCGAGGTCGTCTCCTTCGTGTACGCGACCGACGTCACACCGATGACCTTCAGGCCCAGGGCGCGGGCGCTCATCGCCATCTCCACGGGGAGCGCGTTGCGCCCGGAGAGCGAGATGATCACCAGGACGTCGCCGGCCGCTGCCGGACTGGAGTCGAGCACGGCGCTCGCGAGACCGTCGACCCGCTCCAGGGCCGAGCCGAGTGTGGCCGGTCTGACGTCGACGCCGAGCGTGCCGGGGACGCCGAGCAGGTTCATCAGCGCGAGGCCGCCCGCGCGGTAGACCACGTCCTGGGCGGCGAGCGAGGAGTGGCCCGCGCCGAAGGCGAAGAGACGGCCGCCGGCCTGCACGGTGTCGGCCATCGCCGAACCGGCCGCCGTCACGTTCTGTGACTCCTCGTCCCGTATCCGGCGCAGCAGGCCGATCGCGGCGTCGAAGAACTCGCCGGCAAGGCCGCTGCTCCCGCTGTTCTCGCTGCTCATGCGCCTCACGGTGCGGTCCGTACCAGGGCAGTGTCAATACCGCCCACGTCCTGCGCGGGCCGGTTGTCGGAGGTATGCGTCAGAATTGGGTGAGGGCCATAGCGGTAGCGGAACATAGGGGCACGTATGAGTGGGCTGATCGACACTACGGAGATGTACCTCCGCACCATCCTTGAGCTGGAGGAGGAAGGTGTGGTTCCGATGCGCGCCCGCATCGCGGAGCGGCTCGACCAGAGCGGCCCGACGGTCAGCCAGACCGTGGCGCGCATGGAGCGTGACGGCCTGGTGGCCGTCGCGAGCGACCGGCATCTGGAGCTGACGGAGGAGGGCCGCAGGCTGGCGACGCGCGTCATGCGCAAGCACCGGCTTGCCGAGTGCCTCCTCGTTGACGTGATCGGCCTGGAGTGGGAGCAGGTGCATGCCGAGGCGTGCCGCTGGGAGCACGTGATGAGCGAGGCGGTGGAGAAGCGGGTGCTCGAACTGCTGCGTCACCCCACGGAGTCGCCGTACGGCAATCCGATCCCGGGCCTGGAGGAGCTGGGCGAGAAGGCCGAGGCGGATCCCTTCCTCGACGCGGGCATGCTGAGCCTGGCGGACCTGGATCCGGGCGCCGACGGGAAGAACGTGGTGGTGCGCCGGATCGGCGAGCCCATCCAGACCGACGCCCAGCTGATGTACACGCTGCGTCGTGCGGGCGTACAGCCCGGCTCGGTGGTGAGTGTGACGGAGTCGGCCGGAGGGGTCCTGGTGGGCAGCGGCGGCGAGGCCGCCGAGCTCAACCCCGAGGTGGCTTCACACGTCTTTGTCGCCAAGCAGTAGCCAGAGCGGCAGCAGGAGCGATAGCAGTAGAGCAGGGTCCGTCCGGTGCCGGGCGGGCGGTGGTGGTCGGCCCGCGCAATGGTGCGGGAACCGCCCCGGCCGCCCGCAAGCCGTGCGAGGCTGGGCGCCTATGACCTGACGACGGCGCCGGTCCGGATCGCGATGTCACTCGATGCGGCCCGATGCGGCTCGTCCGGCAGGGAGGGAGCAGGTGCATGCGTCCGTCGCGGTCTCGTCCGCCGTTGTCCCATCTGTCGCGGTCTCATCTGTCGCGGCCTCGACTCTCGTGGTGCCATCCGTCGCGGCCTCGTCCTGCCCGGGCTCGCCTGCCATGGGATCGGCTGTCATGGGCTCACTTGTCAGGGGACCGGCTGTCCCGGACCAGCCGGTCCCCGGACGGAGAGGGCCCCGGCGCTCAGGAGCGCCGGGGCCTGACCTCCCCCGCACCGACCTGGAGCCCCGAGCTCTCAAGGTCGGTCTGGCCGGACCCTCATCCCCGAGTGGTCCGCCCCCCGCACGAAATCTCCCCCGGGCAGCAACCCTCAATCCTTGGTGGTTGTCACTCGAAGGTGGGGTGTAGAGGAAGGGAACCGCATTTTCGAATGCGAGTTCGATAGCCTGTGACGCGACACCGGCTCCATCACCGAAGCAGCCACTGAACCATCGAGCAGTTACCGAACCAGCTCGGAACCAGCCTGAGCGGCCCAGCCGCAGGTGAGGGACCGACCACCCGGGGAATGAAGGGGGTGCCAGAACACATGGTGCAGCGCATCGACGTGACCGGGCCCGACGGCATACGCCTTGCTGCCTGGGAGTTCGCCGACCCGCCCAAGGAGGCCGACGGGGACGCCGAGCGCACTCCCGGGGTCTTACTGCTGCACGGGCTGATGGGCCGGGCCTCGCACTGGGCCTCCACCGCCCGCTGGCTCTCCGAGCGCCACCGCGCGGTCGCCCTCGACCAGCGGGGCCACGGCCGCAGCGACAAGCCTGCCGACGGCCCGTACACCCGGGACGCCTATGTGGCCGACGCGGAGGCCGCGATCGTCCAGCTGGGGCTCGCTCCCGTCACCCTGATCGGCCACTCGATGGGCGCCCTCACCGCCTGGCAGCTCGCGGCCAAACGGCCGGACCTGGTCCGGGCCGTGATCATCTGCGACATGCGGGCCTCCGCCCTGGGGATCGCCTCGCAGCGCGAGTGGGAGGACTGGTTCACGTCCTGGCCCGTCCCCTTCGCGACGCTCGCCGACGTACGGAAGTGGTTCGGCGAGGACGACCCGTGGGTGGAGCGCCCCAATCCGTCCCGCGGTGAGTTCTTCGCCGAGGTGATGGCGGAGAGCGCCGACGGCTGGCGGCCGGTCTTCTCCCGCCGCCAGATGCTGAAGTCCCGCGAGACCTGGGTCTTCGACGCGCACTGGGAGGAGCTGGCCCAGGTGCAGTGCCCGGCGCTGGTGGTCCGCGGTCTGGACGGCGAGCTGGGCCGGGCGGAGTCCCAGGAGATGGTCCGGGTGCTGCCCCGCGGTGAGTACGCGGAAGTGTCCGACGCGGCCCACCTGGTCCACTACGACCAGCCCGAGGCGTGGCGCGCGGCGATAGAGCCGTTCCTCGACGCCGTGGTCGCGCAGTAGGCCGCAGCCGGGGTCGGGCAGCGGAGGTCGGGCGGCGCGGGTCGGGCAGCGGGGACCGCCGGGCGGGCCGGGCAGGCACCCGGCCCGTCCGGCGGTCCCTCGCGCCCGTTCACCCCTTGCTGACCGCCAGGAGGATCTCCGGCAGCCGGCCTGCCGCCTGCGGTGCGGCCGCCCGCAGGCCGGCCCAGGCCGTCGCCGTCCCGTACACCGCGCCCAGCGGCAGCAGGATCCACAGATACGGCTCATGGCCCGTGACGTGCAGCGCGATCAGCAGGGCGATCACCGGTGAGCAGAGCAGGGCCGCCGAGACCATGCCGCCGAAGATGGAGATCCAGGCGAGTCCCGCCTGACCCGGGGCGACGTTCTTGTGGGCGTTGTCCTGCGGGATCGAGTACGGGAAGCGGGCCGAGGTCACGGCGCCCGTCCCCAGCATCGCGCCGAGCAGGGCGAACGCCAGCCCCATCGCCTCGGGCAGCGCGCCCCAGTCGCCGAGCAGCCCGGCCGTGACCACCGTGACCAGCGCGGTGTACGGGACGGTGACCAGGGCGAGTGCCAGGGCGCGCGACCGCAGTTCGGCGAAGGCGTCCCGGGGCGACGAGATGGTCTGCGCGACCATCCAGAACGCCGAGGTGTCCTGGCCGAACTGGTTGTACATCTGGATGCCGAGCATCCCCGCGGCGAAGCACGAGAAGTAGATGGAACCGCTGCCCTGCACCGCGTTGAGCAGCGGCACGATCAGCCCGATCGCGAGCGAGGCGATCCATGCGGCCTTGGTCTTCGGGTCACGCCAGATGTAGCGCAGGGTGCGGAGCATCACCGTGCCCGTACGCCCCTCGGGCAGCAGCCGCGAGAGGCCCCCCGCCGACTCCTTGCGGCTCGGCCCGGCCGCCGCGAGCGTCGAGCCGTCCGGCGAGGTCATCAGCCGGACCAGGGTGCGCCGCCAGGCGCGGAGCATGATCACCAGGAAGGCCGCGGCGATGGCGAGTTGGGCCGCGGCCTCGCCGTACGAGCCGCTGCTCGCCGAGTCGACCGCGCCGATCGCGGAGCCCGGCGGCAGCCACCGCACCACGTCCCCGGCCGGGTCGAGCGCGGAGAGACCGCCCGCCCTGCCGAGCCGCTGGGCGCCGAAGTTGACCGCCTGGATGCCGATCGCGATCACCAGACCGCTCAGTACGGCGAGATCGCGGCCCTTGCGCGAGGTGAGCAGCCGGACGTTGGCGGCGGCCACCGCCCGCGCCAGCGCCACACAGATCAGCACGGTGAGCGGAACGGCGATGACGGCGGCCACCGCGGCCGCCGCGTTCGTCGCCACCGCGAAGGCCGAGCCGACCGCCAGACAGAGGGTGAACAGCGGTCCGATGCCCACCAGCGAGGCGGCGAGCAGGGCCCGTACGAGCGGTTCGGGGCGCAGCGGCAGCATCACCAGACGGCTCGGGTCCAGCGTCTCGTCCCCGCTGGGGAAGAACAGCGGCATCGCCGCCCACCCCACCGCGAGGACGAGCGTGAGGATGACGGTCAGGGTGCCCGCGTGCGCGTGGCCGTGCAGCAGCACCAGGCCGAGGAGCAGCAGCGCCGCGAAGAACAGGGCGCCGGCGACCGACGCGATGTACGCGGCCCTGCGGCCCGACGACTGGCGCAGGCCGTTGCGCAGCAGGGAGAGCTTCAGCCGGATGAAGACGGCGGTGAGGGAGGGGGCGGGCAGCCGGGTGTCCGGGGCGGTGTCGGCGGTCATCGCGGGCCCCCGCCGAGCCATTCGAGGCTGTCCCCGGCGTTCCGGTCGTGCGCTCCGACCAGTTCGAGGAAGGCCTCCTGGAGGGAGGGCGCGGTCCCGCGTACCTCGGCGAGCGGGCCCTGCGCGCGGATCCGGCCGCCCGCCATCACCGCCACCCAGTCGCAGAGCGACTCGACCAGCTCCATCACATGGCTGGAGAAGACGACCGTCGCGCCGGAGCGGGTGTAGCGCTCCAGCACACCGCGGATCGTCTGCGCGGACACCGGGTCGACGCCCTCGAACGGCTCGTCCAGGAAGAGCACTTCGGGGTTGTGCAGCAGTGCGGCGGCCAGCCCGATCTTCTTGCGCATCCCGGTCGAGTAGTCGACCACGAGCTTGTGCTGAGCGCCCGCCAGGTCGAGTACGTCCAGGAGCTGGGTGGCCCGTTTGTCGACCTCGGCGCCGGGCAGCCCGCGCAGCCGTCCGCTGTACGCGAGGAGTTCACGCCCCGAAAGACGTTCGAACAGCCGCAGCCCCTCGGGGAGTACGCCGATCCGGGACTTGACCGCGACGGGGTCCTGCCAGACGTCGTGGCCCGCCACTTCGACGGTGCCCTGGTCGGGCCTGAGGAGGCCCGTCACCATGGAGAGGGTGGTGGTCTTGCCCGCGCCGTTGGGGCCGACGAGACCGATGAACTGGCCCGCGGGCAGGTCGAGGTCGATCCCGGCGACCGCGATCTGCTCCCCGAACCGCTTCCACAGTCCCTTTACCCTTACGGCTGCCTGGTCCGGCATGGTGCAGCGCCTTTCGGAGTCCCAGCTCTTGCGCCCACCCTACGGTCGGTGGCCGCCGGGCCGGGCTCCGCGGCAGGACCCGGGGCCGGGCCGGAGAGGTCTGAACCGCTGCCTACCGGCGGCCGACCCGCGTCTCCTGGCCGCAGGCGTACGCGAGGGGGCCGGTCAGCTCGTCCGCGTCGGGCAGCCAGCGGTTGACGGCCGTCGGCCGCCGCGCCCACTGCACGGCCCCGGCGGCCCCGACCCGGGTGGGCGGCGCCGCGACGTAGTCGCCCTCGCCATGGACCGCCAGGTCGATCGTGGACGGCGTCCACCCCAGCCGCCGTACCAGGTCGGGCACTTTGGCCCCGGCGCCCGGCAGGACGAAGAAGAGCATGCGGCGGTCGGGGGTGCGGGTCACCGGGCCGAGTGTGACCTCCATCCGCTCCATCCTGGCCAGCGCGAGGAAGCCCGCGGTCTCGGGTACGTCGATGGCGTCGAAGGTCCGCCCGGTCGGCAGCAGGATCGAGGCCCGCGGCTGCCCGGTCCACAGGGCGCGGGCGGCTGTGGCGCTGCCGGTGGCCTCGGCCGCCCAGCCGGGGCGCGTGGGGTGTGCGCCGGGCGCGGAGCACGCCATGTCCCCGCAGGAGCAGCGCTCGACGCCGTCCACCGCCTCCAGCCAGGTGCCGGGGAGCACGTCCCAGTGCCGTTCCTCCGCGTACCGTACGGCGCTGTCCAGCAGCAGTTCTGTGCGCTGCTTGGGGATCTGTGCGGCTTGCGTGCCCGTGGTGGTCTCTTTCACGAACAGCTCAACTCCCGCCGTCACCTGGGGTTACGGGGTCAACAGGCCGGGGAGAGAGGCGGCTTGACGGCATATGGGGCGCATGGAGGCATGGGCGGGGGCGCGCAGGCGAATGCACCCCCTGGAGCGGGTATCCCTCAGCGGGATGCAAGGAGAATGCCGGGATTACTCCTCTCTTTTACCGCATTCTCCGGACATTTCCCGGGCAGTGATCAACCCGACCGGATCAGTGATCGCCGCACGTACCAGGGGGTATTCATGGCCGTCAGGCCGCTCGTCGCCCGTCAGCCCAATGAACGGCTGCAGGCACTCATCCAGGAAGCCGGCTGTTCCAATGCCGGTCTCGCCCGCCGCGTGAACATGGTGGGGGCGGAGCGGGGCGTCGATCTCCGCTACGACAAGACGTCCGTCGCGCGATGGCTGCGCGGGCAGCAGCCGCGTGGCCGGGCGCCGGGCATCATCGCCGAGGCGCTGGGCCGCAAACTCAGCCGTACGGTCACGATCGACGAGATCGGGATGGCCGACGGGAAGAACCTGGCCTCCGGGGTCGGGCTGCAGTTCTCGCCGACCGTGCTCGGCGCGATCGAGCAGGTCTGTGAGCTGTGGCGCAGCGACGTGGGGCGCCGTGACTTCCTGTCCGGTTCCACGGTCGCCGCGTCCGCGCTCGTCGAACCGAGCCGGGACTGGCTGATCACCGGTGCGGACCCGCAGGTGGCGCGGGCCGCGGGGGCGCGGGTGGGGCTGTCCGACGTGCAGGCGGTGCGGGCGACGACCGCCGCGCTCACCGAGCTCGACCACCGGTTCGGCAGCGGACATGTGCGGCCGATCGTCGTCCACTACCTGAACAGTGTGGTGTCCGGGCTGCTGGCCGGTTCGTACCGCGACGGGGTGGGCCGCGAGCTGTTCGCCGCGGTCGCCAGGCTGACCGAACTCGCCGGTTACATGGCGGTCGACACCGGACAGCCCGGACTCGCCCAGCGCTACTACATCCAGGCACTCCGGCTGGCCCAGGCGGCGGGCGACCGCGGTTACGGGGGCTATGTGCTGGCCGCCTCGATGAGCCACCTCGCCGCTGAGCTCGGCACCCCCCGCGAGATCGCGCAGCTGGCGCGGGCCGCCCAGGAGGGCGCGCGCGGGCGGGTCACGCCACGCGCCGAGTCGATGTTCTACGCGGCGGAGGCGCGCGGCCACGCGCTGATGGGTGACGCGCGGGCCACCGAGGCGGTGGCGGGACGGGCCCTGGCGGCGATGGACCGCGCGGAGTCCGGTACGGACGCGGGCGACGACCCGGAGTGGATCGCGCACTTCGACGGCGCGTATCTGGCCGATGAGCTGGCCCACTGCCACCGCGACCTGGGCCAGGGTGCGGCGGGGGCGAGCTGTGCCGAGCAGGCCCTGGCGGGCCTTCCGGAGACGAAGGCCCGCCGCCGCGGGATCGGTCTGGTCCTGCTGGCCACCGCACAGCTCCAGCAGCGTGAGGTGGAACAGGCCTGCCGGACGGGGACCCGGGCGGTGGAGCTGCTGGGCACGGTGCGGTCCGGCCGGGGGGCGGACTATCTGGACGACCTGCGGGGGCGGTTGGAGCCGTTCGGCGCGCAGCCGGTGGTCCAGGAGCTGGGGGCGCGGATGGACCTCCTGGCGGCATAGGGGCATAGGGGCGCGGGTGAACGGGGGGAATGGAGTGCGGCGGGGGAGGAGAGGGCGGGGCCGTGCGCAGGAAGCTGTGCACCGCCCTGCCCTGCTCTGAGTGCGGGCTGTGGCACCCAAGTACGCCAAGTACGGCAGCGGCGAGAACAAGCCACCCCGGCCCGTACGCATGTGTCCAACGCCCCAAGTACAGCGCCGGGCGCCCTGCATGTGTTACATCGCACACCCCCATCCGCCGCCCCGTGGCAGACGCGTCGATTCACCCGGTAGCGTGAGCCGACGATTCCGTAGGTCCACGTGTAGTAGGAGTCCCGGTGACGCAGAACGGACAGGGCGACGAGCCGCAGCTTCCCGCTGTGCGGCGCGCGCACGAAGGTGTCGTACTGCCGTCCGACGGGAGTGGCCCGTGGATCCCGGAAGTCGCGGGCGAGCACGCGGTTCCCGCCGGTGGCCAGCCGTGGGGCCAGCCCTGGGGGCCGCAGGACGGCGGACCCCAGCCGCCCCAGCAGCAGCCGCCGCACATACCGCAGCAGCACCAGCAGCTCCCGCCGTCGCACCAGTACCAGCAGCTCCCGCCGCCGTACCAGCAGCAGGCGAACCAGCAGCCGCAGCCTCACCAACCGCACCAGCAGCAGCCGCAGTTCCCGCAGCACATGGCGCCGCAGTCGCAGCCACCGCAGCACATGCCGCCGCCGGAGCCGACGTACCAGCAGTACCAGCCCGCGTCGCAGCCGCTGCCCCCGGCAGCGCGGCCGTCCGGACCGGACCACCGGCTCCCGCAGCACGGCGCGCCCGCCCCGCAGGCGCAGCCGTATCCGTCGCACGGTCAGCCGCAGAACCCGTCGTTCGCCCAGCCGTTGCCCCCCGAGGCCGTACCGGGCGCGGGCGACAGCGATGCGACGCAGTTCATCGCCCCCGTCCCCGCGCCGCCCGATAACGCGGCGGAGTCCACCCAGTACCTGGGCTACCACCAGCAGTCCGGGCCCGCCCCGGCCGCCGCCGGTTCCGACGCGGACCCCACGCAGTTCCTGCCGCCGGTCCCGGCCGCTCCGGCCGGCCCTTCCCGTGCTCCTTACGACATCAGGCCGGGCGCCCCCGAGGACCGGCAGCCGCCCGCCGAGTTCGACAGCCTCTTCCGTACGGACAACGCGGCAGGCCCGCAACCGGCGGGCGAGACGCAGCAGTTGCCGCGCTTCGACCCCCAGGACCCCTACGGCGGCGACCCGTACGGCAACGGCGCCCCGCGCAGCACCCCGCCCGGCGGTGACCCGTACGGACGGCTGCCGCAGCAGCAACCCGGCGCACAGGCCCCGCAGTACGCCCCGGAGCCGGCCTCCCGGGCCGCCGCCGGAACAGCCCGGCGCAAGTCGTCCCGCACGCCGCTCATCGCCGCTGTCGTCGTCGGCTGCGCCGTCATCGGCCTGGGGGCGGGTGCGCTGCTCAGCGGGGGCGACTCCGACAAGAAGGACGACAAGGAGCCCGCGGGCGCCACCGCGACCACCGGTTCGAAGGCGGCGCCCGAGGCGGCGAAGGACCCTGCGCAGCCGCAGGCCGTCGCGCTCGACAAGCTGCTCGCCGACAGCAACAACAGCCGCTCGTCGGTGATCGCCGCGGTCGGCCACATCCGGTCCTGCCAGAGCCTGCCGCAGGCGGCGGCCGACCTGCGCGACGCGGCGAAGCAGCGCCACGCGCTGGTGACCAAGCTCGGCACGCTCTCGGTCGACAAGCTGCCGGACCACGAGAAGCTGACCAGCGCGCTGACCACGGCGTGGAACGCCTCGGCGACCGCCGACGAGCAGTACGCGGCCTGGGCCCACGCGGTCGCGGCCAACAACAAGAAGGAATGCAAGCACGGCCACGCCAAGCGGACTCCGGCGGCCGGCCGCGGGGACGCGGCGAGTGGTCAGGCCACCGCGGCGAAGAAGCAGGCGTCGCCCCTGTGGAACGTCATCGCGGACAAGTGGAGCCTGATGCAGCGCAGGGGCGACCAGCTCTGACGCCCGGAAGGCGGAGGCGGCCCGGCCGGCCTCCGCCGGCCGTGGGCAAGGCCGCCCCCCCGGACCACCGGGCGCCCGCGGCTCACTCCGACAGCGACGCCCTCTCCAGCGTCGGTCCCACATCCACCGCGCCCCTCCGCAGTGCCACCAGCCGCCCCGCGCACACCACTTGGCAGGTCACCCGGCGGTGGCCCCGCGTCGACGCTCGGTGACGGCGGGGTGAAGTACGGGGGCCCGGCAGACTCCGCCCGCCGGGAACGTACGATCGAAATCGTGCAAGGTTCCCCGAACGCTTCCCGCCGCGGCCGTCGCTCCACCACCATGGACGGCATGCCGTTGACTGACATGCCGTGGTGGCGCTGGCGCGCCAATGTGCGCTCCGCGCTGCATATGCTCTCCGATCCGGCCTTCCACCAGGAGTGCTGGCTGGCGGGCCGTGCGGAGTACGGGGACATCACCGATGCCGTGTACCGGCTGGTCGAGGACACCTGGCTCGACAACTGGTCCGCCGAGAAGTACGTCGGGACGGTCTTCCGGGACTCCGGGGAAGCCGCACTCGTGGACGTGGCCGTGCTGCGTGTGCTGCGCATCATGCACCAGGTCGGGGCGGACGCCCCCGTATCGGTCTATATGGAACACCACGGCTGGCCGGAGGCGGTACGGGCCGCCCGCGAGGCCCATGTACGGCTGGCCGCCGCCGACGGCGACGACCCGGATGTGGCGCCGCGCACCCTGGAAGTGCTCCGCATCGTGACCAGGGCCGCCTGACGGCGGACGGTTGTGGCACCCTGCTGTCATGACCGACCAGTACGTCCTCACGCTCTCCTGCCCGGACAAACAGGGCATCGTGCATGCCGTGTCGAGCTATCTGTTCATCACGGGCTGCAACATCGAGGACAGCCAGCAGTTCGGGGACCGGGACACCGGCCTCTTCTTCATGCGGGTGCACTTCGCGGCCGAGCAGCCGGTGTCCCTGGAGAAGCTGCGCGCCAGCTTCACCGCCGTCGGTGACGCCTTCGGCATGGACTGGCAGCTGCACCGCGCCGAGGACCGGATGCGGATCGTCCTGATGGTCAGCAAGTTCGGCCACTGCCTGAACGACCTGCTGTTCCGGTCCCGTACGGGCGCGCTGCCCGTCGAGATCGCGGCCGTGGTCTCCAACCACCCGGACTTCGCCGAGCTGGCCGGCTCGTACGGCATCCCCTTCCACCACATCCCGGTGACCAAGGACAACAAGGCGGCGGCCGAGGCCGAACTGCTTGACCTGGTCCGCCGGGAAAACGTCGAGCTGGTGGTGCTCGCCCGCTACATGCAGGTCATCTCCGACGACCTCTGCAAGGCGCTGAACGGCCGGATCATCAACATCCACCACTCCTTCCTGCCGAGCTTCAAGGGCGCGAAGCCGTACCACCAGGCGCACGCGCGGGGCGTGAAGGTGATCGGGGCGACGGCGCACTACGTGACGGCCGACCTCGACGAGGGGCCGATCATCGAGCAGGAGGTCGAGCGGGTGGGCCATGAGGTCACCCCCGACCAGCTCGTCGCGATCGGGCGCGACGTGGAGTGCCAGGCGCTCGCGCGGGCGGTCAAGTGGCACGCGGAGCACCGGATCCTGCTGAACGGCCGCCGCACCGTGGTGTTCACCTAGGCCCTGTCCGGACCTGGGCAGCCCTGTCCGGTCCTGGAGCCTCGCGTCCGGAAGGTCCGGACCGGTCACATCCGGCTGAGCGACGCGGCCGCGAACAGTACGTCCCGGATCGCCTCGCGGTCGCCCTCCTGCCCGGCGACCGCCTCCTCCGGCTCCACATGTCCCGCCGCCAGCCGGCAGAACTCCACGCCGTCCAGGGCGACGTGCGCCACCGCCCGGTCCGGCGAACCCGTGGCCGGGGAGTCCAGCGGGATGTACCAGTCGCCGCCGCCCGCGCCCTCGATCTCCAGCCGCAGCGAACGGCCCGGCCGCCCTTCCGGCACCGGCAGGCGCGGCGCGCTCGCCCGTCCCGAGCGGCGGCGGCCCGCCAGCGTCGCGGGCAGCATCCGGGCCGCGAGGTCGATCATCAGGTTGAGGTGGGCCGAGGTCGGCGGGTCGTACGGATAGTCCACGGCGTCCGCGATGTCGCCCGCGTGCACCCAGCACTCGAAGGCCCGGTCCAGGAGCGAGTCCCGCAGCGGCAGGCTGAACTCGCCGTACGGTACGGAGATTTCCGGTGTGTCCTGGCCCGCGAAGGACACCGTGCGGATCAGGGTGTGGCTCTGCTCGCGCCACGGCTCGCGGATCGTACGGGTCGGGGGTGCGGCGAGAGCCCGCCAGTACCGTCTGGTGCGCTCCGTGGGGGAGTGCGGTGGCTCGTCGCCCAGGACACCGTCCAGCCCGTCGTCGAGACCGAGAGCGGCCGAGACCAGGCCGTCGACGGTCATCAAGTGGCCGATGACACCGGCGACGGTCGTCCGCTGGGAGGTGGCGTGCTCGTCCTCGTACCACTTCAGCCGGACCGGGGCGTGCCACTCGGCCTTGCCGAAGTCGTTCAGCAGGGCGTCCAGCCTGGCGGTCTCCGCGTCGTACGGCGCCGCCCACGCCGGGACCGGGATCCGGGCCGGCCTGCGGCCGAGGCAGCCCTGGAGGACCCGGGACCGCAGCAGCGGGTCGAGGTCCAGGCTCCGCTCGGTGTGCAGCAGCGCCACGGCGTCGCGCAGCCGTAGCGCCTCGTCCGCGCAGGGCGCGCAGTCCGTGAGGTGGTCCTCGACCGCCTCGGTCTCCTCGGGGGAGCAGGCCGACAGCGCCCAGGCGCCGAGCAGCGACTTCAGGACCTTGTGCGAGAGCTTCACCGGGGGCGGCGGCGCCGGGAGGGAGGCCAGGTCGTCGGCGGCCTCACGCGGTCCCGGTATCCGCACCGGAATGTCCTCGTCGGGGCATCCGGCCGGCTCCTCGGCGGG
Organism: Streptomyces sp. NBC_01471; assembly: GCF_041438865.1. Lineage (NCBI taxonomy): Bacteria > Bacillati > Actinomycetota > Actinomycetes > Kitasatosporales > Streptomycetaceae > Streptomyces > Streptomyces sp. NBC_01471. The sequence goes on from NZ_CP109450.1 coordinate 4,539,650, forward strand.
CCCCGTCACAGCGCACGGCCGTATCCGGGCGGGGAGGCCCCTTCGGTGGGCCGGGTGTTGGCCGTGGAGAGCAGCTGGAGCCCCAGCCGGAGCCGGCGCCGGGCCTCGTCCTCGGTGACTCCGAGGTCGGCCGCGGTCTGCCGGTAGTCCCTGCGCTGGAAGTACGCGAGCTCCAGCGCGGCGCGCAGCGGTGCGGGCATGGAGGTCACGATGTAGTCGGCGCGGGCCGCCGCCGACGCCTTGCGCACCTTCTGCTCCAGCTCTTCCGTCTCCTCCGTGGTGGACTCGCCACGGGCGGCGAGGGACGCCGTCTCGGCCTGGCGCAGCTGCTTGACGGCCTGGCGGTGGGCGAGTGTGGCCACCCAGGAGCGCATGGAACCGTGCTTCGGCTCGTACTCCTCGGGGTTCTCCCAGACGTGCACGAAGACCTCACGGGTGATGCGGTCGGCCGCGTCGTCGTCGTCCAGCACGCGGTGGGCCAGGCTGTGCACGAGGGAGGCGAGCCGGTCGTACAGCTCGCCCAGCGCGGCTGCCTCACCGCGCGCGAGCCGCTGCTGCATCCTGCGGTCCCACCGGGGTGGTGCGTCCTTCGGCATTCGGCCCCCCAAGCATCTGCCCCTCGTTCCGTTCGACACTAACCGCAGGGCCTGCCGAGTGCGCCTGTTTGTACCAAGTGCGGTCCCGGACCGGTACGGGGTGATAGAGGGGGCCTGGATCTTTCTGTCGGAAATCGTCCGGGTGTTTATGGTGGGGACGGTGTTTCATGGGGGATCGGTGGGGCAGCCGCCCGGGTGGAACGCAAACTTCCGGATTTTCCGGAACCGGCAGACCGACAGCGGAGAGGTCCAGTCCCGTGATGCTGAACGTGATCGAAGCCGAACGCGGTGCATGGCTCGTCTTGCGCATATCGGGCGAAATGGACCTGGTGAGTTCCCCCGAGGTCCGGCAGCGGGTCCATGACGCGGTGGCCGCCGGCTGCCACGACGTGGTGCTCGACCTCTCGGACGTGGTGTTCTGCGACTCCAGCGGTGTCGGGGTACTGATCGCGGCCCGCAGACTGATGCGCTCCTGCCAGGGCCGGCTGCGGCTGATCCTGCCGGGCGGCGGCGAGGTGGGCGGCATGTCGGGTCAGGGCGGCGCCGCACATGTGAACAAGGTGCTGGGTGCGCTGGGGGTGCGGCGGCTCTTCGAGGTGTACGCGGACGTGTACGACGCCACGGCGGACGACGCGCAGCCGATCTCGGCGTAAGAGGCAAGCGAAAAGCGGTAAGCGGTCGGCGGGAAGGGGCCCCTCGTCGTCGGCCCCCTCAGCCGTACAACTCCCGCAACTTGTATTTGAGTACCTTCCGCAGCGCGGCATTGCGCGGCAGCGCGTCCACCACCTCCAGCTGTTCCGGAAGTTTGTGTACGGAGAGACCTTCGCCGCGCAGGAACGCCGCCATGGTGGCCAGGGTCAGATCTCCGGTGCCCGGCCGCCGCTCGATCACCGCGCAGACCCGCTCGCCGCGCTCCTGGTCCGGGAGTCCGACGACCGCCGCGTCGGCCACGGCCGGGTGCTGGTGCAGCAGGTCCTCGATCTCCTTGGCCGAGATGTTCTCGCCCTTGCGGATGATGATGTCCTTCATCCGGCCGGTCAGCACCAGATGGCCGCTCTCCCTGAGGTGGCCCACGTCGCCGGTGACCAGGAAGCCGTCGGAGTCGAAGACGCCGGCGGCCTGGGCCGGGTCCGCGTACCCCTGGCAGACCGCCTCGCCGCGCAGCCGCACCTCGCCGTCGACCCCGGCGGGCACCGGCCTGCCCGCCGCGTCCACGATGCGGATCTCCATCCCGGCCGGTGGACGGCCCTCCGTGGTGGCGAGGTTCTCGGCCGTGTCGTCGGGGGCGCCCATGGTGATCATGGGGACCTCGGTCATGCCGTAGCCGTGGGTGAGCTGGACGCCCATCTCCCGTACCACCGCGTGGTAGATCTCCGGCGGCTTCGGTGCCCCGCCGCCTGCCAGCAGCCGCAGCGTGGGGACCAGCCGCTGTCCCGGGAGCTTGCGCTGCTCGGTGAGGAACATCGAGTAGAACGCGGTGGAGCCGCCCGCGACCGTCACGCCGTGCCTGCGGTATTCGGGCAGCGCCGTGTCCATCGCGAAGTGCTCGAACAGCACGGCGGGGAAGCCGTACAGGAGCAGCATCACGGCGTAGTCCGGGCCCCCGATGTGCGCGAAGGGGAAGGCCATCGAGCCGACGTCGTCCGCCGTGAGGTGCAGGGCGTGGGCCAGGCAGGAGCCGCCCGCGATCAGTGAGCGGTCGGTGTGCAGCACGCCCTTGGGGTCGGACGTGGTCCCGGACGTCCAGTAGATCCAGCGGACCGCGGTGCCGTCGGCGGGCGGCGGCGGGAGCACGGCGGGGTCGCCGTCCGGTAGCGCGCCGTACGCCTCGAACACGCCCCGCGCGCCGAGCCGTTCGGCCATGGCCGTGTGGTCGTGGCCGCGCCAGGTGCCCGGTACGGCGAAGAAGTCCGCCCGGGACTCGCGGAGCGCGAAGCCGACCTCGCGGTCCCGGTAGAACGGGATCACCGGTGACTGGACCGCGCCGAGCCGGGCCAGCGCGAACGAGAGCAGTACGGTCCCGATCCGGGTCGGCAGCTGCCAGGCGACCACGCTGCCCGGCCGCACCCCCATCCCGTACAGGCCGGCGGCGACGCGCTCGGCGCCGTCCCGCAGTTCTCCGAAGGTCAGGGTGCGGTCGCCCTGGAGCAGGACGGGCCGGTCCGGGGTCAGCCCGGCGCGGCGGTCGACCAGTTCCCACAGTGTGCGGGATGCGCCCAGTGCGTGTGCGGTCTCGTCCATCCCCGAACTCCCTCATGCTCCGGCGAGTTGGCTGACGGGTCGTCAGATCGTGTCGAGAGCGTAGGGCTCTGCGCCTTGTCGGTCCAGAGGGTCGGGGCTAGCCTGATTTCTGACGACCCATCAGTTATCTGTCGGCCGGATATCGGGCCACCGGACACGCCGGAAGGGGCACCATGACCGAACGCGCACGTGAGCAGGGCGGGCCGGGGCGCTGATGGACCTCACGTACACGGAGGACGAAGAGGTCTTCCGCGGGCAGCTGAAGGCGTGGCTCGCGAAGGTCCTCCCGGCGCTGCCGCCCGCGCCGGACCCGCTGGACTGGCCGGGGCGGCGCGCGTACGACACCGCGTGGCAGCGGATGCTGTACGAGGCCGGGTACGCGGGGCTGCACTGGCCGGCCGACGCGGGCGGGGGCGGCGCCACCCCCACCCAGCACCTGATCTTCCTGGAGGAGACGGAGCGGGCCGGGGCCCCGTACGTCGGGGCGAACTTCGTCGGGCTGCTGCACGCGGGCCCGACGATCGCCGCCGAGGGGACGGCGGAGCAGCGGGCCCGCTGGCTGCCGCCGGTGCTGCGCGGGGACGAGGTCTGGTGCCAGGGGTTCAGCGAGCCGGGCGCCGGTTCGGACCTGGCGTCGCTGCGGACCAGGGCGGTACGGGACGGCGATCACTATGTGGTCAGCGGTTCCAAGATCTGGACCTCGCACGCCGAGGTCGCCGACTGGTGCGAGCTGCTGGTCCGTACGGAACCGGTCAGTGACGCCGTGCCCAAGCACCGCGGGATCACCTGGCTCGCGATGCGGATGGACGCCCCCGGTGTGACCGTACGGCCGCTGCGGACGCTCGCCGGGTCCACCGAGTTCGCCGAGATGTTCCTCGACGACGTACGGATCCCGGTCACCGACCGGGTCGGCGCCGAGAACGACGGCTGGCGCGTCACCATGGTCACCCTCTCCTTCGAGCGCGGCACGGCCTTCGTCGGCGAGGTCGTCGCCTGCCGCCGCACCCTGGGCGAACTGGCCCGCACGGCACGGGACAACGGCCGCTGGGACGCCGACCCGGCGCTGCGCCGCAGGCTGGGCCGGCTCGGCGCCGAGTTCGCCGCGCTCTGGCGCCTCACCCAGTGGAACGTCAGCGAGTCGCAGGGCGGGGGAAGCGGGGCGGACGGGAGCGGGGGCGGTTTCGGGGTGCCCGGTATCGGCGGCTCGGTCTTCAAGCTCCGCTACTCGCAGGCCCGCCAGGAGCTGTACGAGGCGGCCGGTGAGGTCCTGGGCCCCGACGCCCTCGACCTCGCACACCCCTGGAACCAGGACCGGCTGTCCTCGCTCTCGTACACGATCGCCGCGGGCACCTCGCAGATCCAGCAGAACATCGTCGCCGAGCGGATCCTCGGCCTCCCCAAGGAGCGCTGATGGAGTTCCGGCTCACCGACGACCAACTGGCCCTGCGCACCGGCTTCCGCGCACTGCTGGCAGGCCGCTTCGGCCGGGAGGAGCTGCGGGCCGCCGTGGAGCGGCCGGTCCTCGACCGCGCCCTGTGGCGGGAGCTGGGCGACGCCGGGCTCTTCTCGCTCCGGCTGCCCGAGGCGGGCGGCGGGGTCGGGCTCGGAATGCCCGAGGCCGTCCTCGTCTTCGAGGAGGCGGGGCGGGCGCTGCTGCCGGGGCCGCTGGTCGCCACGCATCTCGCGGCGGGCACGGTGCCCGGCGCCGACACCGGGCGGACCGTCGTCGCGGCGTCGGACGGCGCCCTGGTGGAGTGGCTCGCGGAGGCCGACGCGGTGGTGGGCCCTGCCGCCGGTGCCCGCCCCGTCCGGTCGGTGGACCCGCTGACACCGCTGCACCGGGTGTCCGGCGAGCGCACCGGCCGGCCCGCGGCAGCCCTGCTCACCGCCGCCCTTCAGCTCGGCAGCGCGGCGCGCACCACCGAACTGGCCGTCGGGTACGCGAAGGAGCGGGAGCAGTTCGGCCGCCCGATCGGCGCCTTCCAGGCCGTCAAGCATCTCTGCGCCGGGATGCTCGTACGGACCGAGGTGGCCAGGGCTGCGGTCTACGCGGCGGCCGTGACCTCCGAGGCGCACGGGGCCGGTACGGGGGAGCGTGAGGACGTCCCGGACACCCGTGTCCCGGAAATCGGTGTCCCGGAAACCGATGTGGCCGGGGCCAAGCTGCTCGCCGACGACGCGGCCGTCCGTAACGCCCGGGACTGTCTCCAGGTCCACGGGGGCATGGGATTCACCTGGGAGTCAGATGTTCATCTTCATCTGAAACGGGCCTGGGTGAGGGCCGGTCAGTGGATCACCGAGGCCGAGGCCGCGGAGCTGGTCGCCGCAGCGCTGTGAGGGGTACCCGTGCAGGGCGGCCCGTGGGACGGCGGGGCGGGTCACCGGTCTGTCACCGAGCGTTGATACCGGGTTGTGTCCTCCGGCGGGGCCGTCACGGGCCGGAGTCGGTGCCGCGCTCCGGTACGCTCCGTGAGATGCGAGCGACCGTGTTGCGCGGATGCTCCGTTGGCGCCTCCGAGGTGGCAGCGGGCCGGGGAATGCGCGCCGTTCGTGCCGTACGTGGGTGCGAGAAGTGCCTTCGTTCGACTGACCGTGACAGGCGTCGCACAGTATGCACCACGCCTACTCCTTCGCGCTGGAATATGCCTGAAGCGCTTGTTGCGGTGACTGTACGTCAACCATGCTGTCTCCCAGGGGAATCACGTTCCGTGATCCCCGAGAGGCGCTAGGCGATGTTCCCCCGGTGCTGAAAAGCCCTGGGGGGTACCCCCGGCCGGTTCGGATGGTGTGAGCGGTGCAGGTGCTTCAGGTACAGCTGGAGGTCGGACCCGATCCCGCAGAGGTGGGGCGGGCCCGTAGATGGGCGCGTTCCAGGCTCGTTGGATGCGGGATAAGGGCCGACGAACCACTCGCCGAGACGCTGATTCTGCTGATCTCGGAACTGGTGACCAACGCCGTGGTGCACACGGGGTGTCCGGCGGTGCTGCGGATGCTGTTCGGCCCGCCCGACGAGGCCGGTACGGTCCGGGTGGAGGTGGCCGACATCAGCGCCTGCCCGCCCCGGCCCCGGCACGCGGAGGGTGAGGACACCAATGGCCGCGGTCTCGAACTGGTCGACGGGCTGGCCGACCGCTGGGGCTGGCAGCCCGAGGGGCGCGGCAAGTCCATCTGGTGCGAGGTCGACCGGGGCGGATGTGAGGTCGCTCCGGGGGTGTGCGAGGTGGACAGGGGCGTGCGCGAGATCGCGGGAAGTGCGCCGGAGTGTATGGAGGTTATCCGCGAGACCGGGTCATATGACCCTGCGTGCGCCGTCACATATCGGGTGTAACTCGCAAAGCTCTGCCCTGGTGTTGACGCGGAGTGGTGACCTGATCACTCTTGCAGGAGCGGTCCTCCCGTGGGGGGACGCCGAGGATGCCGGGGGGTGTGGGGGCTCGGATCTCGGTGGATATGGATCGCGTTCGGCGCCGGCTCCTCCCGGGCAGGGAGGGGCGGGTGCCACCGCCGTTCCGGGTGGCGGCTGTCGTGACGCCGCCGCCCGGAACCAGGCGCCTTCCCGTACCGCTCAGAAGAGAGCCACCGGTGCGACCGGTGCCCCCGTGCCACCCGTGAAGGGCTCCGGTGTCGCGGAGAGCAGGAAGCTGTAACGGTCCATTTCTGCACAGGCTGTGGACAACTCTTCGAGATTCCAGTTCTGCCCCTGCGGCATCCCCATCTCGACCAGATGCAGGGCGTGCACGGGCAGCCACAGATCCTCGCTCTCGGGCGGGAAGATCTCGAAGGTGACCGTGTCGTTGGCGACCGCCGCCACGTCCCTGGCGTGGAACCACTCCGGGGTGCGGATCGAGAGCCCGGGTGACGGATAGGTGTAGCCGTTCCGGTCGCCGCTGAGATACAGCTGGATCTGCCCGGTCCGTACGAGCACGATGTCCCCGGCGCGTACCTCCGTCCCCGCCAGTGCCTCGGCCGCCTCCAGGTCCTCCGGTGTCACCGCCCGGCCGCCCTCCAGCCGGTCCACGCCCCTGGCGCGCGCCACGTCGAGCAGGACCCCGCGCGACATGACGTGCCGCACGGTGCCGATCCCGCTGAACTCGGCTCCGCCGTGGGCCGTGATCGATTCCGCCGGGCGGCCGTTGTAGAGCTTCCCGGAGTGCGACGCGTGGGTGAGCGCGTCCCAGTGGGTGCCTGTCTGCAGGCTCATGGTCACGAAGTCGTCGCTGGTGGCCACCGTGCCCGTGCCGAACAGCTCCTGGTTGATCTGGACCATCGCGTGCAGCGGATTCACCCGTCCCGGGATCATGCCGGTCTGTACGCCGTCCTGCTCCAGGGCTATCGCCAGTGGGACGCGGCGGCCCGTCCGCACGGTCGCCGCGGCCTCCCTCGCGACCTCGTCGGTGATCAGGTTCAGGGTGCCGATCTCGTCGTCGGCGCCCCAGCGGCCCCAGTTGTTCACGCGGGTGGCGATGGCGTGGAATGCGGCCGGCAGGGACATCGGGCCTCCGGGGGTCTTGTGCTCGGCTGTCTGACTACCCGTAAAATCTAACGGTCCGTCAGAAACCGCGGGAAGGGGCCGGGCATGGGGAACTTCTTGGCAGGCAAAGTCATCGCTGTGACAGGCGCCGGGCGTGGCATCGGCCGGGCGGTCGCCCTCGCCGCCGCCGCCGAGGGCGCCCGGGTCGTCGTCAACGACTACGGCGTCCCCGTCGAGGGCGGTGAACCGGAGAGCGACGTCGCGGCGGCCGTCGTCAAGGAGATCGTGGCGGCGGGCGGCCAGGCGGTCGCGGTCGCCGACGACATCTCGACGATGGCGGGCGGGCAGCGGATCGTCGATGTCGCCCTGGCGCAGTACGGGCGGATCGACGGCGTCGTCTGCGTCGCCGGGATCCTCCGGGAACGGATGCTCTTCAACATGTCCGAGGAGGAGTGGGACCCGGTGGTCGCCACCCATCTGAAGGGCACCTTCACCGTCTTCCGGGCGGCGTCGGCGGTGATGCGCAAACAGGGCAGCGGCACGCTGATCGGCTTCACCAGCGGCAACCACCAGGGCAGCGTCGCGCAGGCCAACTACAGCGCGGCCAAGGGCGGCATCATCTCGCTGGTGCGCAGCGCCGCGCTCGGCCTCAACAAGTACGGCGTGACGGCCAATGCGGTGGCCCCGGTGGCCAGGACCCGGATGTCCGCGAACGTTCCCATGGAGCTGAAGGAGATCGGCGAGCCGGAGGACGTGGCGGCTCTCGTCACGTACCTCCTCTCCGACCGGGCCCGTCAGGAGAAGATCACCGGCCAGGTGTACACGATCGCCGGCCCGAAGATCGCGGTCTGGGCCCAGCCGAGGGAGCTGCGCGCCGGGTACGCGGAGGGCGCGGCGTGGACACCCGAGCGGATCGCCGACTTCCTGCCGGGGACGGTGGGGGTGGACCCGATGCCGATGCTGGCGCAGTTGGAGGCGATGGCGCGGGCGGCGGCGGCCAAGGAGCGGCCCAATGGATGACGGCCGGGCGCCGGGTCGTGGTGGCAGCGCGGCCGGTGGGGGCGGGGGCGGCCGGGGCGTCGGCCGCCGGGAGGAGGCGCGGCGTGGATTTCTCTCCCGGTCCTGACGACGCCGCGTTCCGGGCCGAGGCGCGGGACTGGCTGGCGGACCACTTCACCGGCGAGTTCACCACCGCCGAAGCCGCCGGCGGCCCCGGCAGCGAGCACGAGGGCGCCGAACCGCGCCGGGCCTGGGAGCGGGAGCTGGGCGGCGGCGGGTGGATCGGCATCGGCTGGCAGGGCGACTTCGGCAACCGCCGGGCCACCCTGACCCAGCAGGTCGTCTGGGCCGAGGAGTACGCGGCGGCCCGCGCCCCCGGCCGGGTCGGCCACATCGGCGAGAACCTCCTCGCGCCCACCCTCATCGCCTTCGGCGACGACGAGCAGAAGGCCCGCTTCCTGCCGCCGATCGCGCGCGGCGAGGCGCTCTGGTGCCAGGGGTACAGCGAGCCGGGCGCCGGGTCCGACCTGGCGGCGGTGCGTACCGCCGCCGAGCGCGACAGCGACGGCGTGTACCACGTCACCGGCCAGAAGATCTGGACCTCACTGGCCCGGGAGGCCGACTGGTGCTTCGTGCTGGCCCGTACGGAGCCGGGCACGCGCGGCCACCGCGGGCTGTCCTTCCTGCTGGTGCCGATGGACCAGCCGGGCCGGATCGACGTACGGCCGATCCGGCAGATGTCGGGCACCAGCGAGTTCAACGAGGTCTTCTTCGACGGCGCGCGGGCCGCGTGCGCCGTCGGCGGCGAGGGCAACGGCTGGCAGGTCGCCATGGGCCTGCTCGCCCTGGAGCGCGGGGTGTCGACCCTGGTCCAGCAGATCGGCTTCGCACGCGAGTTGAGGGAGGTCGTCGGCGCGGCGGTCGCGTCGGGCGCCACCGCCGACCCGGTGCTGCGCGACCGGCTGGTACGCCAGTGGGCCGAGCTGCGCACCATGCGGTGGAACGCGCTGCGCACCCTGGGGCGTACGGACGACACGGGCGCCCCGAGCGTCGCCAAGCTGCTCTGGGGCGGCTGGCACCAGCGGCTCGGGGAGCTGGCGGTGCAGGTGCGCGGGGCGGGCGGCGCCGTCGGCCCGTCCGACTGGGCGCCGGTGAGTCCGTACGAACTCGACGCACAGCAGCGGCAGTTCCTCTTCAGCCGGGCCGACACGATCTACGGCGGCTCCGACGAGATCCAGCGCACCATCATCGCCGAGCGGGTGCTCGGCCTACCGAGGGAGCCGAGATGAGGGGTGTCGTCTTCGACGGCAAGCAGGCCCAGGTGGTCGACGACCTGGAGATACGTGATCCGGGGCCCGGCGAGGTCCTGGTGGACGTCGCGGCGGCCGGTCTCTGCCACAGCGACCTGTCGGTGATCGACGGGACGATCCCGTTCCCCGTGCCGGTGGTGCTCGGTCACGAGGGCGCAGGTGTGGTCGAGGCGGTGGGGGCGGGGGTGAAGCACGTGGCCGCCGGGGACCATGTGGCGCTCTCCACGCTCGCCAACTGCGGGGCGTGCGCGGACTGCGACCGGGGCAGGCCGACGATGTGCCGCAAGGCGATCGGGAGGCCTGGCCGGCCCTTCTCGCGCGGCGGCGATCCGCTGTACCAGTTCGCGTCCAACTCGGCCTTCGCCGAACGCACCGTCGTCAAGGCGGTCCAGGCCGTGAAGATCCCCGCCGAGATCCCGCTCACCTCGGCGGCCCTGATCGGGTGCGGGGTGCTGACAGGGGTCGGAGCGGTACTGAACCGGGCCAAGGTCGACCGCGGCGACTCGGTGGTCGTCATCGGCACCGGCGGCATCGGCCTCAACGTCCTTCAGGGGGCCCGGATCGCGGGGGCCGCGATGATCGTGGCGGTGGACGCGAACCCGGCGAAGGAGGCCGTGGCACGGCAGTTCGGGGCGACGCACTTCCTCACGTCGGCCGAGGGCGTCCGGGACGTCCTGCCGAAGGGGGCCGACCACGCCTTCGAGTGCGTGGGCCGGGTGGAGCTGATCCGCCAGGCCGTCGACCTCCTGGACCGCCACGGCCAGGCGATCCTCCTCGGTACCCCGCCCGCGACGGCGGAGGCGTCGTTCCTGGTGTCGTCGCTGTTCCTGGACAAGTCCATCCTGGGCTGCCGGTACGGGGCTTCGCGCCCCCAGCGGGACATTCCGCTGTACGCGGGGCTGTACGCGCGGGGGGCGCTGCTGCTGGACGAACTGGTGACGCGGACGTATCCGGTGGAGGACTTCGCCGGGGCGGTGGCCGACGCGGAAGGGGGGAAGGTGGCGCGGGGGGTGCTGACGTTCTGAGCGGTCCCGCGCCGTTCCACGGGGCCCCGCCGCACCCCTCCACGGGGCCCAGCCCCCGGCCCCGCTCCTCAATCGCCGGAGGGGCCGGGCGCGGGCGCGGCGCGCAGCGACCGTACCTGGGGTGACAGCAGCGCCCCGCACGTGGCCAGGACCGTGAGCACCGCGCACCCGGTCAGCGCGGCCCTGGTTCCCACGACCGCCGCGATCGGCCCCGCCACCAGCAGTCCCAGCGGCGCCAGCGCGAGGGAGCCGAACCAGTCGTAGGAGCTGACCCGGGACAGCACCGCCTCGGGGATCTCCCGCTGCATCGTGGTCTCCCACAGCGCGCCGAACACGTCGCTGGACAGGCCCGAGCAGAACATGGCCAGACAGATCACCCAGACCGGCACGTGCGCGGCGAGCAGCGCCATCGGCACCGCCATCGGGAAGACCGCGAGGACCGCGACCAGGATGGGGCGGCGCACCCGGAGCCGTACGGCGAAGGACGCCCCCGCGACCGTGCCCACCGCCTGTGCGGCGACGATCGCGGACCAGGCACCCGCACCGCCGAGGTGCGCCTCCGCCTCCAACGGCCCGAGGACCCCGGCTGTCGAGGAGGTCGCTGCCACCATGACGGCGGCCTGGCAGACCACGACCCACAGCCACTGCCGGGAGACGAACTCCTTCCAGCCGTCCCGGAGATCGGCCCAGCCGGAGGACGCGGCCCGCACGGCCGTCGTCAGCCGCAGCCCCCGGACCAGCCCGGCGCTCACCACGAAGGACGCGGCGTTCAGGGCGAGCGCCCAGCCGGCGCCGAACTGTGCGACGGTCACGCCGGACAGGGCCAGCCCGAGCACCATCGAACCGTTCATGCCGACCCGCAGCAGGGCGTTGGCCTGCTGGAGCTGTGCGGTGGGGACGATCTGCGGGACGACCCCGGACATCGCCGGGGCGAACAGCGCGCTTGCCGTGCCCGCCACCACCGCCAGCAGGCACATCGCGGTCAGCGGGGCGTGCCCGGTGAGCGTCATCGCGGCGAGTCCGGCGTAGGCGGCGGCCCCCAGGCAGTCCGAGATCATCATCAGCCGGGAGCGGGACATCCGGTCCGCGATCACCCCGCCGACCAGGATGAGGGCCAGCTGCGGCAGCGCCTGGCAGGCCAGCACCAGTGACAGCCGTCCGGGGGTGGCCCCCGGCAGCGCGAGCACCGCGAACGCCAGCGCCACCCGGGCGAAGGCGCTACCCAGGACGGAGATGGTCCGCGCGGACGCGAGCAGCACGAACCGCCTGTCCCGCCAGACCGACGGCAGCGCCGGGGCGACGGCCGCCCCGGCCCCGAGAGCCCCGGAGTCGGCAGCCCCGGAGTCGGCAGCCCCTGACCCGCCGGCGCCGGCCCCGGCCGCCCCGGCCCCCGCGAGCCCGCCACCAGGAGCCGAGCCCGCCGGGACGTCCGCAGGAGGGCCGGCCGGAGTGCCCATGGGGACGTCCACAGGGGCGTCCACGGGTGCGTTCGTCCGGATGTCCGCAGGGGGGGTCACAGGGGGGTCCGCGGAGATGCCGGTCGTCGGGCCCGCAGCTGCGGCCGCGGTCGTTTTCGAAGCGTCGGGAGGGAGTGCCATGGGCGGTCACCTTATGAGAGCGGGGCGGCCGGGCCGCCTCTTCCGGCCCCCCATTCGGGCCAACTTTCCGGCTCGTACGGAGCAGTCGTGATCCAGCCGGAATTCCGCTTGCCGCCGCCGCCCGGGTCTCGTATAAGCCAGGCGCCCCAAGGGCTTTCGCGTGATCCGGCGCCGGCGGTCCGACGCTTCCGGGAACTGTCATGCGCACGATGCGTGGCGTTCAGCCCCTCGGCCACCTCGTCCTGTGAATCTCAAGCGCGACAAGAGACCCCACAGGAGCCAGGGAGTCAATCCGTATGTCCGCAGACGACGCAGCACGCTCCGCTCTCACCGGCCGCCGCAGGTTCCTCGCAGGATCGGCCGCCGCGCTCGGCGCCGCCGCGACCGCGCAGCTGCCGTTCTCCGGCAGCGCTTCCGCCGCAACGCCCGGTGCCGCCCCCGCCACCGGATCCGCCGCGGCCCCGAAACTTCCTGACGGGTTGTTCAGACTCGGTGTCGGATCGGGCGATCCGCTGCCGGACGCGGTCGTGCTGTGGACCCGGCTCGCGCCCGACCCGATGAACGGCGGCGGCATGCCCGCCGTCCCCGTCACCGTCGAGTGGCAGGTCGCCGACGACGCGAAGTTCACCAAGATCGTCCGGAGCGGCACCGAACAGGCCGTGCCCGGGCTGGCCCACAGCGTGCACGCCGACGCCAAGGGTCTCCGGCCCGGCCGCCAGTACTGGTACCGCTTCCGCTGCGACGGCCAGATCTCGGCCGTCGGCCGCACCCACACCGCGCCGTCCCCGCTCTCGGCCGGCGGCAGCCTCCGTATCGCGCTCGCCTCCTGCCAGAACTGGCAGCACGGCTACTTCACGCCGTACGCCGACATGCGCGCGCAGGACCCGGACCTGGTCCTCTTCGTCGGCGACTACATCTACGAGTCCGCCCCGGCGGCCGGCTCCGTACGGCTCCACACCGGCAAGGGCGAGCCCTACACCCTGGACGAGTACCGGAACCGCTACGCCCAGTACCGCACCGACCCCGACCTCCAGGCCATGCAGGCGTACGCGCCCTGGGTGGTGACCTTCGACGACCACGAGGTCGACAACGACTTCGCGGGCGAGGTGCCGCAGGACCCGGCGAAGCAGTCGCACGACGCGTTCGTCGCCCGGCTCACCGCCGCGTACCAGGCGTACTACGAGCACATGCCGGTCCGGGCCACGGCGGTGCCGAACGGCCCGCACATCCAGATGTACCGGCGCTTCGACTACGGCAGGCTCGTCCGGCTGAACGTCCTGGACACCCGCCAGTTCCGCACCGACCAGGCCGCGACCCAGGCGGGCGCCGAGGACCCGTCCCGCACCATGCTGGGCGCGGTCCAGAAGGACTGGCTGCTGAAGGGGCTGACCCGGTCACCGGCCCGCTGGAACGTCATCGCCTCCCAGATCATGATGGCCGAAACCGATCTGATGCCCGGCAAGGGCAAGCTCTGGTACTACGACGCGTGGGACGGCTACCAGGTCGAACGGAACGCGCTGATGCGGCAGTTCCAGTCGGTGCGCAACCCGCTGGTGCTCTCCGGCGACCGCCATCTGACGATGATCAGTGACCTGAAGAAGGACTTCGCCGACCCGAAGTCCGCCGTGGTCGGGGCGGAGTTCGTGGGGACGTCGATCTCCAGCAGCGGCGACCAGGACCAGACCGTGTTCCACCAGCAGTGGGACCCGCTGAAGGCGGACAACCCGCACTGGAAGGTCATCGACGCCCACCGCGGCTACCACCTCTTCGACATCGGGGAGTCGTCGGTGGACGCCCAGGTGCGGGTGGTGGACACGGTCCTCAGCAAGAAGGCGAAGGCCAGCACGCTCGCCCGGCTCCAGGTGCGGTCGGACCGGCCGGGCGTGCAGGTGGTGTGAGGCGCCCCGCGCGCCGGCCGGGCGGGGCGCCGGGGGGCGCCCGGCCCGGCCGGCACGTCACACCGTGGCCCTCGTCCGGAACGTACGCCGGTAGACGGTCGCGTACGGACATCGGCTCCTGCCCGGCCATGTCCCGCAGCCGGCGCGGTTCGTGGGGCCGGGACCGGGACCGTGGGTGTGTCCGGCGAGACGGGCCTGGTGGTCCAGACCTGTCCTTGATATGCATCAGACACTGTGACTGACAAGCACCCGACCGACCAGGTCATTCCCCGCGCGATCACCGCCCCGCCCACTGCGGCCACCCCGACCGTCCCACTCGTCCCGGCTGCCCCGGTGGCTTCGGTGAGTGAGCCGCTCGCCCTCTGGAACCGTAACTTCCGCTTCTTCTTCACCGCTCGCACCGTCGCCCGCTTCGGTGACGGCATGGTCCCGGTCGCCCTGGCCGCCGGCCTCCTCGACACCGGCCATGGCGCCTCGTCGGTCAGCTTCGCCCTCGGTGCCTGGATGGTGTGCTTCGCGGGCTTCGTGATCGTGGGCGGCGTGCTGGCCGACCGGTTCACGCCGCGCCGGATGATGGTGCTCGCCGACGCGATGCGGCTGGTGGCGACCACCGTGCTGGCCGTCGTCTTCGTGGCGGGCGCGCCGCCGCTCTGGCTGGTGTACGGGCTGAGCGCGGTCAACGGCCTGGGCGCCGCGCTCTTCCAGCCGGGCGTCGCGAGCATGCTGCCCAAAGTGGTGCCCGACGTGCAGCGCGGCAACGCGCTGCTGCGGGTCGCCGAGTCGCTGACGACGATGGCGGGCCCGGCGGCGGCCGGCGCCCTGGCCGGAGTGGGCGGTCCCGGCACCGTCTTCGGTGTGAACGCGGCGACCTTCGCGGTCAGCGGCGCCTGTCTCTTCCTCATCCGGATGGCGCCGATGGCCCGCACGCACGGCGAGACGCTTGTCGCGGAAATCGTAGGCGGCTGGCGGGAGTTCAAGGCGCGCAACTGGCTCTGGGGTGTCATCGCGGTCTGGACCGTGTACGGGGTGACGGTCCTCGGGCCGCTGACGCCGCTGGAAGCGGTCGTGGTCACCGAGCGGCACAGCTCGGCGGTGTACGGCCTGATGATGACGGTCAACGGCGCGGGCAACGCGGTCGGCGGCCTGATCGCCATGCGCGCCCGGCCCCGCCGCCCGCTCTTCGCGGGCACCTTCGCGCTGTTCGGGGTGATCGCCAACCTGCTGGTGCTGGCGTACGACGTACCGCTCGCGCTGCTGTCGGCAGGCTTCTTCGTCGGCGGGGTGGCGTTCGCGTTCTGGCTGGTCATGTGGTCGACGACGGTCCAGACGCACGTACCGACCGAGGCGCTCAACCGGCTGCACGCGTACGACGTGGCCGGTTCGCTGATCATGCTCGCGGTGGGGCGGGCGCTGGCCGGCCCGGTCGCCGACGCGGTCGGGATGAAGCGGGTGCTGGTGACCGGGATGGTGATCAACGTACTGGTGTGCGCGGTGCTGTTCGCGGTACCGGCGATCAGGGGGCTGCGACGCACGGGGGAGCTGACGGAGTAGCGGCGGCCGGCGTGGCCCGATCGTATCGGAGGCTGTCCTCCGGGCCACTCGTACCGAGGTTCCCGCCCGGCGATGCTGAGCGCGTGACCCAGACATCCGAACCCTTCGCCGCACAGCGCTTCCGGGAGCAACCGACGCCCGGCCGGCCACGCCTGCACCGCGCCTGGTTCGTGGCCGCGGTGACCTTTGTGACGATCATCGGCGCCGCGGCCTTCGCCTCGCTGCCGGGCCTGCTGATCGACCCGCTGCACGACGAGTTCCACTGGTCGCGCGGCATGATCGGCCTCGCGGTCTCGGTGAACCTCGCGCTGTACGGGCTCACGGCGCCGTTCGCAGCGGCACTGATGGACCGCTTCGGAATCCGCCGCGTGGTGGCCGTCGCGCTCACCGTCATCTCGGTGGGCTCGGTGCTCACGGTGTGGATGACCACCGCATGGCAACTGGTCCTCTACTGGGGCGTCCTGGTCGGCATGGGCAGCGGGTCGATGGCCCTGGCCTTCGCTGCGACGGTGACCAACCGCTGGTTCGTCGCCAGGCGCGGGCTGGTCACCGGCGTTCTCACGGCGGCGAGCGCCTCGGGCCAGCTGGTCTTCCTGCCGGTCCTGTCCTGGCTGGTCGTGCACCACGGCTGGCGCCCGGCGGCGGTCACCGTGGCGCTCGCGGCGCTGGCGGTGGTGCCACTGGTGTGGCTCCTGCTGCGGGACCATCCGGCGGACGTGGGCCAGTCGGCCTACGGGGCACCGGAGTTCGTACCGAAGCCGCCCCCGCTGACGGGTGCGGCCCGGCGGACGGTCGGCGTGCTCGCCAGGGCGGCCAGGACCGGACCGTTCTGGCTGCTCGCCGGGACCTTCGCGATCTGCGGGGCGTCCACCAACGGCCTGGTGAAGACCCACTTCGTGCCGGCGGCGCACGACCACGGCATGCCGGTGACGGCCGCCGCGTCGCTGCTCGCGGTGATCGGCGTCTTCGATGTCGTGGGCACGATCGCGTCCGGCTGGTTCACCGACCGCTTCGAGCCCCGCCGCCTGCTGGCGGTCTACTACGCGCTGCGCGGCATCTCCCTGCTCTTCCTGCCGATGCTGCTCGCGCCGTCCGTCCACCCGCCGATGGTCCTGTTCATCGTCTTCTACGGCCTGGACTGGGTCGCCACGGTCCCCCCGACGATCGCCCTGTGCCGCGAGCACTACGGCGAGGACAGCGCGATCGTCTTCGGCTGGGTCCTCGCCTCCCACCAGGTGGGGGCGGCGGTGGTCGCGTACGTGGGCGGCGTGGTGCGGGACGTCTTCGGCTCGTACGACGTGATCTGGTACGCGTCGGGCGCGATGTGCGCGGCGGCGGCCCTGATGGCCCTGGTCCTCAGCCCCCGGGCGACGGGCACGGCGAGTCCGGCGGACACACCGGCGGCGTAGGGCACGGCGGGCTGACCGGGCTGACCGGGCTGACCGGGCTGATCGGGCTGACCGGGCTGACCGGGCCGAGGGGGCAGACCGTCCGGCCGTGGCGCCTGCCGGGGGCGGGGTGTGCCCGGGAGTGCGCCGGGGGTGTTCAGGTCGTGAAACGGCCGAACGCTCCCCGGTGGAAGAGCAGCGGTTCACCCTCGGCCGCACCGCCCAGGGTCTCGACCCGCCCCACCACGATCAGGTGATCGCCTCCGGTGTGCACGGCATGGATGCGGCAGTCGATCCACGCCGGTACGCCGGTGAGCAGCGGCGCGCCCGTCGCGGGGGCCGGTTCGTGGGCCACCCCCGCGAACTTGTCCGCGCCGCTGACCGCGAAGGCGCGGCACAGTGCGCCCTGGTCCGCGCCGAGGATGTTGACGCAGAAGGCCCCGGCGCGGGCGATGCGCGGCCAGGTCGTCGACGTACGGGCCACCATGAACGCGACCAGCGGCGGGTCCAGCGAGAGTGACGCGAAGGACTGGCAGGCGAAGCCGGCCGGGCCCTCGTCGTCGTGCGCGGTGATGACGGTGACGCCGCTGGCGAAGTGGCCCAGCACGCGGCGGAATTCACCCGGATCGACGGGCATCCGCTCATCGTCGGCCACCGCCCGCAGGTCCGGGCGCGGGAGTGGGTCGACCGGCCCGGTGGCCGTCGGGGCGCCTACAGACCTGAGGTATCGGACGGCGGCAACCGCCATCCCTGCGTGTCCCATCATCTCCCCATTGAACCTGACGGCTCGTCAGATGTTAAGGGCTGTGCGTGACTGTTAAGGGCTGTGCGTGACGTGGTGGGGTTGCTCGGCTGCGGGGCCGGGATACCTGCGCGGCCGGGCCGCGGGTTCACGGCCTCCGGTGCGCCCGGGAGCCGACCCGGCGGCCCGTACCGCTTCACAGGGCGTGACCGCAGGCATGATGTGAGCCATGACACACACTGCCCGCCGCATGTTCGAGCTCCTGGAGCCGATCTGCCTGGTCACCTACTTCGCCGACGAGTGCAACGAGGAGCTGGCCGCGCTCGGCCACCGCACCTACTGGGAGGGCTACTTCGCCAGCCGCGCCGCGCCGCTGGGGCGGGTGCCCGCGCAGGTCGTGCACGCGGCCTTCTACAGCTTCGCCGACGGGGAGGCCGCGCGGCACATCCCGAGCGCGTGGGAGACGATCCCGCCCGAGGCGTCCGTCGCCGCGCGGGAGCGGGGCAGCGCGGCCTCCGTGCGGCGGATCCTCGGCGACGGGATGGCTGGCTCCCCGGGCCTGCTGCGCGCCGCCGACCTGACCACCAGGGCTGCGACGAACGCGCCCACGGAAGGCCGGGTGATGTACGCGGGGATGCGCGCCCTTCCGGTGCCGGGCGACCCGGTCGCCCGGCTGTGGCATTCCGCGACCATGCTGCGCGAGCACCGCGGTGACGGGCACGTCGCCGCTCTTGTCGGCGCGCGCATCGGCGGCACGGAGGCCCATGTGCTCGACGCGCTGGCGCGGGGCATCCACCCGCCGGAGTCGTTCGGGCGCCTCCATCACCTGCCGAAGGAGCGGCTGGCCGCGGTCATGGCCGGCTTGCGCGAGCGCGGGCTCGTCGACGCCGACGGCCGGTTCACCGACGCCGGCCGCGAGACCAAGCAACGCATCGAGGCCCTTACCGACGAGCTCGCCGCCCCGCCGTACGAGGCGCTGTCCCCTGCCGAGCTCGACGAACTTACCGCCGAGCTCGAACCCATCACCGCGAGGCTGGTGGCCGGGACCCGGCCCAGGCGGTGAGCGCCGCCCGGCAGGTCCTGTCCCCGCAAGCGCTACCGCCCCCGGTACCGCGGTGTCCGGCGTTCGACGAAGGCCGCTACGCCCTCGTTCGCGTCGGCCGTCGTCATGTTGATTTCCTGGGCCGCCGCCTCGGCCGCGAAGGCCGTGCTGCGGTCCGATTCCAGTGAGGCGTTCACCAGTTGCTTGGTGAGGGCCAGGGCCCGGGTGGGGCCCTGGGCCAGGCGGGCCGCCCAGTCGTTCGCCGTCTTCAGCAGGTCCGCGTCCGGGACCACCCGGTTGACCAGGCCGATGCGTTCGGCGTCCGCCGCGGGGAGCGCGTCGCCGAAGAACATCAGCTCCTTGGCCCGGTGCGGGCCGATCAGGCGGGGAAGCAGATACGCGCCGCCGCCGTCGGGGACCAGTCCGCGGCGGGCGAAGACCTCGATGAACCTGGCCGACTCGGCGGCCAGCACGAGATCGCAGGCGAGGGCGAGCTGTGCGCCCAGGCCGGCCGCGGTGCCGTTGACCGCCGCGATCACGGGCTTCTCGCAGTCGAGGACGGCCGCGACGAGGCGCTGCGCGCCGAGCCGGATCGTGCGGGCCACATCGCCGGTGACGCGTTCGGCCGGCGCCTGCGGGCCGCCGCCCCGGAGGTCGGCGCCCGCGCAGAAGCCCCGGCCGGTGGCGGTGAGGACGACCGCGCGGGTGCCGGGGTCGGCGGACGCGGTGGCCAGGAGGCCGATGACGCGCTCGCGCTGGTCCCAGGTGAGGGCGTTCATCGCGGCCGGGCGGTTGAGGGTGATCGTGGAGACGCCGTCGGCCGTGGTGTGGAGGATCGCTTCTTCCTCGGGGGGAGGGGGCATGGGGTCGCCTTTCGGGGCTTTCGGGGCTTTCGGGGCCTTCGGGGGTGGGGTGTTGGGGAGAGGGGCTCGCAAGCCCCGCACACTCAGCGGCAGACCGCCAGCGCGTCCAGCGCCACCGCGCCCTGCCCGCGGCCCAGGACCATCAGGGGGTTCACGTCCAGCTCCGCCAGTTGGTCGCCCAGTTCCAGGGCCATGCGCTGGATCCGCAGGACCACCTCCACCAGTGCGTCCACATCCGCCGGAGGCGCGCCCCGGACGCCGCCCTCCAGCAGGGCGTGGCCGCGCAGTTCGGCCAGCATCGCCCGGGCCTGGTCCTCGCCGAAGGGCGGTACGCGTACGGCCGTGTCGTCCAGCAGCTCCACCAGCACCCCGCCGAGCCCCACCGTCACCGTCGGGCCGAACAGCGCGTCGGTGGTGACGCCGACGACCATCTCCACCCCCCGATCCACCATCTGGCAGACCAGGATGCCGTCCAGGTCGACCGACTCGTACCGGGCGATGTCGGTCAGCTCCCGGTACGCGTCCCGCACCTGGCTCGCCGAGGTCAGGCCGACCTTCACCAGGCCGAGTTCGGTCTTGTGCCCGAGCTGCGCGCCGGACGCCTTCATGACGACCGGGTAGCCGACCTGCCCCGCCGCCCGGACCGCCGCTGCCGCGCTGGTCACCAGCTGTTCGCGCGGGACGCGGATGCCGTAGGCCCGCAGCAGCTGCTTCGCCGCGTGCTCGCTCAGCTGCTGGTGCGGGCGCATCAGGGCCTGGGCCTTGCGGTAGGACGGTGACGGGGTGCGGGGGGCCTCGTCGAAGGGGGAGCGGTAGCCGGTGGTGAAGCGGTGGTGGTCCAGGTACGCCTTGACCGCTGTCACGCAGTTGCCGAACGTACGGAAGGTGGCCACCCGCGACGAGCCGAGCAGCGTCGTGCGGTACGCCTCCTCGGTGCCCACCGGTGAGCCCCACACCACGCACACCAGCTTGTCCGTGGCCTCCGCCGCGTCCACCAGGTCCTGGGCCAGCTTGTCGCTCATCGGGGGGAAGGGGCCGGTGATCGGACAGATCAGCACCCCCACGTCGGGGTCCGCCAGAATCGCGTCGATGATCTTGCGTCCGCGCCAGTCGCCCACCGGGTGGCCGCCGTTGTCGACGGGGTTCGTGACGTTCAGGTACTCGGGAATCCAGGTGTGCAGCTCGGCCTGTTTCGCCGCCGAGAGGACCGGAAGCCCGATCCCGGCCGCCGTCGCCAGATCGGCGAAGTGGGCCCCGGTGCCGCCGGAGATCGAGTACACCACCACCCCCTCGGCCTGCGGCTTGCGTGCGCGGGCCAACAGGGCCGAGGTGTCCTGGAGTTCGTCCAGCCCGTTCACCCGGATCACCCCGTACTGCCGCATCGCCGCGTCGACCACCTGGTCCGCGCCGGTGAGCTTCCCGGTGTGCGAGGCGGCGGACCTGGCCCCCGTCTCCGTACGCCCCACCTTCACCGCGACGACCGGCACCCCGGCCCGTGCCGCGCGGTCCGCCGCCAGCAGGAAGGACCGGCCGTCCTTGAGGCCCTCGACATAGCAGGCGATGGCGCCGACCTCGGGGCGCTCGGCGAAGTACGAGATGAAGTCGGAGGTCTCCAGGTCGGCCTCGTTGCCCGTGGGGGCCCAGTGCGAGAGCCGGATGCCCAGTTCCTGCATGGCGAAGACCGGGCGGCCCTGGTGGCCGGACTGGGTGATGAGGGCGACCGCCGGGCCGTCGAGGTCGTCGCGGAACTTCTCGAAGGCGTTGAGGTTCGTGTTGGGGCCGAGCATGCGCAGTCCGGAGCGTTCGACCGCCGCCGTCAGCCGGGTCTGGGCGTCGGCGCCCTGCTCGCCCGTCTCGGCGAAGCCGGAGGCGAAGGCGACCGCGAACTTCACTTTCGCGTCTGCCAGTTGGGGGATGAGCGGCAGGGGATCGGCGACCAGGAGTACGGCGAGGTCGACTGGTTCCGGCAGGTCGGCCACGGAGGGGGAGCAGGGGAGGCCGAAGACGGCCGTACGGGTCGGATGCACCGGGTGCAGTGTCGCTCCGACCCGCTCCGACCAGGCGATCAGCTGGCGGGTGATCCCGGTGTTCGGCCGGCCCTCGGCGTCGGACGCGCCGATGACGGCCACCGAGCCGGGCCGGAAGAACCGGTCGAGGTCCGGTACGGAGGAGTACACCGGGCGTCCGCTGACGTCCAGGTCGCCTTCCGCCGCCGCCGTGCCGTGGACGGCGACGGGTGGCTGCTCCCCGCAGGCCACCACGCGCGCATGGAAGTCGGTGGTGAGGGTGCCGTGAGTCGATCCAAGCATCGTTTCCGCCCGCTCCTGCTCGATGGCCGAAGTGCCTGACACTTAGTCAGATTACTGAACTGACGGCCCGTCAGGAACACTGCTGCAAGCAAAGACTCGCGGAGGGGAGGGGCCGGGTGCGGCGCCCTGTCACTCCGGTACGACACTTCCCCGTGCGGCGCCGCCCGATACCGCCGCGCGGCGCCGTCGGCCGGTTCTCGTCTACCCGGCGTCGGCCGGGGCCGCCCGCCGGTGGCCGCGCAGGGCGTGCAGCCCGGCCGCGGCGGTGCCGACGCACAGGGCGGTGGCGCTGAAGCCCAGTGACGCGTGGACCCCGATGGCGGCGCCCAGGAGGCCGACGGTGAAACCGCTGCCCGCGCGCAGGCCGTTGGCGGACATTCCGTAGACGCCGAGGACCCGGCCGCGGTCGGCGGCAGGGGCGATCAGCTGCACGACGGTCTGGCCGATCGACATCGAGGCGAGGTTGGCGACGCCCCCGATGAGCAGCAGCCCGAGCGCTAGTGGATAGCTCGTGGTGAGGGCGAAGAACAGGCTGGTCAGGCCGTAGACGGCCGTACTGATGACGGCGGCCGGCACATGGGGTTTGACCCACCCGGTGGCCTCCAGCACGATGCCGCCGACGACCCCGCCCGCGCCGTTGGCGAACAGCAGCACCCCGTACGCGGTTCCGGCGCCGCCCGCGCCGAGGTCATGGGCGAAGATCGGCATCGAGGACTGGAGCGAGGAGCCGACGAAGAAGGAGCCGAGGCCACCCAGGATGATCATGCTGACGAGGGTGCGGTTGGCGCCGATCTCCCGCAGCACGCGCAGGGATTCCAGCACGCCCACCCGCGGCCTGCTGTGACGGTCGCGGGTGTGGCCGGTGAACCGGGTGCGGAAGAGGAAGACCGTCAGCGGCAGATAGAAGGCGACGTTGGCGAAAATGCCTGCCGTGGGGCCGAGCCCCAGCAGCAGCGCGGACCCGACCACGGGGCCGAAGAGGACGCCCAGGCTGCGGAAGGTGGCGTTCAGCCGTACGGCGCTGGGCAGTTCGGCCGGGCCGACGAAGTCGTGCAGCATCAGCTGCTCGCCGGGGCTCCACAGCGACCCGGCCATGCCGTGCAGGACGAGCAGGACGCACGCCTCCCACATGTGCAGCGAGTCGGTGAGGAACAGGACGCCCCAGGTCGCCGAGACGGCCATGAACAGGACCTGCGCGGCCTGGATGATGCGGCGGCAGTCGTAGCGGTCGGCCAGGGAGCCGAACCACATCGAGAGCAGCAGGAACGGCACCCAGTGGCTGATGACCTGGAATCCGGTCAGGGCCGGGGAGTGGAAGGTCTGCCACAGCACCCAGTAGGTGATGACGTGTTCGATGTTGTCGGCCATCATCGCCAGGGCCGCCCCGAACAGGTACGGGCGGCAGTCGCGGTTGCGCAGCGCGGCGAACCTCGGGGGCGGCGGGCCGCCGGAGCCGCCGCCCGGCGTACTGGCGGACAGGGCGGTGGACGGGTTCCCGGCCGGGCCGGCGGGTATGCCGGCCGCCGGGTCCACGGGCTGCGCCCCGGCCCCGGTGGGCAGGGCCGCGTCCAGGTCGGCCAGATGGGTGGGTACGCCGCAGGCAGCACACATCCTCGGTCTTCTCCTTCTCGGTGCTCGCTCGGTGCTCACTCGGTGTTCGCTCGGTTGCTCTGGTGGCGTTCAGGGGCGGCAGCTGATCTCCATGCCGTCCTCGACGGGGAAGGCCACGCTCTGACAGCCGTCTGCCGGGGTACGTGCGTACTCCAGGTGCGGGAGAAGGCTGCCCAGGTTCGCGTCGTCGGCCACCACGAGCGTGCCGGGCGCCAGGTCATGACAGTAGAGTAGACGCAACGTTGCGTTTAGTCGAGAGCGTCCGACTATTCTTGTGCGTGAGGAGGCACCATGGGAGCTGAGGCAGGAACCGCTCGGGCAGGAACCGCTGGGGAAGGGGCCGTCGGGGCACCGGGTCGGCGCCACCACGGCAACCGGCACGGGCGCAGCGAGATCGCCCGGCAGGCCGTGCTGGAGGCCGCCGACGACCTGCTCGCCGAGAAGGGCTTCGCGGGCGTCACGATGGAAGGCATCGCGGCGCGGGCCGGTGTCGCCAAGCAGACCATCTACCGCTGGTGGAGCACCAAGACCGACGTCCTGATGGACGCCTTCCTGGAGGACGTGGCCAAGGAGCCGCCCTCACCCGATCACGGCGACGTCGCGCGCGACCTGAGGGACCACCTGAGCCGACTGGGGAGCTTCCTCGGCGATTCCGATCCCGGAGCCGTCTTCAAGGCGCTCATGGCCCAGACCCAGCACGATCCGGTATTCGCCGCGGACTTCCGGGCCAGGTATCTGGACGAGCAGCGCCGCCGCGACCGTGCGCCGCTGGAGCGTGCCGTGGCAAGAGGAGAACTGCCCGCGGATTTCGATGTGGCTGCCGAGACCGACCAGATCGTGGGGCCGCTCTACTACCGGGTCCTGGTGACGGGCGAGCCCGTCGGCCCGGAGTTCACGGGCCGGCTCGTCCACTCATTCCTGCGCCGCCTGGGCTGACAGGGCGGAGCGCCGTCGGTGGCGCCGCCTCCGTCACCGCGCCTCGTTCACCGTGCCTCGTTCACCGCGCCTCGTTCACCGCCGGGCGATGGCAGCCGCGATCTTGCGTGCGTCGATGGCCAGTTCGCGGAACATACCGCTGATCGGATTGGTGAACCCGGTGAAGTACAGTCCCGGCGCCTGCTTCGGGGTGCGGCGTCCGTGCGTCACCGGCCGTCCGCGCCCGTCCAGCACGCCCAGGTGTCCCACCAGCGGTTCCAGCGCCCGGCGGTAGCCCGTCGCCGCGATCACCGCGTCCGGCTGGATCCGGGTGCCGTCGGCCAGTACGACCTTGCCGTCCTCGAAGGAGTCCACGGCCGCGACGGGTTCGACCCGGCCCGTCCGTACCGCGTTGATCAGCCCGACGTCCTGCACGGGGATCGCGCCCTCGCGCACCCGTGAGTAGAGGCCGGTGTCCGGGCGCGGCAGGCCCAGTTCGGCCAGGTCCGGCACCGAGATCCGGCACATCAGCGCGCCCGCCCGGTCCACCAGCCGCGTCGGGAGCCTGCGGACCAGGATGCCGGTGCGCTGGGCGGGCCAGCCCGCCGTGGAGCGCCGGATGATGTGCGGGACGGTGCGGACGGCGAGGCGTACCCGGCCCGCGCCGCCCTCGACCAGGTCGACGGCGATCTCGGCGCCGGTGTTGCCGACCCCGACGACGAGGACGTCCCGGCCCGCGTACGGCGCGGCGTCGCGGTACTCGCCCGCGTGGACCAGGTCCCCGGAGAAGGTGTCCGCACCGGCCCATTCGGGCTGCCGGGGCGTGTGGTTGTACCCCGTGGCGACGACCACCGCGCGACCGGTCAGCTCCCGCCCGCCGGTCGCGTGCAGCAGCCAGCCGGAGCCGTCGGCGCGGGTGATCCGGGTGACCTCGACGCCGGTGACGATCTCCAGGCCGTGGTACTCGGCGTACTTGTCCAGGTACCGCACGACGTTGTCCCGCGACACCCAGCGCCCGAAGGAGCGCGGCATCGGCAGCCCGGGGAGCGACGAGAGCCGCCGGGTGGTGTGCAGATGCAGCCGGTCGTAGTGGCGTCGCCAGGAGGCGCCGACGTCGTTGGACTTCTCCAGGACGACGGCCCGTACGCCCCGCTCGCCCAGCGCGGCGGCAGCGGCCAGTCCGCCCGGCCCCGCGCCGATGACGTAGACGGGGCGATCGTCCTTCGTGTCGTCCATGGAACAGAGCGTAATGACTTGTCCGCTTGATAGGTCTCGGTCAAAGGCAGAAGCGATTGCGAATTGATCACGCATGCGGGCCTCTTGCGCACAGTGGCTTCCATCCGTTGAACTGACGTACCGTCAGGTCGCGTGTGTCGTCAGGACTCACCTCAGGACTCACCGTCAGAACTCACCGGCGGAGTGCACCGACGCCGATGGGGAACGAGCGAGGGGACTCTTCTCATGCCAGAACCCGCAGCAGCACCCGCAGCAGCATCCGCAGCCGCACGTGCTGTTACGCCCGCACCAGCTACCGCTGTTGCCGTCGCCGCGCGGTTCGATCTGCCGGAACCGGACACTTTCACCGCGCCCTACTGGGCCGCCGCCGCGGAGGGCCGCCTGCTCATCAGGCGCTGCGGAGGGTGCGGCAGGCCGCACCACTATCCCCGCGAGTTCTGCCCGCACTGCTGGAGCGACGACGTGACCTGGGAACAGGCGAGCGGCCGGGCCACGCTCTACACCTGGTCGGTGGTGCACCGGAACGACCTGCCGCCCTTCGGGGAGCGTGTCCCGTACGTCGCCGCGGTGGTCGACCTGGCCGAGGGCCCGCGCCTGATGACGGAGATGGTCGACTGCCCGGTGGACGGGCTCCGTATCGGGATGGCCCTCGACGTCACGTTCCGCGAACGGGCGCCCGGGGTGTGCGTGCCGGTGTTCCGGGCCGGGTGCGGTGGAGCGCCGTGAGGCCGTAGTAGCCCTCCTGGCAGTCCTCGGGGTTGTTGAAACGGCACCCCGCACACGTCACGGGCAGCCGCACTGGTCCGATGCTCTCGGCATAGAGGCTGCGGCCGTCGGGCAGCCGGTACCGGGTGCGCTGATCGGATCCTCCGGCGGTGACGATCCGCTGTACGGGGACGGCGCCGAGGTGGTCGACCACGGCCTGCATGGCGGTGAGCGAGGATCCGTCATCCTCCAGCGAGACGAGCATCCGTACAACGACGCTGCGGCCGTGCCGCTCCATGGTGCGGAGTACGCGGTCCACATGCGAGACGTCGGGGACCACGATGTTCGCCGAGGCTTTCAAACCGTGGCCGGCCGCGGCCTCGATGGTGGCGTCGAGTGCGGCGAGCTTCCGTTCCGCGAGTTTGGAAGAGGCGAGGCGCGGAGCCTGGACCGCTGCCAGCTCCTCGGGGGTCGTGCCGAACACGCTGAGATTGATGCGGTCCAGACCGGCCGCCGCGCACTCCGGGAGAACGGCCGCTCCGTTCTCTCCGTTGGAGGTGAGGCCGACGGTGAGCCCGACGGTGAGCCCGAGGCGCCGGGCGATGCGGATCAGTTCTGGCAACTCGGGGTGGAGGGTTGGTTCTCCGCCTGTGAAGTGGACTTCATTGGTGGGGAGGCTGCCACGGACGGCGGCCCGGCCAGGGCGAGGGCGAAGTCAGCGTCTGCCTTGATCCGTTCGGGCAGGAAGTCGGCACGCATCGTCCGCAGATAGATGGACACCCGGCCCGAGCGGCCCGGCGTACCGGTGAACTGCCTCTCGCTGCGGCCAAGGTTGTCGGTCGCGACGGGGGTGCCTTCGTTGTGGCAGAAGGTGCAAGCCAGCCCGCACGCCTCGATGATCTTCACGCGGAGCGTCCTGTCGGGCATCACTGTCACAGGTACGTGTTCTGCTCCCCGCATCTCAACTCCGCGGGAAATCGCAGGTCCGCGACGGTTTCAAGGTCGATGCCATACCGGGCGTAGATCTTTGTGGTGTTCTCGCTGGTCAGGGAATCGGCCGGAATGGACAGGCGCCTCGCGGTCGACCGCACGTGTTCTGCGTCGTCGCCCTCGATCTCCAGGTAGGGCGGGATCAGGGGCCACGAGTCGATCTCCAGCCGAACCCCGTCCAGCAGCCAGGAACTGCGGTGGTTCTCCTGGTAGGAGCGGGGGGCGATGCCCATCCGGCCGAGCAGCGCGTGTGCCGTCTCGAAGTCGCCGACGGTGGTCTCGGTCTCGCTGGTCCCGTCGATCTCGTCCGAGGTGATCTCCTTGACGCACAGGGTCACGGCACGACCGGTGTCCCGAAGGCGGATCCACCGCCCGGCGACAGCGGGCAGCGTGTCGTAGACGTATCGGCGCATCAGTTGGTCGCCGACGTGCTTACCGCCGGCCTCGGCGATGTGGGCAGTCATGGCTTGCGGGTCGATATCCAGGTGCTTTGCTTCGTACTCGATGGCGGACACGTTGTCTCCACGGGTTGGGGGTTCGCCGACTTGGGATCCGGTTGGTTCTTTCCTCGACTCCCTCAGTCTGCTGCGGAGTTGGGCGCCGACCAGACAGCCGTGCAGGCAGTCCAAGCACTTCTCCGCGTGGGCGAGTACGGCCCGGTAGACGGCGGCCCCGTCGTGGTGCTTGCACGCGCGGGGGTACCACTGGGTTGTCTGGTCGGGTATCCGCACGTCGCGCGGGCCGAGGTCCACGGCGGTCTGTGGGGTCAGAGTGATGCCGCACCACACACAGTCCGTGCCGCGCCGCTGGCGCTGGGACAGGGAATCGATCGCCGGCAGAACATGTGCGTGCTCAACAGTTTTCATCCGAAAGCCTCCGCAGAAGGAGCGGGCCGTTGCCCGGACCGTGTGGCTACGAACAGCCGTTAGAAGGCTTCTCGGATCAGCGAGGTCGCTGATTCTCGAATATTCTCCGGAGGCTGTATCTGATTCTCCGTGATGCTCAGATACGGTCGATCTGCGCGCGCACCCGTGCGATGAGACGATGTGCGTGCGCTTCGTACACAGCTGCCGAATGGAGCCGGTCCCACTGCCGCGGACTTGGCCGCGTGGGCGCGGACGACTGGGCACCCGGAGGATACCGCCGAACTCCAGGCACGCTTGCAGGGAGTTGAGTCACGCTCTCGCTCGTGGCGCCGCCAACTTGCAGCCGGCCACCGTCCGGT
Organism: Streptomyces sp. NBC_01471; assembly: GCF_041438865.1. Classification (NCBI taxonomy): domain Bacteria; kingdom Bacillati; phylum Actinomycetota; class Actinomycetes; order Kitasatosporales; family Streptomycetaceae; genus Streptomyces; species Streptomyces sp. NBC_01471. The sequence continues at coordinate 4,568,365 of NZ_CP109450.1, forward strand.
GCAGGACACACTCGCCGTCTGCCGCCCAGTTTCCAGCTTGGACACCTTGGACTGCGTCCAGCCGAGTCGGACGGCCAGGTCGCGACCGGTGGTCTCGGCGCGCAGTTCGCGCAGTCGCGCGCCGAGAGCTGCCCTGGCCTGCTGAAAGTCGGTGCTCACATTCGGAGAAGCTACCGGTCGGTCTGCTCGTAGCCGGGCAGTTGATACAGCGTTGGGCAACCATCGTTCCCGGAATTGGTGCCGACCTTGTTCAGTCGTCGAGCCATGGATCCTCTTTGATGGGTGATGGAATATCTGTCGCGCACCGTAGCGCTCGCAGTGCGGATAGCGACAGAGCGTCCTCCCGGCGCACGGGAACGCCCCCTTGCTCCGGGACCGCCCACCGACCCCCTCGCGCCCCCACCCCCCGCCCCCTCACCCCCCGCGTGTTGAATAGCCGCATGACCGACATACGGACCCAGCCGGAAGTGCACGGCTTCGGACTCGGCCTGCGGGCCTGGGACGCCGCCGATGCCGATGTGCTGCTGCGTGGTGTCACCGACCCCGAATACCTGCGCTGGAACACCCCCCTCGGCCCCATCACCGACCTGGCGGACGCCCACGCCACGATCAGGTACCGCACCGAGGGCCGGCTGCGCGGAGATCTCGCGCAGTACGCCGTCACCGAGGGCGGCGTGGTCGTCGGCGGTGTCGGGATCTCCGGCATCGACCGCCACATGTGCAAGGCGTCGGTGGGCTACTGGGTGCTCCCCGGCCTGCGTGGCCGGGGCATCGCCACCCGGGCGCTGGAGCTCTGCACCCGCTGGGCGTTCGAGCAGGAGGGCCTCCACCGCATCGAACTCGGCCACGCCGTGGACCACATCGCCTCCTGCCGGATCGCGGAGCGCTGCGGTTACGCGTACGAGGGCACCCGGCGCGACGGGATGCACCAGGCCCAGCGGCCCGGCACCTACCGCGACGCGCATCTGCACGCCCGGCTGGCCACGGATCCGTACCCGGACCCCGGCCCGTACGCGGGTGCCGACCCGGACGGCGACCTGCGAGCGGACGCCGCCCCCGGCCCCGACTCGCACGCGGGTGCCGACCCGGACCGTGACCCGCCCGCAGGCCCCGGTACGGCCACCGCGCCGGGGTTCACCTCACAGTGACCGGGCGGCGGCAGCCCGTACCGGCCGGGTAACGATCCCGGGGGTCCGTACGCAGGAACAGATGGAGGAAGGGGGTCCGGTATGCGTGCTGGGCGTGGACTGACGGTCACTGGGTGGGTATTGGGCGTTCTGGGCGTCGTGCTCCTGGCCGCCGGCGCCCTCTGGGGGTTCCGTGGGTACGAGTCGGTCAGCGTGAAAGACGACTCGATGGTTCCGGCGTTCGCCAGGGGCGACCGGGTGGCCATCGAGAAGAGCGACGGCGGCGGGCTGCACCACGGCGAAGTGGTGCTCTACCGCACGCCGGACCGTTACGACGGCGCCGACATCCTGCAACGCGTCATCGCACTCGGCGGTGACCATCTCGTCTTCGACGGGAAGCAGCTGCTGCTCAACGGTGAACCGCTCGACGAGCCGTACCTCAACGACGGCGACGAGGGCACGGCGGACGCGTACGACGTCTTCGTGCCGCAAGGCCGGATGTTCACCCTCGGCGACAACCGGGCCGACGCGCTGGACTCCAGGCGCTTCCTGGCCGACCAGGCGGGCACGCTGCCGGTGAAGGCGGTCCGGGGCCGGATCATCGACTACCCGGCGATGCCCCTGCTGCTCGCCGTGAGCGTCCTCGCCGGCACCCTGCTCGCCCTGGCGGGCGCCGGGTTCGGGCTGGCGGGCCGGATCGTGCGCCGCCGCAGGCTGGCCGCGCTGACGCCCTACGGCCAGAGCAGTTCGCGCGCCCAGTCGCGGCTCTCCATGCGCCGGTAGCGCAACCGGACATGGCGCCGGCGCGCGTCGCCCTGGAAGAACTCGACCTCGACCGGATCCAGTACGTACCGCGTCCAGCTCGGTACGGGAGCCTCCGGATCCGCCTGTGCCCGCTCCCAGGCATCGGCCGACGCCCGCTCCAGCTCGGCCGGTGACCCGAGTACGTCACTCATCCGCCCGGTGAGCGCGGCGGCCAGCGCCCCGGTCGAGCGGCCGTGCAGATCCGCCTGGCTCTCGGCGGCGGGTGCGGCCGTCACCGGCCCCCGCACCCGGACCTGCCTGGCCTGCGCCGCCCAGTAGAAGCCGAGAGCGGCCTGCGGGCGCACCGCCAGCTGGCGGCCCTTGGCGCTCCCGGAGTGCGAGGCGAAGTGCCAGCCGCGCGTGTCCGCGCCGTGCAGCATCAGGGTCCGTACGTCGGGGCGGCCGTCGGCGTCGGCGGTGGCGAGCGTCATGGCGTGCGGCTCGGGCTGGCCTGCGGCCGCCGCGGAACGCAGCCACTCCCGGAAGAGCGGGAGGGGCGTCGCGGGGGCGGTGTCCGGGTCGAACCCGGGCAGCTCGGGCAGGTCCCAGACCCGCAGGGTGTGCAGGAAATCCGTGAAGGCGGCGTCGTCCTCGGCGGTGGGGTTCATGGGTGCATTGTGGACCCGGCGGCAGGCTTCATGAACGCACCCCGTCACGCCTCCCGCAACCACTCCCGGAAGCCCTCGAACCAGCCGGTCACCTCGCGCAGGTGGTTGTCCGGCGCCTTGAAGAGGCCGCGGATCGTGGCGGCGGGGTCCACCACCGGGGTCGGGTTGCCGTCCTCTTCCTCCTCGCGGGCGAGCAGCTCCCGCTCGTCGTCGGTCAACGCCGTACGGGGGACCGTCACCAGCGGATACCCGCCCGCGACCGGCGGGCGGCCGGGCTCGTCCGGGTCGCAGCGCCACCGCGCACCGGCGTGCCGCACCTGGACCTCCCCGAGGTACCAGGACGCCACCCGCAGCAGCGTGGAGTCGCGGGCTCCGTCGGCCTCCTGCCAGGTGGCGAACCGGGAGCGGACGAGCGTCGGTCATTCTCGTTGTAACGATCCTGTGGACAAAGGGAGTTGAGCGCAACGGCGCCGCCCGGGAAACCGTGCGACTCCCGTGCCCGGAGCGGGCTAGTGTCTGGCCTTCGGCGGCGCCGTACACGTCACGGGGGCCCTTGGCACCGCCCGCACATCCACGTCCGGGCTCCCGTCGGAGACCCCACAGCGAACCGACTCATACCGGCGCATCGGCCACGTACGCGCGACACATCGGAGCTGCACAGCACACCGCAGCGCCCCGTCCGGATCGTCTCCGGGCGGGGCCTTCGCGTGCGCGCCGACGCGTGCTCGCGCTACTCCGGGTCCCGGCAGAGCTGCGCCGTGACCACCACGTGCAGCAGCTCGGGGTCGACGAACTTCCCCTCCACCGGCGGACCGCAGCGCCAGTGCAGCGGATACGTGTTGCCGTGCGGCGCGGGGATCCCGACGTACTGATCCCGCGCCGCGGGCCCGAAACAGGTGGCCCCCGGCGGCCAGTCGAAGTCGTACGAGGACCCCGGCGGAATCAGGAAGTACGTCCACCGGCCCCCGGCGACTTCCCGTACGACGGGCCCCGGCTCCCCGTCCGTGAGCGTGGCGAGATGGTGCAGCACGGCCTCGCCGCGCACCCCGCGGACCCGGATGGCGTCGAAGTGGACGCCGGTCAGCCGGAGTTGGTGGCCCGAAGCCGGTACCCAATCGGGGAGATTTTCACTGGTCATGCCTCCAGGCATCGGCACGATTGCGTAGCGTGACCAGAGGAATGTGGTGCACATCGGGACGATGTGGAAAGGCGGGGTGATCTTGTGGCAGCCAACAAGTCGAGTGACGCGAACGCGGCGCAGCCGTCCCCGGCACGCAGGCATGTAGGGGACCTGATCAGGAACTTCCGTTCCCGGGCGGGCATGACGAGACAGGAGATGGGGGACCGGCTGCTCATCTCGGAGTCGCTGGCCGGGGCGTACGAACGGGGTGAGCGCATCCCGACGACGAGCTTCCTCACGGACTCCGACGGGGTGCTGGACGCGCGGGGCGCGCTCAAGTCCTGCATCCCGCTGATGGAGGACGAGAAGTACCCGCGCACGTTCGTGGGGTGGGTGCGGCTGGAGAAGATCGCGTCCAGTATCAGCGCGTACGAGAACATGTTCTTTCCCGGTCTGCTCCAGACCGAGGAGTACATCCAGGCGCTGTACGAGGAACGCGTCCCGCAGTTCTCCGAAGCGGAGATCGAGAAGCATGTCGAGGCCCGCCTGGAGCGGCAGGCGGTGCTGAGCCGGGACCCGCTGCCGATCGTGGCGTACGTCATCGAGGAGTCGGTGCTGCAACGGCCCATCGGCGGGAAGTCGGTGCTGCGCAACCAGATGCTGCACGTCCTGAAGTGCATGCAGACGATGAATCATCTGATGGTGCAGGTGATGCCGACGGCTAGAACTGCGCATGCGGGGTTGAACGGTCCGATCAAGTTGATCAGTACGCCGGACGGCCGCAATTGGGCCTACGAAGAGGGTCATAGCGGAGGTACGTTGATCTCGAATCCGCAGCAGGTCAACCAGCACATCGACCGCTTCGGAAAGCTGCGGGCGCAGGCGCTCACCCCCTGGGAGTCCGCAGAACTGATCGAGAGGATGGCAGATCGGCTATGAGCACCGAACTCACGTGGTTCAAGAGCAGCTACAGCAACAACGAGGGCGGTGACTGCCTCGAAGTCGCGTGCGACTGGCGCAAGTCGAGCTACAGCAACAACGAGGGTGGGGCCTGCGTCGAGGTGGCAGCCCACCCCCGCGCCGTCCACCTCCGTGACTCCAAGGTCCCGGACGGCCCGACCTTCGCGGTCGCCCCGGCCGCCTGGACGACCTTCGTGGAGCAGCTCCCGGTCTGACCCTCGTCACACGCGCATCGTGTAGGGCGCCGCCATCTTTGGCGGCGCCCTTCGGCGTGCTCGGGGCTGAATCCAATGGCCTCAGATGCGTAAAGATGATCGGAAGAGGCATTGACCCATCAACTTTGAACAAATAACGTCCAACCATCCGGTTGTGGAGAGGTGTCCCCCACGGGATGACCTCCGTCGACTTCATGGCCCCTCCCGCGCGGCGAGGCCGAAGCCCTATCCCCCAGGAAGGTTCCGCGTGCGCAGACGTTCCCTCCTCACGGCGGCCGCCGCCACGCTCGCGGCGGCCCCGCTCGCGACCGGCTGTAGTTCCAGCTCGTCATCGGCATCCTCGGGCGGCGGCTCCCGGCGTGGACGCATCACCTACGGCGTCTGGGACATCTACCAGATGCCCGCCATGAACCGGGCGGCCCGGGAGTTCGAGCGCACCCGGCCGGGGGTGAAAGTCGATGTACAACTCACCCCAAACGGGACGTACTGGACCAAACTGCGCACCGCGTGCACCGGTGGTTCGGCCCCCGACGTCTTCTGGATGAACGGGCCCAACTTCGGCCTCTACGCGGACGCCGGGCAGCTGCTCCCGCTGGAGACCAGCGGCTCCGACGCCATACTGCACCCGTCCGACTTCCCGTCCGACCTGGTCTCCCTCTACCGCTGGAAGGGCACCCAGTACGGCGCCCCGAAGGACTTCGACACGGTCGCGCTCTGGTTCAACAAGGAGATCTTCGACCGGGCCAAGGTCGACTATCCGGACTCCTCCTGGACCTGGCAGGACCTGATCTCCAACGCCCAGCGGCTCACCGACCGCAAGCGCGGGATCTACGGTGTCGGGGCCCCGGCCCGCGCGCAGGAGAACTACTACAACTCGATACCGCAGGCCGGCGGCTGGGTCATCTCCAAGGACAAGACGCGCTCCGGCTACTCGGACGAGCACACCCTGGAGGGCCTGCAACTGTGGATCGACCTGATCCACCGCTACCGTGCCGCGCCGTCGCTCCAGCAGATGACCGACACGGACCCCACCCAGATGTTCCAGTCCGGGACGCTGGCCATGACGTACGAGGCGTCGTACAACGCGGCGACGTTCTACGGCGACCCCGAGCTGCGGGCCAAGGTCGATGTCGCACCGATGCCCAAGGGCCGCCACCGCGCCACCGTCCTGCACGGCCTGGCCAACGTGATCTACGCCCGCACACCCCACGCCGAGCTGGCCCGGGAGTTCGTCCGGTTCCTCGGCACTGAGCAGGCATCGCTGCTCCAGGGCAAGTACGGCACGGCCATCCCGGCCCGTAACGGCACCGCGAAACCGTGGGCCGAAGGGATGCCGAAGTTCGACCTCCAGGTGCACCTGGACGCGCTCGACTACTCGGTGCCCTTCCCCAGCTCAGCCAACAGCGCCGCCTGGTCGCACAAGGAACAGATGTGGCTCTCCAGGGCGTGGAGCGGGGACGAGAGCCTCAAGGGCGCCACCCGCTCCCTGACCGACGCGATGAACCAGCTGCTCGCACAGGAGAGAAAGGGCCGGTCCTGATGAGCCTCGATGTGCGTGCGAAAACCGCCGTACCGGCGCAGCGCACCAGCCAGGACCGCTTGGACCAGCGGGAACTGCGCCGCCGCGAGCGCCGCTTCCAGCACCGGGACAAGTGGTGGGGTTACGCGCTGATCGCCCCGGCCGGTCTTGGCCTCGCGGTCTTCTACCTGTGGCCCGTGGTGCAGACGGTGTACTACAGCTTCACCGAGTGGGGCGCCTTCGGCGGGACCAGCTGGATCGGTCTGTCCAACTACCGCACCCTGGTGAGTGACCCCGAGTTCTGGCAGTCACTGGGCAACACCGGCATCTACACCGGCCTCGTGCTGCTGGGGATCCCGCTGTCGATGGTGCTGGCGGTGCTGCTCAACCTGAAGGGCCTGACCGGCACCGGGATCTACCGCACGTTCTACTTCCTGCCGGTGGTCACGATGCCCGCCGCGGTCGCGGTGGTCTGGCGCTGGCTCTACAACGGCGACGCCGGCATCCTCAACCACGCGCTGTCCTCGATCGGCATCAACGGCACCTACTGGGTGTCCGACCCGCACACCATCCGCTTCGCGGTCGCCGTCGTCGGTGTGTGGATGACCGTCGGCTACAACATGATCCTGCTGCTGGCCGGTCTCCAGAGCATCCCAGGCGACTACTACGAAGCGGCGTCGCTCGACGGCGCTGGACGCATCCGGCAGTTCTTCTCCGTCACCCTGCCGCTGCTGAGCCCCACGCTGTTCTTCACCACCGTGCTGTCGGTGATCCAGTCCCTTCAGGTCTTCGACCTGGTGTATCTGATCCTCGGCGCGAACACGACCGGCGCGCTTCAGAACCCGGCCTACAGCGAGGGCCAGACCGTCGTGATGCTCTTCTTCCAGAAGGCGTTCTTCGACAACCAGCGCGGATACGGCGCGGCGATCGTCTGTGTCCTGTTCGTCCTGATCATGGCGATGACCGCCATCCAGTTCCGGTTGCAGAAGAGGTGGGTCCACTATGCGTGAGGCGACACGGGGCACCCGGAGTTCCCGTGCCCAGAACAGAAGCCGTCAGGGCAGGCTGTGGCCCGCTCACGTCCTGCTCGCGCTGGGCGCGGTGGTCACCGTCTTTCCGCTGGTGTGGGAGGTGCTGACCTCCTTCAAGAGCTTCGGTGAGTCCGTACAGGTGCCGCCGACGATCCTGCCCGCGCACTGGGACTGGTCGAACTACGGGAAGGTCTTCGACGCGGTCCCGTTCGGGCGGCAGCTCGTGAACACGGCGGTGATGGCGCTGCTGCGGACCGGGGCCCAGCTGCTGCTGTGCTCGATGGCGGCGTACGCCTTCGCGCGGATCCGCTTCCCCGGGCGCGGGGCGATCTTCCTCGGATTCCTCGCCGTACTGATGGTGCCCGGACAGCTCTTCCTGCTGCCGCAGTACCAGATCATGCAGGACCTGGGCTGGCTGGACTCCATGCAGGCGCTGGTGATTCCCGGGATGTTCTCCGCCTTCGGCACGTTCCTGCTGCGGCAGTTCTTCATGGGGCTGCCCGAGGAACTGGAGGAGGCGGCGCGACTGGACGGCGCCAACCCCTTCACGGTCTTCTGGCGGGTGGCACTGCCGCTGGCCAAGCCCGGCCTGCTGGCGCTGGGCGTGCTCACGTTCCTGTGGTCCTGGAACGACCTGATGTGGCCCCTGATCGTGAACACGGACCCGGCCAAGATGCCCCTGTCGGCGGGGCTCGCGTCCCTCCAGGGCGCGCATCTGACGGAGTACCCGGTGCTGATGGCGGGGTCCCTGCTCGCGACGCTGCCGGTGATCGTGGTGTTCGTGGCGATGCAGCGGCAGTTCATCCAGGGGATCGCCTTCTCGGGGATGAAGGGCTGAGCGGGCGCGACTGCTACCGGGTGCGGGCGGCGTATGCGGGGGCTGAACGGGCCGCTCCGGCAGACAGGCCGCCCGGCCCGCGTTCCCGCCAGCCGGGTGCCCGCTCGGAGGGCCGTGTTACTCCCTCATCCATCAGTAGGGGCGCATCCGGTCGTAGGGGCGCAGGATCTTGCCCAGCGGCGGTTCGAACTGCGCCAGTGCCGCGTCACGAATCGCGGTGTCCGCCCCGGCTCGTGGCTCTGAGCCCCTGGTTCTCCAGGGCGGCGGCCAGCGCCTTGCGAGCGGCGTCGTAGATCAAGTTGGTACGCGCCCACGGCGTCGTTGGCTGCTGCCGCACGGGCTGTTTCGACGTGTCCCCTCGCCTGTGCGAGTAAGCGGTCCGCCTGCTCGCGACTGGCCGCGACCTTCTGCAGTTCGCCGTTCACCAGCATGGCATCGATGCTCGAACGCCCTTGTTCCCACCGCATACAGGCTCCTCCCCGGTATCACGTCTCGTGGAGAACGAGCGGAACCATGGGCTGGGCACGCACAGTCGCCAGGAAGGGACCAGCGTCCGTGCCATCCCAACTGCGGTGTGAAACACGGTGGATGTTGACCTCGCGGCCGAGCCGGGCCTCGGCGGCCCGCGCGGCGTCATCCAGCTCGTCCTCGTCGGCAGGGCCGATCACGAGGACATCGATGTCGCGCGGCACCTGCCCTGGCTCGCCCTCGTAGCGCGCGGCCCACGAGCCGTAGATGTATGCCCTGCCCACCCCGCCGACCTCCGACAGCAGTTCGCTCAGTACGGGCAGGGGGCCGAAGGTGGCAGCCATCAGATCCGTCAGCGGCCGGGAGACCACCGTGTCGGTGGCGGCCCGTACCAGCCGCATGTTGCCGTACCGGCGCTCGACGGTCAGCCCGGCTGCGCCCAGTCGGTCGGCCTCGCGGCTGATCGTGGCCACGGACACGTTCAGCTGGGCGGCCAGCTCGGAGAGGGAGTACTCCTGCTCGGGGTGGAGGTAGAGCATGGCGAGCAGTTCACCCTGTGTCCGTGAGCGCAACATCGGCAGGAGCAGTGGCGCCGGAGTTTGCATGACCTGAAGGGTAGCTTGCACCTTACGCAAGCGCCCGCCCCCGGACCGGACGACCATGCGGCGCTCACCCCCGCCCCAGCACCACCGTCCCCGAGGAGCAGAACCAGCCGCCCGTCCCCGACGCGACCGCCAGTTCCGGCAGCCGGCCGCCCGCCTTGTGGACCTGGCGGCCCTCGCCCGCCTCGCCCCGCAGCTGCCGGACCGCCTCGACCAGCAGGAACAGGCCGCGCATCCCGGGATGGCAGGCGGAGAGGCCGCCGCCGTCCGTGTTGACGGGGAAGTCGCCGTCGCGCAGCAGTCGGCCCTTCTCCACGAACGCGCCGCCCTCGCCCTTCGCGCAGAACCCCAGATCCTCCAGCGTCACCAGCGTCATGTAGGTGAAGGCGTCGTAGATCTCGGCGAGGTCGATCTCCGCCGGGCGGACCCCCGCCCGCTCGAAGGCCAGCCGGCCGCTGACCGCCGCCGGGGAGACCGTGAAGTCGTCCCACTCCGACATCGTGGTGTGCGAGACGTGCTCCCCGGCGCCCAGGACCCACACGGGCGCCTTCGCGCAGTCCGTGACGTACTCCTCGGCCACCAGCAGCACCGCGCAGCCGCCGTCGCTGCGGATGCAGCAGTGCAGCTTGGTGAACGGGTCCGCGATCATCGGTCCACCCAGCACCTCGTCCACCGTGATCGGATCGCGGTACAGGGCGTCCGGGTTGTGGGCCGCGTTCGCCCTCGCCTGGACCGCCACCGAGGCCAGCTGCTCAAGCGTCGTGCCGTACTCGTGCATGTGGCGGCGGGCGGCCATCGCGTACTTGGCGATCAGCGAGTGGCCGTACGGCACCTCGAACTGGAGGGGACCGCGCGCGCCGAAGGAGAGGTTCGACGTACGGCGCCGCGCCTTGATGTCGGCGCGGGCCGTGGAGCCGTACACCAGCAGCACCGCGTTGGCGTGGCCCGCGGCGATGGCGTCGGCCGCGTGGGCGGCCATGACCTCCCAGGTGGAGCCGCCGACGGAGGTGGAGTCGACCCAGCTGGGTTTCAGACCCAGGTACTCGGCGACCTCCACCGGGGCGAGGGTGCCCAGGCCCGCCGAGCCGAAGCCGTCGATCACCTCGCGGCCGAGGCCCGAGTCGGCGAGCGCGCGGCGCGCGGCCTGGGCGTGCAGGGCGTACGGGGTGGCGTCGTCGACCTTGCCGCAGTCCGACAGGGCGACACCGGCGACGGCGACCCGCCGCCGCGGCCGGGCAGATATGACGGAGGATGACATGTATCTGACGGTACATCAGATCGAGTGCGGGGCAATGGCGTCGGACGTCTCCCGTACCGCCTCTGGGCATCTGGATCGGCGCGCTCTACTATGACGCGCCGTCAGATCAGGAGAGGGGCCCGCCCATGGATGCCGCCTTCACCGCGGAGCAGGACGAGATCCGCCGCACCCTGCGCGAACTGCTGACCAAACGCTGCGGCCCGGACGGGGTCAGAGCCGCAGCGGCCACCCCGGCCGGGTACGACCAGGAGCTCTGGCGCACCCTCGCCGAGCAGCTCGGGCTGCCCGGCCTCGCGATCCCCGCGGAGTACGGGGGCGTGGGATGCGGCACCGCCGAGCTGGTGCTCGCCTGCGAGGAGACGGGGCGGGCACTGCTGCCGTCCCCGCTGTTCGCGACGGCCGCGCTGGCCGCGCCGCTGATCACCGCGCTCGGCACCGAGGCCCAGCGCGCGGAACTGCTCCCGGCCGTCGCCCGCGGCGAGCTGACCGCCACCCTGGCGGCGCCCCTCGGGCCCGCGCTCGGCCTGCTCGGCGACAACGCGGGCGACTGGGCGGGCGGCGGCCGGGCCGGCGGCGTCCAGGCGCGGCCCACCGCAGAGGGGTGGCGGCTGTACGGGCAGGCCGACCAGGTGCTCGACGGCCACAGCGCCGGGGTGCTGCTGGTCGCCGCGCACACCGGGGGGTTCGCCCGGAGCCGCACGCTGCTCTTCCTGGTACGGGCCGACGCCGCCGGGATGTCCCGGGTGCGGCAGACCGCGCTGGACGCGACCCGGCCGCAGGCCCGTATCGAACTGCGCGACACCGCGGCCGAGTTGCTCGGCGATGCGGATGACGACGGGGGAGATGCCGCGTCCGGTGTGCCGGGCGCGCTGGCCCGTACCGGGTGCGCGGCGGCCGCCGTACTGGCCGCTGAGGCGGTCGGTGCGGCGGACCGGGCGCTGGAGCGGACGGTCGAACACGTCAGGCAGCGTGAGCAGTTCGGGCGCCCCATCGGCTCGTTCCAGGCCGTGAAGCACCGGCTGGCCGGGCTCTATGTGCAGGTGCAGGCGGCCAGGTCCGCCGCCTATTACGCGGCGTGGGACCCGGCGGCGGGCGGGCTCGCGCTGGCGCAGGGCCTGGAAGCGCTGCGGGGCGCGGCGTCCGAGGCGGTCCAGCTGCACGGCGGGATCGGCTTCACCTGGGAGCACGACATCCAGCTGTACTTCAAGCGGGCGGCGTCGGACGAGCTGCTGTTCGGGCCGGTGCACGGACTGCGCGCGCACGCGGCGGAGCGCGCGGGGCTCTTCACCGGCCCAGCGGCGGTCGCGGTCTGATGCTGCCGGGAACCCGACTGGTGCAGAGGGTCTCGTCCACCCGTGCGTTCGCCAGGATCGCGCCGCACGTCGTACCGGCGATGGACCGTACGGTGCACCGGCTGACCCGGGGAAAGGTGCTGCTCAGCGCCCGGATGCTGCCCGGGGTGATCCTCACGGCGACGGGTGCGAGAAGCGGTCTGCCGCGGGTTACGCCATTGGCGTGCATGCCGGAGGAGCGGGAGGCGGGGGACGGCGGGGCGCCGGGGCGGGAGCAGGAGCCGTGGCCGCGTACCTGGATTCTCGTCGGATCGAACTTCGGGCGGCCCGGCCATCCCGCGTGGACGGCCAACCTGCTGGCGCACCCGGACGCCGAGGTGAACTGGAGGGGGCGGGACATCCAGGTCAGGGCGCGGCTCCTGGAGGGTGCGGAGCGGGCGGGAGTGTGGACCACGGCGCTGGCGTTCTGGCCGCCGTACGCCGCGTACCAGGCACGGGTGGACCGGGAGATCCGGCTGTTCCGGCTGGAGCGCCGCTGAGGCGTGGCGCTGTGCGGTCTGCGGTGCGGTGCGGTGTGCTGAGTGGTGCGTGGTGCTGTGTCCTGCGCCGACTGCGTGCCCCGTGCTGCGGGTACGCGGACGGCGGACCACCCACCTCGGTGGTCCGCCGTCTGCGCGACAGGACGAAGGACGTGGTGGCGCCCCGCGGTTACTTTGTCGGCTTCTTGCCCGTGATGCCCAGGTGGACCAGGAGGGCGAGGTTCGGGCGGAGTTCGGCCTGTTTGACGCCCCAGGTCTGGAACCCCTTCTGGTGCGCGGCCACGGCGGCCAGCATGGCGACGAGGGAGCCGGCCATGGCCGCGGGGCTGACGTCCTTGTCGACCCTGCCCTTGGCCTGGAGCTCCTTGACCGATTCGGTCAGGGAGTTGGTGACGGAGTTCAGGATCTTCATGCGGATCTTGTAGAACCGCTTGTCGCCCTCCGCCGCGCCGAGGTCGACGACGCGGAGGATCGCGTCGTGGCGGCGCCAGAAGTCGAGGAATCCCTCGACGAGTTCTTCGGCCGTCTGCCAGCCGGCCTTTCCGCTCCAGGAGCGTCCGGAGACCAACTCGGTCAGCCCCGCACCCTCCTTGGCCATTTCCTCGGCGATTTCGAGGACCGCGCCCTCGACGTCGGGGAAGTACTGGTAGAAGGTCGCGGGCGAAGTCCCCGCCTTCCGGGCCACGTCGATGACCTTGACGTCCCGGTACGGCGAGGAGCTGAGCATCTCGCTGAGGCAGTCGAGCAGCTTCTGCCGCGTCGCCTGACCTCGTCGGCCGGCCACGCGGCCGTCGACGGTGCGTACTTGTCCTGTCATGCCGTCAGCTTACCGAGGGGTGATCGGAGCGCGATTCGGCCGACTGCAAATGGGGTCCGGGCTGGTCATGGGGCGGCTCGCCGAGGGGAACAGGATTGATATTGTTATCAACAGGCTGTGGATAACTTCCGTGGACAACTCCCGTAAACAATTTCGGGCTGTGACGGGCATCACTCCTGGGCGGGCTTCACCGTACAAGAGCGGCCGAGGGCGGCCAAGAGGGGCCGAGAGGGGCCGAGTGCGGCCGGTCCGGCCCGCAGGGGGCTGTGGCGGCTCCTGCCACCTGCCGCGCCTCCTGTCACAGGCCCTGCCGCGCTCCTGTGCGGGCGCCATGTCCGTATCGCGGTGAGACACCCCGATCCGCCCCCGGTTTCGCAACGAGCACGTCAGCCAGGAACAATCGGGGTGCGCACCACCGGGTGGTGCCCAGTGGTGAGACGCTGAACTCAGCTGTATTTCGCGGTCCCCCTTCCCCGGGGCCCGTACGGGGAGGTGGGAGGCGCGTGGTGGAGCAGCTGACGCAGCACGATCCGAGGCGGATCGGCCCGTTCGAGGTGCTCGGGCGGCTCGGGGCCGGCGGTATGGGGCTTGTGTATCTGGCGCGCTCGGCCTCGGGCAGGCGCGTGGCGATCAAGACCGTACGGACCGAGCTCGCCGAGGACCAGCTGTTCCGTGTCCGCTTCTCCCGCGAGGTGGAGGCCGCCCGGGCCGTCAGCGGTTTCTACACGGCCGCCGTGGTCGACGCCGACGCCCGTGCCGCCGTGCCGTGGCTGGCCACCGCGTACGTCCCCGCGCCCTCCCTCGAAGAAATAGTGAATGAGTGCGGGCCGATGCCGGCCCAGGCGGTGCGCTGGCTGGCCGCCGGTATCGCCGAGGCCCTGCAGTCGATCCACGGCGCCGGTCTCGTCCACCGGGATCTCAAGCCGTCCAATGTGCTGGTGGTGGAGGACGGGCCGCGCGTCATCGACTTCGGGATCGCGTCCGGCGTCTCCAACACCCGGCTGACCATGACGAACGTCGCGGTGGGCACCCCCGCGTACATGTCACCCGAACAGGCCAAGGACTCCCGCAACGTGAAGGGCGCGAGCGATGTCTTCTCGCTCGGGTCGACGCTGGTGTTCGCGGCGACCGGCCATGCGCCGTTCCACGGTGCGAACCCGGTCGAGACGGTCTTCATGCTGCTGCGCGAGGGTCCCAATCTGACGGGCCTGCCCGACGAGCTGCGGCCGCTGATCGAGGCGTGCATGCAGCAGGAGTTCACCCAGCGGCCCAGTCCGGAGGACCTCCAGGCCCAGCTGGCACCGCATCTCTTCGCGTCGGGCGGCGACGACAGCGGTACCGCGTCCGCCTGGCTGCCCGCCCGGGCCACCGCGATGATCGAGACCCGGCGCGGCGGCCGTCCGCCCGCGGTGCCGAGGCCGGCGAACCCCTCGCTGCCGCCGAGACCGGCGTACGAGCCGCCGCAGCCGCCGCCCCAGCCGCAGCCCCGTCACCAGCAGCCGCAGCAGGCTCCCGCTCAGCAACAGCAGGCACAGCCCCATCCCCAGCCGCAGCAGCATCAGCAGTCGCAGCAGCAACACCAGCCGCAGCAGCACCAGCAGTCGCAGACCGGATGGCGGGACGGGGCCGTACGGCTGCCCGGCGCCCAGGTGCCGATCGGTCCCGGGCCGCGCGTCGCGGAGGCCCGCGCCCACCCCGCCGAGACCGCCGGACCCGCGACCGGGTGGGTGCGCCCCCCGGGGCAGCACGGCGCGGAGGCTGCGCACCAGGCGGCCGCGCCACCCGCGCCCCGGGTGCCCGAGGAGGCCGTCCGCTGGCGGCCCTGGCGTTTCCGTATGTCGAACGACGTCTGGGGTACCCCGGCCGTCGACGGCGATCTGCTGTACGTCACCTCCTTCGAGGTGCACGCCCTCGATGTGGGCAGCGGGCGGCGCCAGTTCAAGACCAGGGACGTGGCGTGGGCGATGGCCGTCTCGGGCGGCCGGATCCACGCGTCCGACGGACCGACGCTGTACGCACTCGACGGCACGGACGGCACCGACCGCTGGCGGCTGTCGACCGAGGCGTGGGTCTACTCGCTCCAGGCCGAGCACGGCACCGTCCTCACCGGCACGCGGGGCGGCGGCGTCCAGGCGTGGGAGGCGTCCAACGGCGAGAAGCTGTGGGAGCTGAGCGGGGCCCAGACGGACTTCGAGACCCCGGAGTCCGGGCCCGCGCTCCACGGGGACACGGTGTACGTCTGGAAGGACGCCCGCCTCTTCGCGCTCGACGCCCGTACCGGCGCCGAGCGCTGGTCGTACCCGGTGGGCGACGCTGCCGCGTGCGGGGGCGTGCCCGTCCGGGTGACGTCCGCCGACGACGGCTGTGTGTACATCGCGGCCGGGACCCGCGTCCTGTCCATCGACCGCACGTCCGGCCGGGTCCACTGGCACTTCGAGGCCCCCGCGGTCTTCCTCTCCGCCCCGGCCTTCGCCCCCGGCCCCGCGGTGGCCGGGGGCGGTGTCTACCTGGCCGACTACCTCGGCACCGTGTACGCCATCGACTCCACGACCGGCAACGACCGCTGGCGCATCGCCACCGAGTCCCGCCAGTCCCTCCACCCGCTCCTTGTCGCACAGGGCAACGTCCACGTGGGCAGCGGAAGCGCGCTCTACACGCTGGACGCGGTGACCGGCACCCCCAAGTGGCGGTTCGCGGCGGGCGGCGAGGTGGTCGGGGCGCCGGTGGTGGCGGACGGCCGGATCCACTTCGGCTCGGCGGACCACTGCCTGTACACGCTGGACGCGGTCGGCGGCCAGCTCCGCTGGAAGCTGGCCACGGGCGGCGAGATCACCGGATCCCCGGTGGTGCGCTCAGGGGTCGTCTACGCGTGCAGCAAGGACCGCTGCGTCTACGCCCTGGACGCCGTCAAGGGCACGGGCACGGGCCGGTCGAGCTGAGGATCCCGCTCCTCCCGGAGAACTCGATCCCGTCCGGGGTCTGAGGGGCGGAGCACCCGAACGCGGTCACTCACCGGGCGGACGCGCCCGCGTGGCCCCACCACCCGGCTCGCCCCGCTCACCCGGCTCCTCAGGGGCCGTCAGCTCCGCCGGCAGATCGGCCGAACTGAACGACAGCGTGTCGTGCTCGTCCCCCGGTTCGTACGGCCGGGCCACCGCAGGAGGAGTCGCGTCGGGCTCGTACCCGGGCGCCGGACCGGCGGCCCCGTACGGCGGGGCGGGCGCGTAAGGCGGCGCGGGCTCGTACGGCGACGCGGGCTCGTACGCTGTCGCGCCCCCCGGTCCGGGCTCGGGCTCGGTCCGAGGCGCGACCGCATGCGCCCGCCGTCCCCTCATCAGGCCCGCGCCCAGCAGCATCAGCACCCCGCCGATCAGCGCGTCCCCGACGCCCAGCCCCAGCCCCCTGCCGTTGGAGCTGATCGCCAGGGTGTGCGCCGCGATACCGACGCGGACCATCCACAGCACGGTGAAGCCGATGGTGATCAGGCCCGCCAGCGTCACCAGCATGCGGGAGCGCAGCAGAATGCCGATCAGGGTGAGAAGCGCCGCGAAGGCGAACGGGATCAGGATGGAGCCGCCCGCGTCGGGCTTGGTCGCCGTGATGCCGTTGAACAGGTCCTGGATGCGGTACTCGCTGCCGTGGCGGCCGTCGTACCAGTTACGGAAGGGGCTGTATACGGCGGCCGCTGCCCCGACGAGAGCGACGAGGGAGCCAAGGACATTGCGGAAAATCATCGGTCTCCTCCGACGGATCTCGTCTTCGACGCTACGCCGGGGGTCCTGACCCCGCCACCACAGCGCGGCGCGTCCTGTTACGGTGTCGGCCGAAACGGGGGAGATGACATGATCATGCGACGTTTGAGGTTCGGTGCCGTCCTGGTGGGGGTGGTCCTCGCTCTGACGGGCTTCTCGCGCCACGGCAGCCACGGGCACAGCCACAGCTCCGGCGGCGGCTGCTCCAGCAGCCAGAGCCACAGCAGTTCCACCACGCACCACCACTACAACGACAACACCTACGGGTCGTCGACCGGTTCCACGAGCGGCTCCACGACGGGTTCCACGAGCGGTTCGAGCAGCAGCACGGCCGCACCCGCGCCGTCGGCCACCGGCACCGTGGTGACCTGCGCGAAGAAGGGCGCGACCGCTGCCACCGTACGGGTGTCGGCCAGGGCGGCGAGCGGCAGCCACAGCTACCGGGTCACCATGAGCTTCCTCGACGCGGGCGGTTCCGCCGTCGACACGGGCACCGCGGCCGTCCAGGTGTACGGCAACTCCAGCGCGACGGTGAAGGTGCCCATGTCGGTCCCCTCCGAGGCCGGTTCGGTCGCGAGGTGCCGGGTGGACTCGGTGCTGTCCCAGTACTGACCCGCTGCACCGGCACTGACCCGCTGTACCGGCCCGCCTTACCGGCTACCGCACCCGGAACTCACCCTTCCTGGCGCCGAACAGCGCCGACTGCCGGTCCGGCGGCAGATTGCCGAGCGCCACCAGATGGGGGGCCTGCGCCAGCGCCTGGGCGCGGGCCCCCTCTTTCGCGGCCCACACCGCCCGTACCGTCCCCTGCACCGCCTCCGTCGGATACGAGGCGATCGTCCCGGCGCAGCCGACCGCCGCGGCCAGCTCGTCGCCGGGCGCCGTCACCTCGCTGACCAGCCCGGTCTCGTACGCCCGCCGTGCCGAGATCCGCTCGGCCGCCCCCATCAGCGCCATCCGGGCGACCTCGCCGAAAGGCATCCGCTGGGCGAGGTAGATGGTCTCGTAGGCGCTGACCATGCCGTACGACGTGTGCGGGTCGAAGAAGGTCGCGTCCTCGGCCGCGATCACGAACTCCGCCTCGCCCAGCAGATAGAACGCACCGCCGCAGGCCATCCCGCGCACCGCGGCGATCACCGGCTTCCAGAGATCGTTGGCCTTCGGGCCGATCGCGATCAACGGGTCGTCGAGGGAGTACGGGGACGGCGGCTGCGGCACCTCGGCCGAGCGGTCCATGCCGGTGCAGAAGGCCCGCGTCCCGGCGCCGGTGACGACGACTGCCCGTACCGAGGTGTCGAAGCGGAACTCCCGCCAGACAGATGCCAGTTCACCGGCAGTGGCCAGATCGACGGCGTTGAGCCGGTCGGGCCGGTCGAGGGTGACGACCGCGACGCCCGTCTCCCGGTCCCGCTCCACACGCAGGCTCATGGCCGCTCCAGGAGCCAGCGCGGCAGGGTCGTCCCGTCGGCCTCGGCGAAGGTGACCTGCACCCGGGCGCCGATGCGCAGCCGCTGCGGGTCCACCGAGTTCAGCGGCGCGTCGGGCCCGGCGACCACATTGCCGACGAGCCGGATGTGCGGGGCGTCGGCCAGCTCCACCACGACCGCGTTGTACGGGGCCTGGGCCGCGTAGTCGGGCAGCAGCGGCGGGTGCGGGAGGACGTACGACCAGATGCGGCCGCGCCCGGACATCCGCCGCCACTCGCTGTCGAAGGACTGGCACCGCGGGCAGCAGGGGCGGGGCGGGAAGCGCAGCGTGGAGCACTCCGCGCAGGACTGGACGCGCAGTTCGTGCCGGGCGGTGTACTCCCAGAAGGGCGCGCCGTCCTCGTCGGTGACTGGCTGGAGCATGGGGACTCAACTCCTCAGCAGGATCGCGGATGTGGGGACGCACTCGCCCGCCGTGACCAGGCAGGTACCGGCGTCGGGAACCTGGGCGGTGGAGCTGCCGCGCAGCTGCTTCACGCCTTCGGTGATGAGGTTGAAGCCGTGCACGTACCCTTCGCTGAGCCCGCCGCCGCCGGTGTTGACCGGCAGCCTGCCGCCGATCTCCAGGGCGCCGCCCTCGGTGAACCCGGCGCCCTCGCCGCGTCCGCAGAAGCCGTATCCCTCCAGGGAGAGCGGGACGAGCGGGGTGAAGGCGTCGTAGATCTGCGCCACGTCGACGTCGTCCGGGCCGAAGTCCGCGTGCTTCCACAGGTGCCGGGCCGCGGTCCAGGAGGGTCCGGTCAGCGGGTCGTCGTTCCAGTAGTTGACCATGCCGTGGTGCTGGGCGGGCAGGCCCTGGGCCGCCGCGTGGACGTACACGGGCTTCTGCCGGCAGTCGCGGGCGCGGTCGGCGGAGACGATGACGCAGGCCAGCGCGCCGTCCGTCTCCAGACAGTTGTCGAAGAGGCAGAGCGGTTCGCTGATCCACCGCGAGGTCATATACATGTCGCGGGTCAGCGGGCGGTCGTACATGATCGCGGCCGGGTTCTGGTTGGCGCGGTTGCGGCAGGCCAGCGCGACGTTGAAGAGGTGGTCGCGGGTGGCGCCGTACTCGTGCATGTACCGGCGGGCCAGCATGCCGATCTCGTCGGCGGGCCGCAGCAGGCCGAAGGGGCGGGTCCACTGGGCGGGGGTCGGCAGCTGGACCGCCGTGTTCTTCCAGGGGCGCGGGCCGCTGCCGCGTTTGCGCGAGCGCCAGGCGACCCCGACGTTCGCCTGTCCGGTCGCGACGGCCGCAGCGAGGTGCGCGACGGTCGCGCAGGAACCGCCGCCGCCGTAGCCGATCTTCGAGAAGAAGGTGACGTCGCCCGCCCCCACCGCCTTGGCGACCTCGACCTCGTCGGTCTCCTCCATCGTGTACGAGGAGAACGCGTCCACCTCGGAGGGTGCGATCCCGGCGTCGTCCAGGGCGGCGAGAATCGCCCGGCAGGCCAACGCCTTCTCGGATTCCGGGAGTTGCTTGGCGAACGCGGTCTGGCCTATCCCGACTATCGCCGTTGCGTCTTTGAGCGTCGCCACTGCCATCGCCACCTCCGGGGACGTCATGACTGCTGACAGCGGGGAAGGCTACAGCTAATCTGACGGATAGTCAGCTACTGGTCGCGGGAGGCATACGATGCGCGGGGACGTGGAGTGGGGCAGTATTCCGGCGCTGGTGCGGTCCGCTGCCGAACGGTACGGCGAGCGGGAGGCGGTCGTCGACGGCCGTACCCGGATCTCCTACACGGAGTTGGGCGAGCGGATCGAGCGGGCGGCCGCCGCCTGCATCGCGTCCGGGGTGAACGCCGGCGACCGGGTCGCCGTCTGGGCGCCCAACACCGTCGACTGGATCGTCTCCGCGCTGGGCGCGGTGACGGCGGGCGCGGTCCTGGTCCCGCTGAACACCCGCTTCAAGGGCGCGGAGGCGGCGTACGTACTGGAGCGCAGCCGGGCCACGCTGCTCTTCGTGACCGGCACCTTCCTCGGCACCTCGTACGTGGCGTCGCTGCGGCGCGCGGCCGGCCGGGGGAGCGGTTCCGGCCCGCTGCCCGCGCTGCCGGAGCTGGAGCAGGTGGTCGTGCTGTCGGAGGACGCCCCGGAGTCCTTCCGCACCTGGAAGGACTTCCTGGCGGCCGGCGAGCACGTCTCCGGCGCCGCCGTACGGGCCCGCGCGGACGCCGTCGACTCCTCGGCGCCTTCGGACATCATCTTCACCTCGGGCACCACGGGCCGCCCCAAGGGCGCGGTCATCACCCATGCGCAGACCCTGCGCTGCTACGGCATCTGGTGCGAGCTGGCCGGGCTGCGCGAGGGCGACCGCTACCTCATCGTGAACCCGTTCTTCCACACCTTCGGCTACAAGGCGGGCATCATCGCCTGTCTGATGCGGGGCGCGACGATGGTGCCGCAGCCGGTCTTCAACATCGACACCGTCCTCGCCAACGTCACCGCCGAACGCATCTCGGTGCTGCCGGGCCCGCCCACCCTCCACCAGTCCCTGCTCGACCACCCGGCCCGTGACCAGCACGACCTGAGCGCGCTGCGGCTGGTGGTGACGGGCGCCGCGGTCGTCCCGCTCCAGCTGGTCGAGCGGCTGCGCTCGGAGCTGCGCATCGCGACGGTGATCACGGCGTACGGCCTCTCGGAGGCGAGCGGCATCGTCACGATGTGCCGCGAGGGCGACAGCACGGAGGTCATCGCCACGACATCGGGCCGCGCGATCCCCGACACCGAGGTACGGGTGGCGGCGCCACCCGGCGAGCCGGGGGAGGTGCTGGTGCGCGGCTTCAACGTCATGCGGGAGTACTTCGAGGCCCCGGAGGCGACGGCGGAGGCGTTCACCCCGGACGGCTGGCTGCGCACCGGCGACGTGGGCGTCCTGGACACGGGGGGCCATCTGCGGATCACCGACCGGATCAAGGACATGTTCATCGTCGGCGGCTTCAACGCGTACCCGGCGGAGATAGAGCAACTGCTCGGCCTGCACCCGGACGTCGCGGACGTGGCGGTCGTCGGCGTACCGGACGGCCGCCTGGGCGAGGTCGGCAAGGCGTACGCGGTCCGGCGCCCGGGGGCGACGCTGACGGCGGACGACCTGATCGCGTGGTCACGCCGCGAGATGGCCAACTACAAGGTCCCGCGCGAGGTGGACTTCGTACCGGAACTGCCGCGGAACGCGAGCGGAAAGGTGCTGAAGGGCGAGCTGCGGGGGCGGGGGCGGTAGCGGGCCGATCGAGGTGTGGGCCCGGCCGGACGATGGCGGCCCGCATCACGGAGGCGCACCGGTCGGGAACTCGTGTGGTGACCAGTTCCATGACGCTGATCGAGGCCTGCCACGGCCAGGTGCGGCGAGCTGCCTGGGGCTGGGCGATGTCGCGGGTGGTCGTGGAGCCGGTCACGCGGGACGTGGCGAAGGAGGCGGTCGAGCTGCTCGAAGTGACGGGGCTGCATGGGCGCAAGTACGCCATTGACGCGGCACTCGCGGTGATCGCGGGGCGACAGCCGGGCCATGTCGCGGTGTTCACCTCGGACGAGGACGACATGAAGAGGCTCTGCGGGCCGCGGGTGCTGGTGCGGGCCGCCTGACGCCGTGGGACGAGGCATCAGGTGCCGGCCCCACGGCGGACGGGTCCGTCACCGCGCTGCTGTCACCCGGCGCGGTGCCGGGGTACTACAGCGGGGCCGAGGTGACGTGGCCGTTGTCCGGGCTCACGGCGGCGGCGGTGTGGACGGTGCCCGGGGCGTCCGTCACATGGCCGTTCGCCAGGGCCGGCGCGGCGGAGGCCGCCGCCGCGGCTATCACCAGGGCGGCAGTGGCGACCAGCTTCTTCGTCAGTGTCATGGCAGCTCTTTCGTTACGGGTGGGTCGGTTCGGTCGGATGGGTGCGGACATGCGGCAGAGGCCGTGGTGGCACCCCCTCCGGGCCACCACGGCCACTGTTCCCCCGGTTCCCCCGTGCCCCGTCGTGAAGGTCTCAGATCACGCGGGCTTGTCGGTCACGTGTGCGTTGGCGGGCTTCACCGCGGTCGGCTTGTCGGTGACGTGTGCGTTGGCGGGCTTCGCGACGGTGGGCTTCTCCGTGACGTGAGCGTTGTCCGGGTCGACGGTGGTGTCGTTCTTCGGATCTGCGGCCATGGTGTCAACTCCCCTGTTCATGGCTGTTCATGAAGGTCTGTCGTGCTGAAGTCCGTCCGGCTGCTCCCCCGAGCGCGGCCGGACGGACGTTCCGCAGGCCGTTCACCATAGACCGCTCGGCAATCGCCGGACGCTCTCAATTCATCGGTGCGGGCCCCCTGACGACCGCCTGCCCCCCGACGCGACGGGTCGTCGTGGAATGAGAATGCCGGGTCGCGATAAACAAACGATGAACGCCCGCCGCGGGGCCCGGACCTGGTCGCTCGCGGCCCGGTTTCAGGCCGCTTTCAGTGGTGCCAGCAGCTCGCGCACCCCGTCCGCCTCCGGTGACTTGAGCTCCTCGTAGACGGCCAGTGCCTCCAGCCAGCAGACCCGTGCGCGGCCGGGCTGCCCTATGCCGTTGAGGGCGCGGCCCAGCAGGGTGAGGACGTTGCCGCGCCGCCACTCGCCGCCGATACCGCGCAGGACGGTCAGTGCCATCTCCGCCCGGGTCGCCGCCTGGGCGCTGTGGCCCGCCGTGATGTCGACCTCGGCCAGCCGGAAGAGCGCCATCCCCTCCCAGAGCCGCTGACGGCTGTCGCGGAACACCTCCAGGGCCTCGTTCAGCCGCTCCGCCGCGGCGGTGAGCTGTCCGTCCTGGGTCAGCGCCAGTCCCAGCGCGTAGCGGCCGTTGGCCCCCTTGAGGGCATGGCCCATGCGGTCGTACATCTCCGTGCCCTGCCGGGAGAGCGCCACCGCCTTGGTGACGTCACCGTCGACGAGGTGGAGCCGTGACAGGTTGCACAGCGCGCTCGCCTCGCCCGCCATGTCCTCGCAGTCCCGGAACCCCTCGACGGCCCGGGTGAGATGGGCCTGCGCCTTCCCGACGTCGAAGTGGCCCCGGTAGAACTCCATGATCCCGAGGAGGTTGGCCGCCCAGCACGCGGACAGCCGGTCCCCGGTCCGTACGGCGAGCCGGTCCGCCTCCTCGGCGTCCTGCCCGGCCAGGTCGAAGCGGCCCGCCACGTGGTGCACATAGGTCAGGGTGAGGGCGGCCCGCCCCTGGGCGTGCTCGTCCCGCGCGGCGCGCGCGGCGTCCCGCAGGAGCCCGGCCGCGTACGTGTACTCCTTCGAGTTCGCCCCCGACTCCGCCAGGTCCAGCGCCGCCCACAGCAGGTCGACCGCCCGCCGCAGGGTGCCGGTCCCGGCGGCCGACTGGCGGACGCAGGCCAGCAGGGACATCGCCTCCGCGTACAGCCAGTCCTGGGCGTCGTGCCGGTCCGTGAAGGTCAGGCCCTCGTACGTCGTCGGCTCCAGGTGGTCGACCAGCCGGTCGCCCGGGCGCTCGATCGCGTACACCCGGGCCGCCGTCGCCAGATAGAAGTCCAGCAGCCTGGACAGGGCCAGCTCCCTTTCCACCGGCGGCTGTTCGTCGCGCTCGGCGCAGGAACGCGCGTAGAGCCGGACCAGGTCGTGGTAGCGGTACCGGCCCGGCGCGGCCGACTCCAGGAGCGAGGTGTCGACGAGCGACTCCAGCAGGTCCTCCGCCTCCCGGGCCGGCATGTTCAGGACGGCGGCAGCCGCGGCCAGCGAGAGGTCCGGGCCCTCCGCCAGGCCCAGCAGGCGGAACGCCCGCGCCTGCTGCGGCTCCAGCTGCCCGTACCCCAGCTCGAACGTGGCCTTCACCGCCAGGTCGCCCGCCTGGAGTTCGTCCAGGCGGCGCCGCTCGTCGGCGAGCTTCGCCGCCAGCACCGAGACCGTCCAGGTGCGGCGGGCCGAAAGCCGTGAGGCCGCGATCCGGATCGCCAGCGGCAGGAAGCCGCAGGCCGCCACCACGTCCAGGGACGCCTGGCGCTCGCTGCCGACCCGCTCCTGGCCGACGATCTTCGTGAAGAGCTGGAGCGCCTCCTCGGGCGACATCACGTCCAGGTCCACCAGATGCGCTCCCGCCAGGTCGACCATCCGGGCGCGGCTGGTGACCAGGGCCGCCGATCCGGCCGTGCCGGGCAGCAGCGGGCGGATCTGCGCGGCATCCCGCGCGTTGTCCAGCAGGACCAGCACCCGGCGTCCGTCGAGCGCCGTCCGGTAGAGCGCGGCGCGCTCGTCGAGCGAGTCGGGGATGGCCGTGTCGGCCGTGCCGAGGGCGCGCAGGAACGCGCCGAGCACGGTCTCGGGCTCCGCGGCCCGCGACCCCGCGCCCTGGAGATCGACATACAGCTGCCCGTCGGGAAAGTGCGGCCGGGCCGCGTGCGCCACGTGTACGGCGAGCGTCGTCTTGCCCACCCCGCCGATACCGGCCAGCGCCGAGACGGCCATCACCGACCCCTCGGCGGTGACCAGCCGGTCGCCCAGCTCCCGTACGAAGGCGGCCCGCCCGGTGAAGTCCGGCACGGTGGCGGGCAGTTGCGCCGGGCGGGCGGCGCTGGGTGCGGGCGGCGCCGACTCCTCGGCCGGCCGGGCCAGTTCCGCGTCCGCCTGGAGGATCCGCTGCTGGAGCCTGGCCAGTTCGGGCCGGGGGTCCACCCCCAGCTCGTCGGCGAGCAGCTTGCGCGTGTCGGCGTACACGGCCAGCGCCTCCGCCTGCCGCCCGCTGCGGTACAGCGCCAGCATCAGCAGCTCGCGCAGCCGCTCCCGCAGCGGATGGGCGGCGGTCAGCGAGGTCAGCTCGGAGACCGCCTCGGCGTGGCAGCCGACCTCCAGGTCCATGTCGAGCCGCGACTCGGTCAGCTGGAGCCGCCACTCCTCCAGGGCGGCCCGCTGGGTCTCGGCGTACGGGCCCGGCACGTTCGCCAGGGGCTCGCCGTCCCACAGCTCCAGCGCCTCGTCGATCAGGGCGCGCGCCCTGGCGCGGTCGCCCGTACCGGCGGCCTTCTCGGCGTTCGCGGCCAGCTGCTGCGCGCGGTGGAGGTCGACGGACTCGGCCCGTATCCGGATCGCGTAACCGCCCGACTCGCTGACCAGGACCCCGGGGTCCAGGACCTTGCGCAGTCTGGAGGCGTAGGTGCGTACCGCGGCCAGTGCCTGGGAGGGCGGGTCCTCGCCCCAGATCGCGTCGATCAGCTCGCCCGCGGTGGCCGTGCGGCCGTCGCGGGTCAGCAGCGCGGCCAGCAGTGCGCGCTGCTGCGGCGATCCGGGCGGCAGCGCCTCTCCGCCACGCCAGGCGCGTACGGGTCCGAGCACGCTGAACGTGAGCCTGCTGTCCCCGCTCTGCTGCGGAGTCCGCTGCCCCGGTACGCGCGGCCCGCTGTCACGGTCCATAGCTGCCCCTGCCTCCTGCCCGTGCCTGCTGCCGTGTCTGCCGCTTCAGGGGTGGTGCCCGGTCGACGCCCCTCCGCGCGTATCGCACAGGCCAGTTTGCCTTGTTCATGGCGAGTACGTCAGCTCTGGGGGTACCTCTCCACAAGCTCTCCGCCAACCGGCGCGCCGGACCGGCGGCGCATCTTTCCCCGGGCAGAGCCGCACTGATAGCTGACGGTTCGTCAGATCAGCGCTACGGTGGAGAACATGGAGACTTTCCCGAAGATCATCTCGGTGGACGACCACACCGTGGAACCTCCCCATGTCTGGCAGGACCGGCTCCCGTCCAAATACCGGGACATCGGTCCGCGCATCGTCCGTGCGCCCCTCAAGTCCATGTCCTTCCTGGGCGGGAAGTTCGCCCCGGTGATGGGCGCCAAGGGCGACGACGGGCCGATCGGCGACTGGTGGATCTACGAGGACCTGCACCGGCCGCTGACCCGCCTGGACACGGCGGTCGGCTACGACAGGGACGACATCAAACTCGAAGTCATCACCTACGAACAGATGCGGCCCGGCTCCTTCTCGGTGCCCGACCGCCTCGCCGACATGGACGTCAACCACGTCCAGTCCGCGCTCTGCTTCCCGACCTTCCCGCGGTTCTGCGGCCAGACCTTCACGGAGGCGTCCGACCGCGAACTCGGGCTGCTCGGCGTCCGCGCGTACAACGACTGGATGGTGGAGGAATGGTGCGGGCCCGAGGCGCACGGCCGCCTCATCCCACTGCCCATCGTCCCGCTGTGGGACGCGCGGCTCGCGGCGGAGGAGGTCAGGCGCAACGCCGCACGCGGGGTGCGCGCGGTCGCGTTCTCCGAGATACCCCCGCACCTGGGGCTGCCGTCCATCCACTCCGACGAGTGGGACCCGTTCCTCGCCGCGTGCGACGAGACCGGCACGGTGATCGGGATGCACATCGGCTCGTCCTCGAAGATGCCGTCCACCTCGGCCGACGCACCCCCGGCGGTCGGGTCCACGATCACCTTCGCCAACTGCTGCTACTCGATGGTCGACTGGCTGATGAGCGGCAAGTTCGAGCGCTTCCCGAACCTGAAGATCATGTACGCGGAGGGCCAGATCGGCTGGATCCCGTACATCCTGGAACGCGCCGACGTGGTCTGGGAGGAGAACCGCGGCTGGGGCGGGGTGGCGGAGAAGGTCCACCGGCCGCCGTCCGAGCTGTTCGCGGAGCATGTGTACGGCTGCTTCTTCGACGACGCCTTCGGACTGAAGAACCTCGACTCGATCGGGGTGGGGAACGTGCTGTACGAGACGGACTACCCGCACTCGGACTCCACCTGGCCCAAGTCCCGCGAGGTCGGTGAGACACAGATGGGGCACCTCGCCCCGGACGTGGTCGACCGCATCGTGCGCGGCAACGCGATCGAGCTGCTCGGCCTGACCGAGGACGGCCTCTGGGCGGGGTGACCCGGCCCGCCAGGCGAGCACCGCAGACACCCACACGCGAACTCACACCCGGGGGGTACGTACCCATGGCACGGGTCTTTCCCGAAGGGCGGCTCGTCTACGGGATGCAGCTGCCCATCCAGTCCCAGAGCACCATCTACGCGGAGGCGTGGGAGGCCGCCGCCACCCCGCACGACCTGGCGGAGATCGCCCGCACCGCCGACCGCACCGGCTTCGCGTACATCGCGGGCTGCGACCACGTGGCCATCCCGCGGCGGCTCGCCGAGGCCATGGGCACGGTCTGGTACGACCCGGTCGCCACCCTCGGCTTCCTGGCCGGGATCACCCAGCGGGTACGGCTGATGAGCCACGTCGCGGTCCTCGGGCTGCGGCATCCGCTGCTCACCGCCAAGCAGTACGCGACCCTGGACCACCTCAGCGGCGGCCGGCTGATCCTCGGGGTCGGGGCGGGGCATGTGCCGGAGGAGTTCGAGGCAGTCGGGGCCGACTTCCCGGGGCGCGGGACCGTACTGAACGAGTCCATCGACGCGCTCCGGGCCGCGCTCGGCCCCGACGAGTACCCCGAACACCACGGCACGCTCTACGACTTCGGCGGACTCGCCCAGCTGCCCAGACCGGCCCAGAGCCGGGTGCCCCTCTGGGTCGGCGGGTCGTCGCCCGCAGCCGTGCGCCGGGCCGCCGAACGGGCCGACGGGTGGCTGCCGCAGGGTGACCCGCGCGACCGGCTGCCCGGACAGATCGCCCGGCTGCGCACGCTCAGAGAGGCGGCCGGGGTGACGGATCCGATCGAGATCGGTGCGATCACCGAGCCGCTGTACGTGGGGGAGCCCGGCCGGCCCGTCGGCCGCCGGACCCTCACCGGCAAGCCCGGGGCCATCGCCGAGTCGCTGCGGGAGTACGCGGCGATGGGTGTCGACCAGATCCAGGTGCGGTTCCGCAGCCGGAGCCGTACCGAACTCACCGACCAGATGGCGGCCTTCGCCGCCGACGTCGCCCCGCACCTCAACCAGTAGACGTCACCTCGGCCAGTAGGACCTCGCTCCGCACCTCACATCAGCAGGACTCTGTTCCGCACCTCAATCAGGCTCCGCACCTCAATCAACAGGGAGAGCGGTATGGGCAAGCTCGACGGGCGGGTCGTCGTCATCACCGGCGCGGCGCGCGGACAGGGCGAACAGGAGGCGCGGCTCTTCGTCGCCGAGGGGGCGAAGGTCCTGCTCGGGGACGTGCTGGACGAGCAGGGCGCGGCGCTCGCCAAGGAACTGGGGGAGTCCGCCGCGTATGTCCGTCTGGACGTGACCCGGGAGGCGGACTGGAGCGCCGCCGCCGCGGTGGCCAAGGAGACCTTCGGGAAGATCGACGGACTGGTCAACAACGCCGGCATCCTGCGCTTCAACGAGCTGGTGACGACCCCGCTGGACGAGTTCCAGCAGGTCGTGCAGGTCAACCAGGTCGGTGCCTTCCTCGGCATCCGGACCATCGCCCCGGAGATCGAGGCGGCGGGCGGCGGGACCATCGTCAACACCGCCTCGTACACCGCGCTCACCGGGATGGCGTTCGTCGGCTCGTACGCGGCGACCAAGGCCGCGATCGTCGGGCTGACCCGGGTCGCCGCGATGGAACTGGCGGCGAAGGGCATCCGGGTCAACGCGATGTGCCCGGGCGCCATCGACACCCCCATGAGCAACCCCGCCCAGCTCGACCCGGACGCGGACCCGGCCGAGTCGTCGGCGGCGCTGGACGAGCTCTACCGGAAACTGGTGCCGCTGGGGCGGGTGGGCAGGCCCGAGGAGGTCGCCAGGCTGGCGCTCTTCCTCTCGGGCGAGGACTCCTCGTACATCACCGGGCAGCCCTTCGTCATCGACGGCGGCTGGCTGGCCGGGGTCAGCATCTTCTGACCCGCGGAGCCACAGAGCTGACTGCCCGTCAGCTATTGACGCTCCCCGCGTGCGGTGCCACAGTCGACTTCACCGCAATCTGACGGTGTGTCAGAAAAGCGGTCAGAGACCTAGGGACGGTGAACCCCTTTGGAATTCGGGCTCTTTGTACAGGGATACGTACCGAAGCAGCGCCTCCAGGCCGATCCCGAGGCCGAGCACAAGGCGCTGATGGAGGAGACCGAGTACGTCATCCAGGCGGACAAGTCCAACTTCAAGTACGCCTGGGCCTCCGAGCACCACTTCCTGGAGGAGTACTCGCACCTCTCCGCCAACGACGTGTTCCTCGGGTACCTCGCGCACGCGACGGACCGCATCCACCTCGGGTCCGGCATCTTCAACCCGCTGGCGCCGGTCAACCACCCCGTCAAGGTCGCCGAGAAGGTGGCCATGATGGACCACCTCTCGGAGGGCCGCTTCGAGTTCGGCTCGGGGCGCGGTGCGGGCAGTCACGAGATCCTCGGGTTCATGCCGGGCATCACGGACATGAACCACACCAAGGAGATCTGGGAAGAGACGATCGGCGAGTTTCCCAAGATGTGGCTCCAGGACGAGTACGTCGGCTTCCAGGGCAAGCACTGGTCGCTGCCGCCGCGCAAGATCCTGCCCAAGCCGTACGGGAAGGCGCACCCGGCCATGTGGTACGCCGCCGGGTCACCCGCCTCGTACGCGATGGCCGGCAAGAAGGGCCTCGGGGTGCTGGGGTTCAGCGTCCAGAAGGTCTCGGACATGGAGTGGGTCGTCGAGTCGTACAAGAACGCGGTGAAGGAGGCCGAGCCGATCGGCGCCTTCGTCAACGACAACGTCATGGTGACCTCGACCGCGATCTGCGCCGAGACCCACGACAAGGCGGTCGAGATCGCCGTCAGCGGCGGGCTGAACTACCTGCAGTCGCTGCTGTTCCGCTATCACGACACGTTCCCGCGGCCCGACGGCATCCCGGAGTGGCCCGAGCTGCTGCCCGAGTACAGCACGGAGATCATCGAGCTGCTCATCGCGGAGGAGCTGATGATCTGCGGTGACCCCGGCGAGGTGCTCCAGCAGTGCAAGCGGTGGGAGCAGGCGGGGGCGGACCAGCTGTCGTTCGGGCTGCCGATCGGGATCTCGTCCGAGGACACGCTCAACACCATCAAGCTCATCGGTGAGCACGTCATCCCGCAGATCGACACGGACCCGGTCCACCGGACGACCCGCTTCCGGCAGACCGGGGCGTAAGGGGTCCTCCACCTCGGGGCGGACGGCGGCTCCATCCCGGACGGCTGCCGTCCGGTTCCGGCCGGCGCGTACGGGGAGCGGCCTTCCCGTACCCGCCGGCCGGAGCCATGCGCCCGGCCGGGCCCGCGGCGTCTCCAGCCCGCCCCCTCGCCCGAACACTGAAGAGAAGGGACCAGACCACATGCTCGACCACCTCATCCGCGGAGCGACCGTCGTGGACGGCACCGGTGCCCCCTCGTACGTCGCGGACCTCGGCATCCGGGACGGCCGCATAGCCGTCATCGCGAAGCCCGGCACCGTCACCGAGCCCGCCGCGAGCACCGAGGACGCCACCGGACTCGTGCTCGCCCCCGGCTTCGTCGACCCGCACACCCACTACGACGCACAGCTCTTCTGGGACCCGTACGCCACCCCGTCCATGAACCACGGCGTGACCACCGTCGCGGGCGGCAACTGCGGCTTCACCCTCGCCCCGCTCAACCCGGACCGCCCCGCCGACGCCGACTACACGCGCCGCATGATGTCCAAGGTCGAGGGCATGTCGCTGGTCGCGCTCGAAGAGGGCGCCCCCTGGAACTGGTCGACCTTCGCGGAGTACCTGGACGCCCTGGACGGCCGTACCGCCGTCAACGCGGGGTTCATGGTGGGCCACTGCGCCCTGCGCCGCCACGTGATGGGGGCCGACGCCATCGGCGGGCAGCCCACCGGGGAACAGCTCGCCGAGATGCTGCGGCTCTTCCACGAGGCGATGGACGCGGGTGCCTGGGGGTTCTCCACCACCCAGTCGTCCACCCACTCCGACGGTGACGGCGAGCCCGTCGCGTCCCGGCACGCGGGCCCCGCCGAACTGCTCGCCCTGTCCAAGGCGGTCGGCGAGCACGAGGGCACCCAGATCGAAGCCATCGTCGCGGGCTGCCTCGACCAGTTCAGCGACGAGGAGGTCGACCTCTTCGTCGGGATGAGCGCGGCAGCGGGCCGCCCGCTCAACTGGAACGTCCTGACCATCGACGCCGCCGTGCCCGAACGCGTACCGCGCCAGATCAGCGCCAGCGACCGCGCGCGCGAGGAGGGCGGCCGGATCGTCGCCCTCACGATGCCCATCCTGACCCCGATGAACATGTCGCTCGGCACGTTCTGCGCGCTGAACCTGATCCCCGGCTGGGGCGACGTCCTGGGGCTTCCGGTGCCCGAGCGGATCACGGAGCTGCGCGACCCCGGCGTACGGGCGGAGATGCTGCGGCGCGCCAACAGCAAGGAGGCGGGCGTCTTCCGGCGGCTCGTCAACTTCGGGCGGTACGTCATCGGCGACACCTACTCCGAGGCCAACGAAGGGCTCAGCGGCCGGGTGGTGAAGGACATCGCGGCCGAGCGCGGTCAGGAGCCGTTCCACTGCCTGGTGGAGATCTGCGCCAACGACGACCTGCGCACCGTGCTCTGGCCGATGCCCACCGACAACGACCCGGACTCCTGGGAGCTGCGGCGCAAGACCTGGGAGCACGAGGACGTGATGCTGGGCGGCTCCGACGCGGGCGCGCACCTGGACCGGATGTGCGGTGCCCCGTACACGACGCGCTTCATCGGGGACTGCCTGCGCGGCCGCAAGCTGGTCGGCCTCGAAGCGGCGGTGAAGATGCTGACGGACGACCCGGCCCAGCTCTTCGGGCTGCGTGAGCGCGGCCGGATCGAGGAGGGCTTCCACGCCGATCTGGTGCTGTTCGACCCGGAGCGGATCGCGGCGGGCCCGGCGACGCTCGTGCACGACCTGCCGGGCGACAGCCCCCGGCTCGACTCCCGGGCGATCGGCATCGTGTCGGTACGGGTCAATGGCGTCGAGACCATCAGGGACGACGAGATCACCGGCGCCGTGCCGGGCACGGTACTGCGGTCGGGCCGCGACACCAGGACGGTGGCGACCCGTTGAGCGAGGGCCAGGAACAGCGGGTGAACGCGGTCCGGGACCAGGGGCTGTTCATCGACGGCGAGTGGGTCGCGCCGGACGGCGGGCACTACGACGTGATCAACCCGGCCACCGAGGAGAGCGTCGGTCCCGCGCCCGAAGCGAGCCGCGAGCAGGTGTACGCGGCGGCTGCCGCCGCTCGTGCCGCCTTCGCGGGCTGGTCACGGACGGCGCCGGAGGAGCGCTCCGCGATCCTCGGCCGGGCCGCCGACATCATGCAGCGGGAGTTCCTGCCGTACGCGGCGCTCGCCCGGGCGGAGAGCGGCGCCACCACGGCGACGGCACGCGGTATGCAGGTCGGCGTGGGGGTGGCACGCTTCCGGCGCTATGCGAAGGGCGCGCTCGAACCGGTCGAGCAGGGGCTGCCGCCGCAGATCAACGAGGCGGGCCCGATGGGCCGGGCAGGCGTCTTCGGGGCGCTCGCCGCCCGCCGGCCGGTGGGTGTCGTCACCTGCATCACCTCGTACAACAACCCCTGGGCCAATCCCGCGGGCAAGGTCGCGCCCGCGCTCGCCATGGGCAACACGGTGGTCGTCAAGCCCGCGCCGCAGGACCCCCTCTCGGTCTTCCGGATGGCGGAGGCGCTGGCCGAGGCGGGGGTGCCGCGCGGGGTGGTGAACGTGGTGAGCGGGACGGGTACGGAGGTGGGCGAGGCGGCCGTCGACTCACCGGACGTCGACATGGTCAGCTTCACCGGCTCCACGGAGGTCGGCAGGCGCATTGCCGAGGTCTGCGGCCGTGGCATGAAGCGGCAGCTGATGGAGCTGGGCGGCAAGGGCGCGGCGCTGGTCTTCGACGACGCGGACTTGGCATCGGCGGTGTCCGGGATCGGCACGACCTTCTCCTTCTACAGCGGTCAGATCTGCACGGCGCCCACCCGGGTCCTGGCCCAGCGCGGCATCCACGACCAGCTGGTGGAGCAACTTGCCGCGTACATGGGCCACTTGAAGGTCGGTGACCCGGGCGAGCGGGGCACCGTGGTCGGGCCGGTCATCTCGGCGGCCCACCGGGACCGGATCGAGTCGTACGTCGACCTCGGCCGGAAGGAGGGCGCGACGGTCGTCGCGGGCGGTGAACGGCCCTCGTTCGAGAAGGGCTTCTACACCGCGCCCACCCTGCTGGCCGACTGCACCAACGACATGCGGGTCGTCCGCGAGGAGATCTTCGGCCCGGTCGTCGTGGTCGTCCCCTTCGACGACGAGGAGGAGGGCATCGCCCTGGCCAACGACAGCGACTACGGCCTGCTCGACTACGTCTGGTCCGGTGACGTGGCCCGCGCCTTCCGGGTGGCTGCCCGGCTGCGGGCCGGAGGGGTCGGGGTGAACACCGTCGGGCGGAACATGGAGGCCCCGTTCGGCGGGTTCAAACAGAGCGGCGTGGGCCGGGACGTCGGCTCGTACGCCCTGCACGCCTACAGCGAGACGCAGTCGATCGTCTGGCCGGGGTGAGCGGCTCCGGGTCACAGCCAGCCGTTGCCCTCCGCGAGCCGGACCGCCTCGGCGCGGGTGCGTGCCCGGGTCTTTCCGATGGCCGATGACAGGTGGTTGCGCACGGTGCCCTTGGACAGGTGCAGGGACCGGGCGATGTCGGTGACCGTGCCGCCGTCGGCCGCGGCGCGGAGCACGTCGCTCTCCCGGTCGGTGAGGGGGCTGACACCGCTGGCGAGGGATTCGGCCGCGAGAGCGGGGTCGACCACGCGCAGCCCGGCGTGCACGCGGCGGATCGCCTCGACGAGCTGTTCGGGCGGGGAGTCCTTGACGACGAAACCGGCCGCGCCCGCCGACATCGCCCGCGCGAGGTAGCCGGGCCGGCCGAAGGTGGTGCAGATGACCACGCGGCAGGCAGGCAGTACGCGGTGGAGTTCGGCGGCGACCGTGAGCCCGTCCGGGCCGGGCATCTGCACGTCCAGGAGCGCGATGTCCGGGGTGGTGCGCGCCGCGGCTTCGAGTGCCTCGGCGCCCGAGGCGGCCTCGGCGACCACGTCGATGTCGGCTTCGAGCCGCAGCATCGAGGCCAGCGCCCCGCGCACGAGCGCCTGGTCGTCGGCGAGCAGGACACGGATCATGCCGGTTCCTCCCCGGCGGAGGGCGCCGGCGCGGTCGCGGGCCGCGCTGCCGGTGCCGGACCGCGCGCGAGCACGCGGAAACCACCGCCGGGGCGTTCGCCGTGCGTCAGCGTGCCCGAGACCGCGGCCAGCCGCTCGGTGAGGCCGGTCAGTCCGTGTCCGGCCACCGTCCCGGACGGGCCCGTGCCGTCGTCGGTGATCTCCACCCAGTCGCGGCCCAGCCGGATGCCGCACTGTTCGGCGGCGGAGTGGCGCAGCACATTGGTCACCGCCTCCCGCACCACGTAGCCGAAGACCGCCTGCAACTCGGGCGTCACGTTGTCGGCAGCGGTCGGCAGCTCGGCCCTTACGCCCGCGGCGCGGAGTGCCACGCGTGCGCCGGCGATCTCGGCGGCCAGCGACACCGTCCGGTAGTCGGAGACCGTGGCCCGTACATCGGAGAGGGCCTGCCGCGACAGGCTTTCGAGTTCGCGGATCTCGGCGACGGCCCGGTCGACGTCGCCGGAGTGCTCCAGGACGCGCCGGGCCAGTCCCAGCTTGACGGTCATCGTCGAGAGGCTGTGCCCGAGGACGTCGTGCAGGTCCCGGGCGACCCGCTCCCGCTCCCGGGCCACGGCCAGACTCCTGACCTGCTCGCGGGCGGCCCTCAGGTGGCCGATCGTGAAGGTCAGCGCGAAGACGGTGCCGAGGACGGCGGTGACGCCGACGAGCAGCGCCACCTCCCCCCAGTGCACGCGCCCGTCGCCCAGCCGCATCCAGACGACCTGGAGGAGGGCCACGGCGAAGCCGAGCAGCCAGGAGCAGCGCAACGGCAGCAGCATCAGCCCGATCACGACGGCGTACGTCATGTCGGTCAGGTAATCGGGCGTGCCCAGCAGCAGCGCCGGGGCGGCCCCGAGCGCGAACATCACGGCGACGGCTACGCCGCGCGAGAGCCGGGACGCCACAGGACCGCGCCACAGGGCGGCCGAGTAGCCCACGCCGTAGCAGGCGAGGGCGGCGAGGGCGGCACCGATGAGCCAGGTGTTCCTGCCGCTGTCCGCGATCTCGGTGGCCCGGGGGATCAGGAGGAGCAGGGAGACGCTGTTGGCGACGACGATGATCTTCCGGCTCCGGCCGCCGTCCTCCCCGGTCGCCCAGAAGCTCCAGTCCGGCCACTGCCGTGCGGAGAACCTGTCGGGCCGGCGCTTGCTCACGCCGGCCATGTTAGGTCCCGGCGCTGTCGGCAGGGCACCCGAGCTGCCTCGCCCGGGGCGTATGACGGGTGCGGTCCGGCGGTCTTCACACCCCTGAGTGTCCGGTCCGCGCGGAGTGGCGGCCTCGCTCGTATGTCACCGCCCGCCCATGACATCTGGCAGGGGTGCGTGCGGCGCCCAGGTGGTGTGCTGGAGCCATGTTGCACGCGAAGAGGACAAGCCTGTGGCCCCGCCGGTACGAGATCAGCGAGGGAGGCCGGACGCTGACGGTGTTCACGGCCGGGAAGTGGCGGTCCGGGGAGTTCGAGCTCGGCGGGACCGGCTACCGCGTCCGGTCGCACCGGCTCGCCGGGACCTACGAGTTGCTCACCGCGGACGGTTCGGTCGTGGCGACCACGGACCGGCAGGGCCCGCGCCGCTGGAGCGTGCACGCCTCCGGGCAGGTGTTCCGCTTCGAGTCGGACTCGATCGGCATCCGGAACCAGTCGCTGATCGGACCGGACGGCGAGCCCGCCGGTTCGATCACCAGGACCGGCCGGGCCGGGTTCGGTGCCTCCGCCGACCTGCCCGGCCTGGACGCCGAGATACAGGTCTTCGCGGTCGTCGTGATGCTGCTGCGCTGGCGGCGCAGGCGCGTCGTGGCCGCGAGCGCGGCGGCGAGCGGCTGAGCGCGCCGCCCCGACCGGCTTCCCGGTCACGGGCCGGCTCCCCGCACGACCCGCTCCGCCCGTCGTCACCTCCCCAGGAACACCGGATTCGTCAGCGCCGCCAGCGCCCCCGGCAGCCCGGCCGCCGCCGGGGCGTGCCGGACCTCCGCGCGGACGTAGCTCGCGTACGCGGGGGTCGTGTGCCACTCCACCGTGCCCGCACCGGACTTCGGCAGCGGCGTCGTGTACAGCGTGCCCTGGTCCGTGACGAAGTTCGCCGTGCAGCCGGGGGCGCCGGTGACATCGAGCCGGACCGTCACCGGGGCGTCCGCGGCCACCCGGAGGCGGTCGCCGATGCCCGCGTGGGCGGCGCGGCCGCCCGTGGCGCCGAAGGTGAGGGAGATCGCCGAGGACTCCGTGATGTACGAGTGGCCCGCGCGGATGCCCGCCAGGACGGCGTCCCTGCTGAGGTCGTCGGCCAGCACGACCGTCTGCGGGGTGCCGATCCGGTCGGGATCCTTGTGGGCGTCGCTGTTACCCATCGCCGGGGTCCAGTTCGCGCCGCTGACCAGGGTGTTGTCCCAGTCCGCGACGGACACCTCGTCGTCCAGGGTGTACGGCCCGTTCCACACCTCCACCGCGTCCGCCTCGCCGAAGCCGAACTTCCAGTTGCAGCCGATGCAGGTCGCGTGCGGGTGGGCCGGGACGACCAGGCCGCCCGCACGGCGGATCTCGCGGGCGTAGTGGCCGAAGCGGTTGTCCCGGGCGCGGTAGCGCCAGTCGACCCAGGTGCCGTGGTCGGTGGAGATGCCCAGCACATGGCCGTTGCGCGTGGTGATCTCCTCGCCGGTGAGGATGAGGAGGTCGTCACCCCACAGCCCGTCCCACGCGCGGTGCCCTGAACTCGTGTTGTGCTCACTGGTGTTGATGAAGTCGAGCCCCGCCGACCGGGCCAGCGCGGCGATCTCGGCCGGGGTGCGCCCGCCGTCCGAGTGCACGGAGTGGATGTGGCAGTCCCCCCGGTACCAGGCGCGCCCGCGCCCCTTCGCGCGGACCGGCGGATACACCGGCTTCGGCGTCGCGGGGGTCGGGCCGAAGCGCAGGGTGACGGTGACCGTGTACGGAAGGCCTTCGGGGGCCGTGGTGTACGGGCCGAGCGCGATGTTCCACCGGCCCGCGCGGACCGGGCCCGGCAGATAGCCGGGGGTCGCCTCGTCGCCGCGGATGAAGAACTCGCTGCGCGCGCCGCCCGACCAGCCGCGGAAGCCCGCCCCGCCGAGGCCGGTACCGCGCTCGTCGAAGATGCCGATGTCCAGGGCGTTGCCCTGGGTGCCCGCGGGCACGGCCGGCTTCTCGTACGTGTAGGAGACCGCCAGCTCGCGTACCCCCTCGGGAACGTCCACCGGCAGGTAGACGTAGTCCGGCGAACCGGGCGGCAGCGTGCCGCGCACGGTCCGCGTCCGGTCCGGGGTGCTGTCGTGCGGTGCACCGCCGCCGTGACCACCGCCGCCGTCCGCCGCGTTCGCGAAGCTCACGCTTCCCAACGTAAGCGCGGCGGCGGCACCCGTCACCAGCAGGCCGCGCCTGCCCAGCTCGCCGTGGGTCGGGTCGGTCGGGTCTCCAGGGTTCATGCCAACGGCTCCAGGGGTCTGCGGGGACACGAGGGGTGCAGCTGAACCCTGGTATTCAGCCGTGAACCGGGCGAGAAGGGAAGGGGGCGGGACGGAGACCGTGACACGGCGCTCGGATTTTCGCCCTGTACGTCATAACCTCTGCGGCCACGGGCACGGATCACGAGGCGAACGAGGGCGGATGTCATGCGGCTGAGCACCACGATCTTTCTGACCGACCGGACCGTCACCCCGGTGCGGCTGGCACGGGAGCTGGAACAGCGCGGGTTCGCCGGGCTGTATCTGCCCGAGCACACGCACATCCCGGTCGAGCGGACCACTCCGTACCCGATGGGGGGCGAACTGCCCGCCGAGTACGGCAGGACGCTGGACCCGTTCGTCGCGCTGGGGCAGGCCGCCGCGGTGACGGACAGCCTGACCCTCGGCACGGGCATCACGCTCATCGCCCAGCACGACCCGATCGACCTGGCCAAGCAGATCGCGACCCTCGACCACCTCTCGGGCAGCCGCTTCACGCTCGGTCTCGGCTTCGGCTGGAACAAGGAGGAGGCCGCCGACCACGGCGTGGAGTGGACGCGCCGCCGCGCGCTGGGCCGGGACCGGATGGCACTGATGCGCGCCCTGTGGGCAGCGGAACCGACCGCGTACGAGGGGGAGTTCGGCTCCGTACGGGCGAGTGAGGCCCATCCGAAACCGCGCGGCGGCAGCGTGCGGACCCTGATCGGCGGGGCTGCCGGGCCGAAGCTCTTCGACCACATCGCGGAGTACGCGGACGGCTGGCTGCCGATCGGGGGCGGCGGGCTCGGGGAGTCGCTGCCGGTACTGCGCCGGGTCTGGCAGGACGCGGGCCGCGACCCGGAGGAGCTCCAGGTGGTCCCGTACGCCGTACTGCCGAGCCAGGGGAAGCTGGGGCACTACGCGGAGCTGGGCATTGATGAGGTGGTGCTCCAGCTGCCGTCCGCGGACGAGGGGACGGTCCTCAGGGTGCTCGACGAGTACGCGCCGTACCTGGCCTGAGTGATGTGTGGGGGCGGGGCGCGTGCTCAGCGACGCGGCAGGACGGGACGTACGGTCTCCGACGTGCGGCGACCGGCGACCGGGCGGAAGCTGGTGCGTGTGCTCCAGGAACCGAAGTACAGCGGCCGGGCGGTGCTGGTCATCGACAGCCACGTCCTGCCGGTGGCGGCCACGCTCGCCTTCTCCGCGCACGGCTGCTCGGGCGTCCTGCGCACCCAGATCGTCTCGGACGCCGACCTGGAGTTCCCGGCGGATCCTGTGCCGCTCACGCTCCTCCAGGAGCCGAAGGGCGAGGTCTGGGGCACCGTCTCGGTCTGCCGCCGGACGCCCGAGGGCGCTGTGTCGATGAAGTTCACCGGCGTCTGATCCGGCTCCACGTCGCCGCCGCCCCCGTCCCGCGTGGGCGGTGGCGGCCGGGCGAACGGGGCCGGGCCGTTCCGGGCACCCGTCTCCCGGGGTGCCGGAACGGCGGAGCGGGAGCACGCTGGAACCATGAAGATGCCGGTCATCATCCACCCGCCGGACCCGTCCGGCGGCCGGCGCGTGCGCGCCGGTACGGACACCCTCGGCGTCGCCCACAGTCGCCGGGATGTCGTCGAGCTGCTGCGCGGGGCCGGTCTTGAGGGCATCGACGAGAAAGAGCTCTCGACCACGTCGCTCATCGAATGGCACGGTGGCGGCCCCGACGTGTGGCCGACGCCCGGGTGACCCGCGATCCGGCCGGCAGGAGCCGCACCCCGGGGAGCAGCAGCCGTGGCTGATCACCCGGGCCGGTACGCCCCGATGCTGGCGAGCGAGGTCCCGGCCCCGGCAGACCTCACGGGCTGGGCGGCGGAGGTCAAGTGGGACGGAATGCGCCTCGTCACGTCCGTCGACGCGGGTGGTGCGGTGGCGGTGCACGGCCGCTCAGGCGTGGACGCCACCGTCCGGTACCCGGAGCTCGCCTCGCTGGCCGGGCTGGTGGCCGACGCACCCCTTGTCCTCGACGGGGAAGTCGTCGCCCTGGACGCGGCGGGCCTGCCGTCCTTCAGCCGGCTCCAGCAGCGGATGATGCTCGCAGGACCGGCACGGATCAGGACCGCACGCGTACGGACCCCCGTCACCCTCATGCTCTTCGACATCCTGGTGCACCGGGGCACGACGGTGACCGGCCGCCCGTACCGGGAGCGGCGCCGCCTGCTGGAGCGGCTCGACCTCCCGGGCGACGGCACGGTCGCCGTACCGCCCGTGTGGACGGACGACCCGGCGGCGGGAATCCGGTGGACCCGTGACCGGCGGCTGGAGGGCGTCATCCTCAAGCGCCTGACATCCCGCTACCAGCCCGGCCGCCGGTCCCCGGACTGGATCAAGGTGAAGTACCGCCCCTCGGCGGACATCGTGATCGCCGGCTGGCTGGCCGACACCCACGGCGAGCCCCGCTCCCTGCTCGTCGGCCTGCCAGGACCCGACGGACTGCGCTACGGCGGCGCGGTCGGCTCCGGCCTGTCCGCCGGACAACGACGCCTTCTGCTCCCGCTCCTCACGGCAGCCGCCGCCGGCACCCCGCCCTTCGAGATCCCCGCCCCCGGGCCACCGGCCGGAGTCCACTGGGTCCTGCCTCTCCTGGAGGGCGAGGTCCACTACGCGGAGCTGACCCGCGACGGGATTCTCCGGCAGCCTTCGTGGAAGGGGCTGCGGGGGATCGCCGGGGAATGAGGCGGCCTCACCCTGAGGTTTCCCGCGCCTGCTCCCAGGGCCACTTCGCGCCGCGGCCCGACTCGATGAGCGGGATCGTGCGGAACGCCTGGTCGGAGAGGCCGCCGGCGTCAGCTGCCGGGAACGGGCGGCCTGCCCGGGACGGGCGAGCTTCGCGGCGACCTGTTCGGCAGCGGTCGATCACGTGAATTACGCGACGCCGCCGGGGAGTTGCTCACCCGCCGTACCCGCCTCCGTCGCGGGCCGGGTGCGAGGCACGGGTGCGGGGGCCCGTCACGGGGCCCGTCACGTCTGCCGGGGCCGCCGCGTGTCACCGGGCGTAACGCGAGGTCACGCCGGGCACGGCGCCGCAGACAGTGCGAAATCACGCTCGTATGCTCGAACCATGACTGATCCGCAGCCCGCAGTACCCACCGCAAATGCCATGCGCCGCGCGCTCCGGCGGGCCAGGGACGGGGTGGCCCTCGACACTGCCGAGGCTGCCGTGCTTCTCCAGGCACGCGGTGACGACCTGCGTGACCTCGCCGCGTCGGCGGCGCGCGTCCGGGACGCCGGTCTGGAAGCGGTCGGGCGGCCCGGAGTCATCACGTACTCCCGCAAGGTGTTCATCCCGCTGACCCGCCTCTGCCGGGACAAGTGCCACTACTGCACGTTCGTCACCGTGCCCGGCAAGCTCAAGCGGGGCGGCCACGGCATGTACCTCTCGCCCGACGAGGTGCTGGAGATCGCCCGCCAGGGCGCCGAACTCGGCTGCAAGGAAGCGCTGTTCACGCTCGGTGACCGCCCCGAGGAGCGCTGGCCCGAGGCGCGCGAGTGGCTGGAGGCCGAAGGGTACGACGACACCCTGTCCTACGTACGCGCCATGGCCGTCCGGGTCCTGGAGGAGACCGGCCTGCTGCCGCACCTCAACCCGGGCGTCATGTCCTGGACCGACCTCCAGCGGCTCAAGCCGGTCGCCCCCTCGATGGGCATGATGCTGGAGACCACGGCGACCCGGCTGTGGAGCGAGCCGGGCGGCCCGCACCACGGCTCGCCCGACAAGGAGCCCGCTGTACGGCTGCGCGTCCTGGAGGACGCCGGACGTTCCAACGTCCCCTTCACCACCGGTGTGCTGATCGGGATCGGTGAGTCGTACGAGGAGCGCGCCGACGCCTTCTTCGAGCTGCGCAGGGTCGCGCGCTCCTACCACGGCGTCCAGGAAGTCATCGTCCAGAACTTCCGGGCCAAGCCCGACACGGCGATGCGCGCGATGCCCGACGCCGAGCTGGAGGAGCTGGCCGCCGCCATCGCGGTGGCCCGGCACGTCCTCGGCCCGTCGGCCCGACTCCAGGCCCCGCCGAACCTGGTCGACGCGGAGTACGCGCTGCTCATCGGCGCCGGGATCGACGACTGGGGCGGCGTGTCCCCGCTGACGCCCGACCACGTCAACCCCGAGCGCCCCTGGCCGCACATCGACGAGCTGGCCGAACGGACCGCCGCAGCGGGCTTCCAGCTCCGTGAACGGCTCACCATCTACCCGGAGTTCATCCAGCGCGGCGAGCCCTGGCTCGACCCCCGGCTCGTGCCGCACGTCCGCGCGCTGGCCGATCCGGAGACCGGCCTGGCCCGCGACGGCGTCAAGCCGTCCGGGCTGCCCTGGCAGGAGCCCGACGAGGGCTTCACCGCCACCGGCCGCACCGATCTGCACACCACCATCGACACCGAGGGCCGCACGTCCGACCGCCGGGACGACTTCGACGAGGTGTACGGGGACTGGGACGCCCTGCGCGAACAGGCGGCCCCCGGCATGGTCCCGTCCCGTATCGACACCGACGTCAAGCAGGCCCTGGACCAGGCGGCCGCGGACCCGACCCAGCTCACCGACGACGAGGCGCTCGCCCTGCTGCACGCGGACGGCCCGGCGCTGGACGCACTCACCCGGATCGCCGACGGACTGCGCCGTGACGTGGTCGGTGACGACGTCACGTACATCGTCACCAGGAACATCAACTTCACCAACGTCTGCTACACCGGGTGCCGCTTCTGCGCCTTCGCCCAGCGGCGCACGGACGCCGACGCGTACACGCTCTCGCTGGACCAGGTCGCCGACCGGGCCGCCCAGGCGTGGGACGTCGGCGCGACCGAGGTCTGCATGCAGGGCGGCATCCACCCGGACCTGCCCGGCACGGCGTACTTCGACATCGCGAAGGCAGTGAAGGACCGCGTCCCCGGGATGCACGTCCACGCGTTCTCCCCGATGGAGGTGGTGAACGGCGCGACCCGCACCGGCCTGTCCATCCGCGAGTGGCTCACCGCGGCGAAGGAGGCCGGCCTCGGCTCGATCCCCGGCACGGCGGCCGAGATCCTGGACGACGAGGTCCGCTGGGTCCTCACCAAGGGCAAGCTGCCGACGGCAACCTGGATCGAGGTCATCACGACCGCCCACGAACTGGGCATCCGCTCCTCGTCCACGATGATGTACGGCCATGTCGACCAGCCCCGGCACTGGCTCGGCCACTTCCGCACCCTGGCGGAGATCCAGCGGACCGCGCTGGCCAAGGGGGTGGAGGGCTTCACGGAGTTCGTGACGCTGCCCTTCATCCACACCAACGCCCCGGTGTACCTGGCCGGGATCGCCCGCCCCGGCCCGACGGCCCGCGACAACCGCGCGGTCACCGCGATGGCCCGGCTGCTGCTCCACCCGTACATCCCCAACATCCAGACCAGCTGGGTGAAGCTGGGCGCGGAGGGCGCGGCGGAGATGCTGCGCTCCGGGGCGAACGACCTGGGCGGCACGCTGATGGAGGAGACCATCTCCCGTATGGCGGGCTCCAGTTACGGTTCGTACCGCTCGGTCCAGGACCTCATCGCCATCGCGGACCTGGCGGGCCGCCCGGCCCGCGCCCGGAACACGCTGTACGGACCGGTCCCGGAGGAGCGGATGCAGGCGGCCCGGTCATCGGACGGACACCTGCCGGAGCTGCTGCCGGTACTGGACTGAGGCGGCCGTATCCCGCTCTCCGTCCTCCGCCCGTAGCGGAGGGCGGAGAGCGGGCGGTGTTACGTGATGGGGGCGCCGCCCCGGCAGTGACCCGGGCGGCGCCCCGGGGGTGCGCTCAGTGGAAGCCCAGCATTCCGGGTGAGTCGATGTCGACGGTCAGGCTGCCCGGCGGGTAGTCGCTCTCGCGGCCGGTCAGGATGATCGACATTCCACCACTCTCCTGATGGGGTGTCGCTACGTAGAGCGCGTGACAGGTGTCGGAGCCGCCCCAGCCGTCCCGGACCATTCCGCCGACCGTCGCTGCTGCTGTCTGGTCGAGGGGATCGACCAGAACACCCGGAAGCGCCAGCACATTGCGTGCGAGGCCCGCGTCGGACGTCTCCGCCTGCATCAGACACAGCGCGGGGACGTGCAGCCAGTCGCCCGGTGTCCCGGCCACGTTGCCGGCCAGGAGGTGCAGCGCACGATGACCTTGAGCGAGCGCCGTCACCGCACTGGTGTCGAGGATGATCACGCAGCCTTGCCCCGCTGTGCGTGCACCTTCTCGGCCGCGAGCGCGTACACATTGGCCAGGACGTCAGGGCCCTGGTCGAACTCCTCGTCGGTCAGGGTGCAGCCCATGCGCTCACGCAGCACCTTGCGGGTGGCCGCGACGCGCTCGGCGACCTGGGCTGCGGTGGGCTGCTGGGCAGCTAGTTGATCAACGAGCTGGCCCAGGC
Source organism: Streptomyces sp. NBC_01471 (assembly GCF_041438865.1). Lineage (NCBI taxonomy): Bacteria > Bacillati > Actinomycetota > Actinomycetes > Kitasatosporales > Streptomycetaceae > Streptomyces > Streptomyces sp. NBC_01471. Next base: position 4,612,676 of record NZ_CP109450.1, read on the forward strand.
TCAGACCTCGTTCCTTGGCCAGCTCGGCGAGGTGGTCGCGAGTCTCTTTCGGCACTTGGATCGTCGTTGTTGCCATAGGGAGACTATAGGCGTCCCATGGTGGTGATGCGGTCGCCTCTCACCAGGGCTTGCCTGTGATGCCGCGAAGGGGAGGGAGGAAGGGGCCGGAGGAATACGCACTCCTTGCCACTCTTAACTTATAGCGCACTGGGGGGCTTGCGGCAAGGCCCCCGTCATGGCGCAGAATCGCCCCTCGAAGCCGGACCCCGGGGAGTCGGCTTCCAGGAATTCAACGTGGGCGAAATTGGGGGTTGTGATGATCGACGTGATCATTGCCGGCGGCGGACCGACCGGCATGATGCTGGCCGCCGAGCTGCGGTTGCACGGGGTACAGGTGCTCGTGCTGGAGAAGGAACCGGCGCCTGCCGCGTATGTCCGCTCGCTCGGCCTGCACGCGCGCAGCATCGAGGTGATGGACCAGCGCGGCCTGCTGGAGCGGTTCCTCGCGGAAGGCAAGAAGTATCCGCTCGGCGGCTTCTTCGCCGCCATCAGCAAACCGGCACCCGACCGGCTGGACACCGCACACGGCTATGTCCTCGGCATCCCGCAGCCCCTCACCGACCGCCTGCTGGCCGAGCACGCCACCGAGCTCGGCGTCGAGATCCGGCGCGGCTGCGCAGTGGTCGGGCTGAGCCAGTCCGAGGACGGTGACGGGGGTGCGGACGGGGGCGGTGTGACCGTCGAGCTGGCCGGTGGTGAGCTGCTGCGCTCGCGCTACCTGGTGGGCTGCGACGGCGGCCGCAGCACGGTGCGCAAACTGCTCGGCGTCGGTTTCCCGGGTGAGCCCAGCAGGGTCGAGACGCTGCTGGGCCAGATGGAGGTGACCGCTGCGCCGGAGACGGTGGCCGCCGTGGTGGGCGAGGTCCGCAAGACCCAGCTGCGGTTCGGCCTCGGGCCCTCCGGGGACGGGACGTACCGCGTCGTCGTGCCCGCCGAGGGGGTGTCCGATGACCGCACGGTCCCGCCCACGCTCGACGAGTTCAAGGAGCAGTTGCGGGCATTCGCCGGTACCGACTTCGGCGTGCACTCCCCGCGCTGGCTCTCCCGCTTCGGCGATGCCACCCGGCTGGCCGAGCGCTACCGGTCCGGACGGGTGTTTCTGGCCGGTGACGCGGCGCACATCCACCCGCCGACCGGAGGGCAGGGCCTCAACCTCGGCATCCAGGACGCGTTCAACCTTGGCTGGAAACTGGCCGCCGAGATCGGCGGCTGGGCACCGGACGGCCTGCTGGACAGCTACCACACCGAACGGCACCCGGTGGCCGCCGCCGTACTGGACAGCACCCGGGCGCAGATGGAGCTGATGTCCACCGAGCCGGGTGCGCAGGCCGTGCGCCGGCTGGTGTCGGAACTGGCGGACTTCGAGAACGTGAACCGGCACCTGATCGAGAAGATCACCGCGATCACGATCCGCTACGACTTCGGCGAGGGCCACGAACTGCTCGGCAGGCGGCTGCGCGACGTGGAGCTGAAGCGCGGCCATCTGTACGGGCTGATGCACGCGGGCCGCGGCCTGCTGCTCGACCAGACCGGCCGCCTCTCGGTGGAGGGCTGGGAGGACCGGGTCGACCACATCATCGACGTCAGCGAGGAACTGGACGCCCCCGCGGTACTGCTGCGGCCGGACGGCCACGTGGCATGGGTCGGCGAGGACCAGCAGGAGCTGCGCGACCAGCTCCCGACGTGGTTCGGCGCTGCCACCGGCTGAGCGCGCGCTCCCGGCCACGGCCGCGTTGAGGACCACGGGGAGCCGTCAACGCGGCCGTATGGACGTGGAGTTCAGCGCCCGGCGGTGAACTCCACGAAGGCGGTCCAGGCGGTGTCGGGGAAGACGAGCGCGGGGCCGGTGGGGGCGGTCTTGCTGTCGCGTACGGGGACGAGGCCGGGGTAGTCGTGTGCGACCTCGACGCAGTTAGTGTCGCCCCCGTCGCTGTGACTCGACTTGCGCCAGGTTGCGACGGACAGGTCGGTCACGAGCTCTGCCTCCGGACGTTGTGGATGAAGGCGGTCCAGGCAGAAACCGGGAAGACGAGCGCGGGGCCGTTCGGGGCGGCCTTGCTGTCGCGTACGGGGATGAGCCCAGGGAAGTCGTCTGCGACCTCGACGCAGTTCGTCTGGCCTCCGTCGCTGTAGCTCGACTTGCGCCAGTGAGCGGTGGAGAGGTCGGGCGTTCGGTTCATGATCTGTGCTCCTCCAAGACGCCCCGGATAAACGCCAGCGAGTCCGACGGGGACAGCGCCAGATCTCGGATCCGATCGTAAGCCAGTCGGTAGCTGGTGACCTTGTCAGGATCATCGATCAACTCGCCGAATCCATTGCCCTCAACGTAGGCAACAGAACTGCCGTCCGGCTGCCACAGGACGGAGAGATGGCTTCCCATGAGCCCGTGCACGCCTGAACTGAAGGGCAGTACTTGCACGACGACGGAAGGGAGTTGCGCGACCTCGATCAGGTGCTCCAGCTGTTCCCCCCACACCTTCGGGTCGCTCGACTGACGCCGAAGTGCCACCTCATCCAGGATCACGCGCACGTGAGGCGTTGGGGAGCGGTGGAGTATGTCCTGACGGCTCATCCGCGCGGCGACCTGCTCCTCGACCAACTCGGTGCCGCCCTCATTGGTCTGGGCTGCCGACAACACCTCGCGAGCGTAGTCCTCGGTCTGGAGAAGCCCCGGTACGGCCAGCTGGAACATCCACATCACGCACGCCGAATTCTCCAGCCGCATGAACTCCTTGTATCTGTCCTTGAAGACCTCCCTCCGCGCCACCTTCCACAGCTGCACCAGCAGCCCCCCGGTCCCGTAATAACGGTCGAGGTCCTCCATCACCGCACGCTTCGAGAGCCGCTGGCTCACCTCCAGCCGGTACAGGTAGCTCTTGTCGTACCGTGTCTCGGCCGCCAGCTCGCTGAGTGATTTGCCTGCCTTCTCGCGCAGGTACCGCAACGCGCGTCCCAGGGCCGCGCGCCCCGACTCCTCTTCCGGCTCGGCGAGTTCGGACATCGGTCCCCTCCTGTTGCCGTGCGCGACGGCAATCGCGCGTCTCTTTCCGAGCGTAGGGCCAGGACGTAATCATCGGGACACGAACGGTAATCACCGCTCGTCAGTGAAGACCCGAACTTCCGATCCCCCCTGTGAGGCGCCGAACATGCCCGATTCCCTGCTCCGGCTGCTGCCCTGGACCAGTCCCGAAGGCAAGCCCTGCTACCTCAGCACGGACAACCCGCGCAGCCTGCTGTCCCGGCTGGCCGACGATGTGGAGGATCAGCAGATGGACTCGGCGGAAGCGGTGCTGGCTGGTTCGCGTGCGGTGCTGGCCGATCAGGCGGCGGGGGAGCGGGCCGTACGGTTCGCGCTCACCCGGGCCACCGAGTCGCTCGGGGACGTGCTCCGTGTCGCGTACAGCAGGGGTGAACGGATCGAGGGCGGCGGCTGCGGGGACGGGGATGAGGAGTAGCACGGTCCCGGCGCCCGCCTGCCCCCCCGGAAGGCTCCGCCAGGACAGTGGTGTGGAGGCGGACCGCGAGGTGGTCGCATCGTGTGGCCCCGGGCCGCTGCCGCCCGCTGTCCCCCGTGGTCGCACCAGGTCAGCGGGCGAACTGCACTCACGTTCTCAGCACGTAGTCCTCAGGACGCGCCGCCCTGACCCGCGCTTCCGAGCGGGCCGATCTTCACGGGGGAGCCGCTGCCGTCCGTGACGGGCAGCGTGCGCTCGCCCGGCCAGTTGAGCGTGACCGACTTCGTCTCGTCCGGCGGGGTCACCACCAGTCCCGTGATGCGGATGCCGGAGCCGCCCGTCTTGTTGAACGGGTAGTTGATGGGGAAGTCGATCGCCTTCCCGTTCTTGAGGACGGTCGAGATGGTCTCCTGGCCGGTGCGCTTCGCGGACAGCGGCCCGTAGGTGGTCTTCAGGTCGACGCCCGCGTACCCGGAAATCGCGCAGTCCCGGCCGCTGGTGTTCGTCAGCTCCACCACGACGGTGGCGTCGGCGTCGCCCCCGATGGTGTTGTCCGTCGCCGTGATCTTCAGGTCGTCGGTGCGGCACTTGCCGCCCTTGCCGCCCGCGCTGGAGCCGGACCCGGCAGCCGTACCCGTCCCGCTGGAGCCCGACCCGCCGGACTTCGTACCGGTGGAGTCCTTCCCGCCCGCCTGATCCGAACTGCCCGAGCCCGAACCGGTACCCGACGAGGACGCGGCGGACTCGGTGGACGCGGCGGACCCGGACGACGAGTCGCTCGCTGCCGCGCCGCCGTCGTCGTTCTGGCAGGCCGTGAGCGAGAGACCCGCGGCTATGGCCAGGGCCGCGAAGGTGAGCTTGTGAACGCGCATCGTTTCTTCCTCAGTATCGGTGGGCAGTGCCGGCTGCTCGGTACGGGTCGGTACGAGCGGGCGTTTCTGCACACTGGGATTGCCCCGGCCCGGCGAATCGTTCCGCACAGCCGCCTCCTAGGACATTCCCGTTACACGCACAGCCAGGCACCACGCCCACCACCACCGGGCGGCACCGTGCCCGGACTCGCCGTCGCCTCGTCAGCAGGGCGGTTCCCACCACCGTTCCGCATCTGTGAGCGGCCACCGGCCGCTGGGACAGACCCGTAACCCGGCGGATCTTGACCGCAACCGGTGGCATGCCCTCCTCAACCCGCCTCGCCTGCTGTCCGGATGAAAGCCCCTAGGGTCGCTGCCATGCGAGATGTACGGGTGGTGTTGATCGGCGGGACGTCGAACGTCGGGAAGTCGACCGTCGCCCAAGTGGTCGCGGACAGGCTCGGGTTCGGATACCTGTCGACCGATGGGCTGGCACGGCATCCCGGGCGGCCCTGGCGGACGCCGGAGCGGGAGGTGCCGGAACATGTCGCCGAGCATTACGCGTCGCACACCGTCGACCAGTTGATCTCGTCCGTCACCGAGCACTATGAACGGCTCTGGCCCCGGATCCGGGAGCTGATCACGGAGCACGCGGCCGGGCACCGCGCGGGAGGGGGTCTGGTGCTGGAGGGGTCGGCGCTGCGGCCCGCGCGGGTCGCCGGCCTGACCGTTCCCCGTACGGCCGCCGTGTGGCTGACCGCGAGTGAAGCCGTCATCCGCGGCCGGGTGCGGAAGGCCGGCCGCTACCGGGAAGCGGCGGACCACGAACGGCTCCTGATGGACCGGTTCCTGGCCCGCGGGGTCCGCTACCAGGCGCTCATGCTGGAGGACGCCGACAGGCTGGGTCTCGACCGTATCGACGCGGGCAGCGGCCGGACCGCCGGCGAGCTGGCCGACGCGGTGCTCACGGCGGTCGGCACGCAGTACGCGATCGGGCGGTCGGCCCACCGATGACGCCTGGTTACGGCGTCCCGCACCGGCTCGCGGACAGCCGGTCAACGCCGCCCGGATCGCGCTCTTAAACGGTCGATCGCGGTCGATTAGAGTGCTTCGCCATGAGCGCATCAACCACTCCCCTCTGGGGCCGCACCGAGCAGCAGGACTTCCGCAGCCGGGTGCGCGGATGCCTGCTGGGAGGTGCGCTCGGCGATGCGCTCGGGGCGGGTGTCGCGGGGCACGGGCTCGACGCGATACGCGAGACCCATGGCGCCGGGGGCCTCACCGACTTCGTCGCCGTGTACGGCAGGCGCGGGGCGGTCACGGCCGCGACCCAGCTCTCGCTCTTCACCGTCGACGGTCTGATACGCGCCCAGGTCCGGCGGGACACGGGCGCCTGGCATCCGCCGACCGACGTGTACCGGGCCCATCTGCGGTGGGCGGCGACCCAGCGCGACTGGGGCCCGGACGAGCGCCGCAAGGACAACGGATGGCTGGCCTGCGAGGAGTGGCTGTACACGCGCCGCGACCCCGCGCGGAGCTGTCTCGCGGGGTTCGGCGACGAGGTGATGGGCACTCTGGACAAGCCCCGGAACCCGGAGGCGCGCGACGCGTCGGCCGTCAGCCGTTCCGCGCCCTTCGGGCTGCTCGTCGGCTGGGAGCCGGCTCTTGTCTTCCAACTGGCCGTCGAATGCGCCGCGCAGACCCACGGCCACCCCACCGGCTACCTCAGCGCCGGGGCGCACGCCGTCATCGTGCACGGGCTCGCGCGCGGCGAGAGCCTGGACGCGGCGGTGCAGCACGCGCTGGGGCAGCTGACTCCGCGCCCCGGCCACCAGCCGGTCACCGACGCCCTTCAGCACGCGCTCGGCGCCGTACGCCAGGGGATGCCCAGCCCGACCCGGGTCGAGTCGCTGGGCGACGGCGAACTGGCCGAGGACGCACTCGCGATCGGGGTGTACTGCGCCCTGGTCGGCGAGGACGTACGCCACGGGCTGCGCCTCGCCGTGAACCACAGCGGACCGTCCCAGGCCACCGGCGCCATCTGCGGCGGCCTGCTGGGCGCCCTGCACGGCGAGACCGCACTGCCGCCGGGCTGGCTGGCGGAGCTGGAGGGGCGCCCGACCATGCTCCAGCTCGCCGACGACTTCTCCATGGAGATGACCCAGGGCCCGGCGCTGCACAGCCCGGCGCTCACCACCCCGGCCTGGCTGACCCGCTACCCGAGGGGCTGACCGGCCGGAGAGCGCGGCGGGGCCCGCCCCCTCCGGGACGGACCCCACGGCTGCGCACGCCCCCCCCCGGGACGGGCCCCCGTACGTGTCAGCCGTCCGCGCCCTCGCGCCCCGGCACCTTCGCCCCGTCCGCGCCGCCCTGCGCCGGTACGGTCGCCGCAGCCGCCCCGCCGGGTCCGTCGCCGTCCAGGTTGACCTTCGCGATGATCGCGTCCCGCTCGGGTGTGTCCTCCGGCTTGACGAAGCCGATGAGGATGTAGAGCACCAGCGACACCGCCAGCGGCAGCGACACCTGCCACTCCAGGGCGACATCCGCGTTGGCCGAGCCGTCCAGGTGGTAGTTCGTGAAGTAGAACGCGAGCAGCCCGGCGGCCCAGCTGACCAGCGCCGCCGTCGGCCCGGACTTACGGAACGAGCGCAGCAGGCCGAGCATGAACGGGATCGCGATCGGCCCCATCAGACCGGCCACCCACTTGATGACCACCGAGATGATGTCCTTGAACGTCGGCGAGTTGATCTGGGTCGCCAGCGCCATGGACAGGGCGAGGAAGCCGAGCGTCGAGATCCGCGCGGCCAGCAGCCCCGTACGGCTGCTCCACTCGCGCGCGGACCGGGACATCGCCGGGGCGATGTCCCGGGTGAAGACGGCGGAGATGGCGTTCGCGTCCGACGAGCACATGGCCATCGTGTGCGAGAAGAAGCCGACGACGACCAGGCCGAGCAGCCCGTGCGGCAGCAGCGACTCGGTCATCAGGGCGTACGCGTCCGACGCGTCCGGCTTCTGCGCGTGCACCAGCAGCGGCGCGCACCACATGGGGAAGAAGAGGACGGCGGGCCAGACCAGCCAGAGGAGTGAGGAGAGCGTGGCCGAACGGGTCGCGGAGCGTGGGGAGTCGGTGGCCATGTAGCGCTGGGCCTGGTTCCACATGCCGCCGTTGTACTCGAAGGTCTTGATGAAGAGGTACGCCAGCAGGAAGGTCATCGTGTACGGGCCGGCCGTCGGGTCCGCGTGGCCGCTCGGGAGCTTGTCCCAGATCGTCCACAGGGCGCTGAAGCCGCCGAGCTTGCCCATGGCGGCGACCAGCATCGCGACACCGGCGATCAACTGGATGATGAACTGCCCCAGTTCGGTGAGCGCGTCGGCCCACAGGCCGCCGACGGTGCAGTAGACGGCGGTGATCACGCCGGTGATGAAGATGCCCTGGGTGATGGTGATGCCGGTGAAGACGGAGAGCAGGGTGGAGATGGCCGCCCACTTGGCACCGACGTCCACGATCTTCAGCAGCAGCCCGGACCAGGCCAGCGCCTGCTGGGTCGGGAGGTTGTAGCGGTCCTTGAGGTATTCGAGCGGTGAGGCCACGTGCAGCCGGGAGCGCAGCCGGTTCAGCCGGGGTGCGAAGAGCTTCGCGCCGATCCCGATACCGATGGCGATCGGGAGCGACCAGGTGACCATGGACGTGAGTCCGTACTGGTACGAGATTCCGGCGTACCCGGTGAACATCACCGCGCTGTAGCCGGACATGTGGTGGGAGATGCCCGACAGCCACCACGGCATTCTGCCGCCGGCGGTGAAGAAGTCGCTCACGTCGTCGACCCGCTTGTGGGACCAGAAGCCGATCGCGATCATCACGCCGAAGTAACCGATGAGCACGGTCCAGTCGAGACTGTTCATGTGCCCCCTCCAGGGGTCCGCCTGTACTGAGTTCATCTCGATGAACCGCGATGGAACCTCGATGAACGGGAAACGCTTCGCCAGTACGTCGATCGGGCGGCGCCCCCGTGCGGGACCGGGGGCTTCACGGATTGAACCCTCTGTGCCAAGGGCCGGTCAAGGGTTTCAGCGATCACAGATATGAACGCAGATCAGTAAGCAGAACGATTTTACGTCCTCTTGACCTTCGGACCCGTTGCTCTCGGAGTGACGGGGGCCACACCATGAGCGGGCACTTCGCCAGCGGCAGCCAACCGGAGGCAGAACGGCAGGACCGCACGGGATGCGGGTCCCGTGCGGTCGAGAAGAGGAGGCTCGACTGACGTGTTCAGCGCATCAGTTCACCGGCGTTGACCAGCAGGGACTGGCCGGTGATGGCCCGCGCGCGGTCGGATGCGAGGAAGATCGCGGCGTCCGCCACGTCGCCGTCCGTCGCCAGTTCGGGCAGCGCCATCCGGCCGGTCAGCCGGCTGAGCACCTCCGCCTTGGGGACGCCCTCGGTGTGCGCGGTGAACTGGACGAACGCCTGTACCGGCGGCCCCCACATCCAGCCGGGCAGCACGGTGTTCACCCGGATCCGGTGCGGCCCCAGCTCGCGCGCCATGGAGTACATGGCCGAGGTGAGTGCGCCCTTCGACGCCGCGTATGCCGCCTGGTGCACTTCTGACGGGGCGGCCACCGACGACTGTGTCCCGACGATGACGACCGCCCCGCCCCGCTGTTTGAGTCCGGGCAGGCAGGCCCGCGTCATCCGCAGGGTACCGAGCAGGTTGACGTCGATCACGCTCTGCCAGGTGGCGAAGTCGGCGTCCTGGAGCCCGCCGAAGTAGCTGTCCCAGGCGGCGACATGGACCACCGCGTCGATCCCGCCGAACCGCTCGACCGCCAGCGCGGCGAGCGCGTCGCACTGCGACTCGTCGCCGATGTCCGTGGGCAGGTGCGCGGTCCGGCTGCCCGCGGGGTCGATCTCGGCGGCGGACTCCACGAGGTTCGCCCCGGTGCGCGCGCCGAGTACGGCGTTCCCCCCGTCCCGCACGACGGCGGCGGCCACCTGGTGGCCCAGCCCGGCCCCGACGCCGGACACGACGACGGTCTTTCCCGTGAGGGGCGCGTCCGGCGCTGCGGTGGACCGGGACTCCGCGGGGCGGCTTTCCATGGTGGGGCCCTCCGGGCTCTGGCAGATTGTCTGACGGAGCGTCAGAGTAGTTCCGTCCGGCGGTGTAGGGAAGAGGAAGGATGGGGTGCGGATGAGCGAGGAACCACGCAGCGGGGGTACGGGCGCCGGGGGTACGGGCAGCGGGAAGGCGGACGGCGGGGCGGCCGGCCGTGGGAGTGCGGACGGCGGTACGCGGGCCGAGCTGTACGGCGAGCTGGCGTCGGCCGGGCCGTACGGGGTGCGGCCCGGCCATGCCCTGATCACCATGGTGGAGCCCCATCCGGGCCACGAGTTCGCGTACAACCGGTGGTACGAGGACGACCACTTCTACGCCGGCGCCATGGCCATGCCCTGGATCTACTCGGGCCGCCGCTGGGTCGCCACCCGTGAACTCCAGCAGCTTCGCTACCCGGAGAAGTCGGCGGTCGCCCAGCCGGTGACGGCCGGTTGCTACCTCACGACGTACTGGGTGACCGAGGGCCGCTACGACGAGCACATGAAGTGGACCGTGGGCATCAACAAGCGGCTGAACCGGGACGGCCGGGTCTATCAGGACCGTACGCACGTCTTCACCGCGTTCCAGGACCACGAGGCGACGGTCTACCGGGACGGCGCCGCCGGACCGCGCGACTTCCACGCGCTCGACCATCCGTACGCCGGTCTGGTCGTCGAGGTCATCGACACCGAAGGGCCCGAGCAGCGGGCCGAGTTGCTGGAGTGGCTGCGGGGCAAGCGGCTGCCGAAACGGCTCGCGGGCGGCCCGGCGGCGATGGTGACGGTCTTCCGGCCGACGCCGCTGCCGAGCGACCGGATGGCGTACGTGAAGCAGGTGGAGGGGGTGGATACCCGGCTCACACTGCTCTGGTTCCTGGAGACCGACCCGAGGGAGGTCTGGGAACGCTGCTTCACCGGGCTCGACGGGGACCTGGTCGAGCGCGGCTTGGGGCGGGTGGAGCTGGTGGCACCCTTCATCCCGACCGTGCCGGGCACTGACCGCTACGTCGACCAGCTGCGCTGACCGGGATGTGTGCGGCGGCTGTTCAAGGGTGAGCCCCCTCGGCCGGGACGGCGATCCAGTCGAGAGGGCTCTTGTCCACGGTCGGGTTGGTCATCGGGGTCGGGGTCAGTCGAGAGTGGACGCGCTCTGGCCCACTTCGTTCACGAAGCTGTTCCAGGAAGCGGGAACAAAGGTGATCGACGGGCCGTCGGCGACTTTTGAGTCCCGTACGGCGATGGCCTGCGTAAGCGGTGACTTGACCTCGACACATGCACCGTTTCCCGTGGAATAAGAGGACTTGGTCCAGGTCTCGGTCGCGCCCTGCTGAATTGCCATGTTTGCTCCGGTAAGCAGTGGTCGTTGCGCCAACGTTCTCGGTGGCGTGATCGACGCTACTAGCGAACTCCGCCGTCCGAGACGGCCGTTCACTCGACCGGATGCTTATGACGCCTCAGCCTTCCGCTCCTGTGCGGCTGGGGTGTACCGTGCCGACCCTGACTCCGGGAATCGGACATACTCGGCGATTCAGCGCGCGTAACCCTTTGCGATATCCATGATGAACTGCCGCGTCTGGTCCACGTTGAGAGCCTGTGCGCGCAGGTGCTCGTACATCACGCTGTACTTCTGCACATCGTGCGCCTTCTCCAGATAGAGGTCACTGGTGACGCCCTCGATGTAGACCACGCTGGAGTCCGCCGCGTCCGGGAATTCCAGAATGGCGTACTGCCCGTTGATGCCGGGATGCGCGCCGACGGCGAACGGCAGCACCTGCACGGTGACATGGGGGAGCTGGGACAGCTCGACGAGGTGTTCCAGCTGGGCGATCATCAGCTGCTCGTCGCCGATGACCCGGCGCAGGGCCGATTCGTCGATCACGACCCAGAGCCGCAGCGGGGACTCGTCGGCGCTGACCCGCTCCTGGCGGCGCAGCCGGACCTGGACCCGCTTCTCGATGTCGGACACCGCGGTCTCCGGCAGCGCACCCGCGATCAGGGCCTCCGCGTACTGCCGGGTCTGGAGCAGGCCCGGGACGACCTGCGGGTCGTACACGCGCAGGCTGGCCGCGTCGGTCTCCAGGCCGATGTAGACGCTGTACGGGATGTCGCCGAAGGCGTGCCACCAGCCCTGCTGGCGGGAGTCCTTGGCCATCTGCATCAGCGAGTCGACGATCCGGACGTCCTCGACCTCGTACACACCGCAGAGGTCGCGGACATCGCGCTGGCTGATGGAACGGCGGCCGTTCTCCAGGCGACTGATCTTCGACTGGGACACGAGCAGGCGCTCGGCGACCTCCTCGGCCGTCATGCCCTTGACTTCACGGAGCCTGCGCAGCTCCTGGCCGAGTCGGCGCCGCCTGACAGTGGGATTGACGTTGGACGCCACGGAACTGCACCTCCGGCTTGACGTACTGAGCCCCACCGCGACGTGCCGGTAGGTCTTACTTCTCAGCAGATTGCCATCAATGCGACGCGCTGCGCTGGGAAATGGCCAGAGAGTGAGCGCGCGGGGCCGGCGACGTGCCGGCCCCGCGCGCTCGTGTTGCGGCTCCCGAACCGGGTCTTGGGGGACATCGGCGCGGTGGCTCTGGTGCTCGTACTGCGGTCGAGCTCACCCGGTGCGGCTGGGCTCAGTGCGCCGCCACGCGGGCCATGGACCCGTGGTGCGACTGCATCGGCGCGGCGTTGCCCGGTGCCGGTGCGGCACGGCGCGGCTGTGCCGCCGCACCGTTCTGGACGTCCATGACCGCGTGGGCCACGAGACCGCCCATGGGGTCGTGTCTGATCAGGTCCCGGAGGCGGGAGCGTGATGAACGCCCCTCGTTGCCGGGGTAGAGGTGCTTGCCGAGCCCCACTGCGTGAGCGAGCGCGGCGAGCGCCGCGGTCCGCGGGTCCGGCGGTACGCCGGTGCGGATCGCACTGTCCAGCCGGGCTCTGATGTCCCGGCTGATCGCTGTCTCCGTCGCCTGGTAGCGAGTCGTCGGCAGCACTCCGCACATCTGGCCCGCCACGGCATGAACCATGCCGCACCGCTCCAGATGAGCGAGGTAAATCTGGCGGAGCCCCAGCCGGGGCCCGCCGATCCAGTGGACTGCCCGGACCGGGCTGCCGCGCCTGCGCAGCAGTTCCAGTGCGGAGTCCAGTGTCGGATCTCCTGTCGGCCGTGCCATCACCACGGCGATACGATCCCCGTCCGGGGCTATCCGTCCTGCCAGAGCCAGCTCCACTAGCTGGGCTCCGGCCAGGCCGAGGTCGAGCGACTGCGGCTGCGCTGTGGTACCCGTGGTCGGGTCCAGAGCGAGCAGTAGAAGCTCTTCCGGAATCGTTCTGCGGCTCCTGCCCATCCATGCCTCCCCGCGTGGATGAGTGACAGGGTGACCCCTCTCACATTGGTCTGTCGAGAGTGCCTGGGTGTTTTGTACTGGAATCTAGATGTATGTCGTTCTTGCGCGGTGCAGCGGTTAAGCGCCCACACAGGACACTGGTAGATGGTTCGGACAGGCGGGAAAACCCGCGCGGCGTATCCAGGAGGCATCGGTGGCGGGCGAGTCCCCCGACAGGTCGGAGCAGCGGAAGTCGTCAGAGGGGACGACTCCCGGTACGGGCGATCCGAGGCTTGCGGTCTTCCGCTCGGTGCCGGATCCGGAAGCAGGTGCGGTGTCCGGCTCGCAGTCGGGCGACGCCCGGCTGCGTGAGGCGGTGGCGGCCTGGGTCGCGGGCGCGGACGACCCGTCCGGAGGGCCGGGAGATCCGGACACGGCTGGTGCGGCTGATGCCTCCGGTACGCCTGGGTCCTCGGGGGAGTCGGGTGCCTCCGGCGAGGACGGCACTCCGGACGCCTCCGAGACCCGCGTGATGCCCGGAACTCCTGCCGACACGCCCGAAGCGGGCGACGAGGACGGCGAGACGGGCAAGGACGGCGCGGAGCCGGGCACGCTGACTGCGGGCGAGGGCGCTCAGGGCGCTGCCGACGCCGCATCCGCCCCCGGCGCATCCAAGAGCGCTCCGGAGGGCTCGGAGGCGCACACGGACGCTTCGGGCGGTGCGGACGGCCCTGCTGAGGCGGGCGCCGACGCGGCCTCTGGCGACGCACCGGAGGGTGACGCCGCCAAGACCGAGCCCAAGGCGGGGCTCAAGGCCGAGCCCAAGGCGGGGCTCAAGGCCGAGCCCAAGGCCGGGGCGGACTCCGGCGCCGACGAAGCGGGCCTGCCGGACGCGAAGCCGGACGCGAAGCCGGACGCGAAGGCGGAACCCAAGGCGGAACCCAAGGAAGACGTCGCAGACGCAAAGGTCGCCCACAAGGGCGAGCCGAAGGCCGAGGAGAAGTCAGGCAAGAAGGACGCCCCGGAGGCCGGTGAGAAGGACGCCCCGGAGGCCGACGGGAAGTCCGAGAAGAAGAACGCGCCGAAGGGCGACCCGGAGGCCGACGACGAGCCGGTCGATCAGCCCACCGGTATCTTCCGCGTCCCGTCCCGCCCGGTGGTCGACCAGCCCACCACCACGCTGAAGCGCAGCACCTTCGTGCCGCTGCGGCCCGACGACGTACCCGGTGAGCGGAGGAAGCCGAAGCCCGCGCCGGTCCCGTCGCCCGCCAGGCCTCCGGCCGAGGTTCCGGCCGCGACCGGCGCGGTCGGCGCCGCGCAGCCGCCCATCGTCGAGCCGACCCGGCAGGTGCCACTGCCTCCCAAGCCGCCGCTCGACCTCCTCGCCGAGCTGACCAACAGGCCGACTCCGGCGGAGACACCGACGCGCACGGTCGTCAGGCGCTTGAAGATCTGGACGCCGCTGGTCGCCCTGCTGGTGATCATCTTTGCAGCCGTACAGGCTTTCCGGCCGCTCCCTGACCCGAGCCTGACCCTGACCGCAGCACCGTCCTACTCCTTCGGCGGGTCCAAGGTCTCGCTGCCCTGGCCGAACGAGGGCCAGGGGCAGATCTCGGTGGCCGGGCTCGGCGCCGTGGACAGCTTCGGGGCCGAGAAGCCCGTGCCGATCGCGAGCATGGCCAAGTCGATGACCGCGTACCTGATCATGCAGGCCCACCCCATGAAGCCCGGTGCGAAGGGTGCCTCCATTCCCGTCGACGCCACAGCGGAGAAGGAAGGCCACTACGACAAGAGCGACAACGAGTCGACCCTCAACACCATCAAGAAGGGCGACGTCCTCTCCGAGAAGGACGCGCTCAGCGCGATCATGATCCCGTCGGCGAACAACGTCGCGCGGCTGCTCGCCCGCTGGGACGCGGGCTCGGAAGCGGCGTTCGTGAAGAAGATGAACGACACCGCCAAGAAGCTCGGGATGACGCAGACGAAGTACACCGACCCCTCGGGGCTGACCGCCTCCACGGTCAGCACAGCCGCCGACCAGGTGAAGCTGGGCCAGGAGCTCGTGAAGATGACGGCGCTGATGGACATCACCAAGCTGCCGAGCTGGACCGACCCGTCGGGCAAGACCTGGAACAACTTCAACCGGCTGGTCCCCTACAACAACACGCTCGGCATCAAGACCGGTTCCACCACCAACGCCGGCGCCAGCCTGCTCTTCGCCGCGAAGCAGCAGGTCGGCGGCACGACGCAGTACATCGTCGGAGCCATCCTCTCGCAGCACAAGACGCCGATCATCGACACGGTGAACGCGGTGAGCAAGACGGCGCTCCTGGCCACGCAGTCCGCGCTGACGTCGCGGAACGTGGTCAAGAAGGGACAGGTCGTCGGGTACGTGGACGACGGGCTCGGCGGACAGACCCCGGTCGTCGCCACCAAGGACTTCGAGGCGGCCGGCTGGGCCGGTCTGAAGGTCGACATCAAGATCGGCTCCGGCAGCAGCACGATCCCGCACACGGCGAAGGCCGGAACGGTCGTCGGCCAGCTGACAGTCGGCTCAGGTCCCGGCAAGGTGACCGCACCGGTCGCGCTCCAGAAGGACCTCCCCGAGCCCGGCTTCGGCGCGAAGCTGACCCGCGTCGGCTGAGCCTCCGGCCGGGGCGCCCGGCCGGGCGCCCGAGTGAGCACCCAGGGCTGCCCCCGCCGGCCTTCACGACCGGCGGGGGCAGCCCGTTTCGTACGTGTTAGCGTCGCTGGGCAACTCTGGGCGCGGGGACTGCGTCCTCCTTCGCAGGAGAGCGAGCCTTGGTGACCACTGCAGACCCGATACGTGAAGAAGGCAGAGAAAGCCCCCGTGACGGGGGCCGTACCGGCCTGCTCTCACGGGGTGACGGGCCGGGGCAGCGCCCCTCGGACCGGATGCCGTGGTCGTGGCTGGCCGCCCACCCCGTCGTCACCGCGACCGCCGTGGCCGCCGTCGCGCACATCCTCTGGTTCTTCTTCTTCGCCAACAGTGGCGGCGACCTCGCGGCGCAGGACGCCTGGGCCGAGTTCGTCGGCCGCCACCCGGCGTCCGCGTACAACCTCGCCTGGTACGGCGGGATGCACCCCGTCTCGTACAGCGTGGTCTCGCCGTATCTGATGTCCGTGCTCGGGGTCCGTACGACGATGATGATCGCCGGGACGGTCTCGGCCGCGCTGACCGCGCTGATCCTCGTCCGGCTGCGTGCCGTCCGCAATCCGCTGCTGTGTGCGCTCGCCGCCGACTTCGCGTTCCTCTGCAACGCGCTGTCCGGGCGGGTCACGTTCGGCCTCGGCACGATGTTCGCGGTGGGCGCGGTGGCCGCTGTCTTCTGCTGGCCGCGCCGGTGGCGCGAGCGCCGCTGGGCGAAAGCCTGGGTCGCCGCCCCGCTCGCCGGGATCGCGACCGCGAGCAGCCCGGTGGCCGGGCTCTTCCTGGGCGTGATCGCCGCAGCGCTGTTCCTCAACAAGCGGCGGCCCGGAGCCTATGCGCTGGGGCTCGCCCCGGTCGCCGTCGTCGCGCTGTCCGCCTGGCTGTTCCCGTTCTCCGGCACCCAGCCGATGTCGGTGGGCACGGCTTCGCTGCCCTTCCTGTACGGCGTGTTCATCCTCTTCCTGGTCCCCAAGGAGTGGCGGACGGTCCGGACGGGCGCGGCCGTCTACGCGCTGGGCGTCATCCTGACATGGCTGATCAACTCGCAGATCGGCTCGAACGTCTCCCGCCTGCCGATGGTCTTCGCCGGGGTGGTGCTGCTCGCGGCGCTGCCGTACACGGTGCCGAAGTCACGCAAGTGGTACGCGGTGGTGATCGCGTTCGTCGGGCTCAATGTGTGGATCGGCTTCAAGGGCGTCGACGACGTGGTGCGCACCGCCCCCGCCGCCTCCTGGACCCGCGAACTCGCCCCGCTGGTCAACGAACTCCAGAAGCACGGCGCGGACAAGGGCCGGGTCGAGGTCGTCCCGGCCAAGAGCCACCGGGAGGCGTCCGCGCTCTCCCCGTACGTCAATCTCGCCCGCGGCTGGAACCGCCAGGCCGACATGGAGCGCAACCCGCTCTTCTACGACGACACGCTCGACTCCGTCAATTACCGGGCCTGGCTGTCCCGCTGGGCGGTGCGGTACGTCGTCCTGCCCACGGGCACGCCGGACACCGGGGCCGGCCAGGAGGAGAAGCTCGTCCAGGACGGCCTGCCGTATCTGAAGCGGCTCTGGGGCGACCAGAACTGGCAGCTGTTCGCGGTCGACCGGCCGACGCCGATGGCCGATCCGCCGGGCACGGTGCAGCGCGCGGAGGAGGGCGAGCTGACCGTCCGGGTGCGGAAGCGGGGCCGGGTGCTGATCCGGATCCCGTACTCGCCGTGGCTGGGCCTGGTCGACGCCGAGGGCAAGAGCGTCGAGCCGCCGCAGGAGACGGAGGCGTCCAAGGGGCGTGCCGAGGGTGAGCCGAAGGTCTTCACCAACACGCACGGCTGCCTGGTGAAGACGGAGAAGGACGCGGACGGCGACGAGTGGACGGAACTGCTCGCCCCGAAGGCCGGTGTCTACCACCTGGCTTCGCCCTACCGGCTGCCGCGCGGGACACCGTGCCCGGACGAACTGCAGGACACCCTGCCCGCGGGCGGCCCGGGCCAGCACCTGACACCGGGCACCCCGGACTCGGGGCATCCCTGACCCGGCCGGCCACCCCTGTGACCCGGGGCGCCGGCAGGCGCCCCGGACCAGGTCTCAGATCCGCTTCGCGCTGCGCAGCGTCGCCGCGTAGTACCCGTTGCCGTCGAGGCGGGAGGTGCCGCCCTTGTCGCCGATGGTCGGGCCGTTCACCTCTTCCCGGCTGGAGACGAAGATCAGGTGGCCGTCCGCGTCGTGGCCCATGTACATGCCGACGTGGTCGAGCCGCTGCCCGGTCCGCTGGTCGAGCTTGAAGAAGACCAGGTCGCCGGGTTGCAGGACATCGATCGAGGTCGGCCGGTCGGCCGGTGTGATGCCCTTGAGCGGGATGACGTCGGCGCCCAGCTTGGAGCGGGCGATGCCGTTCGCGGTACGGGGCAGGCCGTCACCCTGGCCGTCCAGCGGGGCGAGCGGGTAGCGCGCGCGGTAGCCGAAGATCGTCCGCATGAACCCGGAGCAGTCCATCGCCCGGTACCGCGGTTTCTCCGGCTGGCGGGTGACACCGTTGCGGAAGGTGTAGGGGATGCCGAGGTAGTCGAAGAAGTCAGACTGTTCGAGGCGCAGGTCGTTGCCCTCGCTGCCGTCGGGGTTGATCGGCCCGAAGTTCGCGTCCCCCGCGTACGGGACGCCCTCGTCGTCCTTCTTGACCGGCGCCCCTTCCACGTACTGGAAGGCGAACGCGAAGAGGTCGTCCTCCTCGCTGCCGTAGTACTTCTTGAACCAGTCCTGGAACCACTGCTGCTTCTCGGCGCCCTTCTTCCACTTCTCGGGCATCAGCCGCACCCAGCTCTCGGTGACGACCCGGGACTTGGTGTTGGCGGGCTCGGCGAACGTGCGGGAAGGGCCGGTGAGCGTCGCGGTGCGGGCCGCGTCGGTGAAGGTGGCGAGCACCTTGCCGTCGGTGTCGCGCAGGACCGTGCGGGCGGGCGAGTTGAGCCGTTCCCAGGTCTTCCCGGCCTTCAGCGAGTCGCCCGCCGTGTGCAGCCCCGGTTTGTCGGTGACGGCCTGGACGGCGGGCGCCTTGGCCTGCTCGTCCTTGCGCAGCTCCACTGTGCAGTACGCGCTGCCCGCGAGCAGCGCGACGACGGCGGTGGCGTGCAGGACCTTGCGGCCGCGCTTCGACTGCTTGGTACGCGGAGCGGTCATGGGATCACCTCAGGCAGACGGAAGGGCGCCGAGCAGGATGCCGGCGGTCAGGACGACGTAGGCGAGGAGCGAGACCGAGCCGGTGGCCAGCAGCGTCGCCCCCTTGGGCTGGCGGACCAGCTGGTAGGCGATGAGGCCGGGAACGATGAAGCCCAGCGTCTGGTTCGCGTACATCAGCGGGAACTCCACCTGGAGCACGATCATCACCGTCGCCTGGAGGATCACCCCGGTCAGCACCACGGCGGAGAAGAGCCGCTTGCCGTAGAGGATGACGACCTTCTGGAGCAGCAGCACGGAGACGTAGGTGAGGACGGTGACCCCGACGACCATCGCGGCGCGCTGGAGATCCTCCACGAGCGTCAGCGCGAGCCAGCCGGGCGTGATCATGCCGCCGGGGGAGAGGTTGGTCGTCAGATAGCAGACCAGGGAGAACATCAGGCCGAGCGCGATACCGATGGCGGCGATCTCGGGCGTCAGGACGGTGGGGATCAACGGGGGTCTCCTGCGCTGTTCTGCCGGTTCTGCTGGTACGGGTCGTGCGTCTGGTGCGGGTGCTGCGGCTGGTACGGGACCGGGTACGTCTGGTCCGGGTACGCCTGGTCCGGGTACGCCTGGTCCGGATGGGACCCCTCCGGGTACGCCCGGCCCGGGTGCACGGCCGGTTCGAACATGCCGCGTGGCTGGGGCTGTTGCTCGTCCTGCTGGTACGACTGGTGGTGCGGCTGATACCGGTTCTCGTACGCCTCCGGGTAGGGCGCGTACGGGTCCAGATGCGGCCGGTACTGCTGGAGCGCCGCAGTCTCGTCGTGCCGGGGGTGGTCCGGGTCCTGCGGACCGTGCTGTTCCGGTACGGCCGGCTCCGCGTCCGGGGTCTCGTCGGGCGGGAGTTCGGCGAGGTGCTCCAGGAGCAGTTCGCCCTGGCCGTGGATGTTCCCGATGGCGATGAGCGAGGAGTCGGGGCCGAGCTGCCCGAGCAGCGCCGCCATGAACTCGTCCGGGTCACGCCGGTCGCCGCCGAGGTCGACCGCGCGGTCGCGCCACTCGGCCGGTATCGCGTCGATGGCGCTCTTCGCCGGGTGGCCGATGACGAAGACCTTGTCGGGCTGGAGATCGGGGATGATCTCGCCCATCTGGCCGTTGCGCTCGACGCGGTCGGGGCGGCAGTTGATGACGACGTGCAGCGGGCGGTGCACGGCGCCCAGGTCGAGCAGCTGGTTGACGTTCATCAGCGTCGACTCGGGGTCGTTGGCCGCGAAGACGTTGGCGAACCTGAGCTTCTTGCCGTCGGGCGTCAGATAGCGCTCGACGGAGAGGACACCCGGGTCCGGCGGGGCGTCGTACATCCCCTTGAGCGCCGTCTCCCGCTCCACGCCGAGGAGTTCGGCGACCTTCAGCGCGATGGCCACGTTCTCCTTGAACGTGAACCAGCTGAAGCCGCGCAGCTCCTCGTCGCTGACCGTCTCCGGGTCGGCGTAGACCAGCTCGCAGTCCCGGGCGTCGGCCTCCTCCTGGAGGATCGCGAACCGGTCGACCTCGGCGGTGACACAGATCCCGCCCTCCGGCATGGAGCGGCAGAGCGAGCGCGCCACGTCGTCCAGGGTCGGGCCCATCTCGGCCAGATGGTCCTCGCGGACGTTGCAGAGCACGCCGATCGTGGAGCGGATCAGCTTGGACTGGTTGATCTCCTGGAGCGCGGGCATCACCGCCATGCACTCGATGACCAGAGCCTGCGGATCGTAGGACGCGGCGCGGCGCACGATGCCGATCTGCTCCACCACATTGGCCAGGCCGAACTTCCGGTAGACCGGCTCCTCGGTGGCGTCGGGGTGGATGAACCGGGCGGCGGTGCCGGTGGTCTTGGCGACGGTCACCAGATCCCCGCCGCGCAGCGCGCCCGCGCAGAGCCGGGTGATGGAGGACTTGCCGCGGATGCCGTTGACCAGGACCCGGGAGGGGATCCGCTCCAGGTTGACGAAGTGGCGGCGCTGCTCGACGATGCCCGCAACCAGCAGGATCGCGCAGCAGACCACCAGCACGGTGTAGAGGAACAGCACGGCCGGTCAGGTCCTTTCGGCGTGGGTCGCGGGCGCCGCGGGTGCGCTCGGCGCCGTGGGCACGGCGTCGCGCTTCGGCTGCGCCGGGAGCTGCTGGCGTACGAGCTCCAGGGAGCGGGTGACGGCGCCGACCTCGTCGTGGTGGCGCGGGTACAGGACGGTGCGGCGGTCTCCGCCGGCGAGCGCCTCCGCCTGGTCGGCGAGCGCCCGCAGCGGGCGTACGACGATGATGTGCAGCCAGCCGAGGCAGGCGGCGACGGCGGCCATCCCGAGCAGCCCGCCGAGCACGGTCAGGTTCTGCCTGCGGTACTCGGGGATGGCCAGGGAGCGGGCGGGCTGCTGGCTGACCACGGTCCAGCCGAGGGTCTTCGCCGCTCCGCCTCCGACGAAGGGCGCGGCCGCCGCGATCTGCACGGAGCCGCCGTCCCGGTAGAGGATGCCGCTGGGGTGCGGGCTCACACCGGTCTTCTGGTTGGTGCCCGCGACGAGGGTGCTGAGGCGTTCGCCCGCGAGCCGGTGGAAGGCCTGGTATCCGGTGTTGCCCGCGATGATCCGCTGGTCGGCGTCGACCACCCGGACCTCGCCGAGACCGGGCCGCTTGAGCAGCGCGTTCAGGAACTCGATCCGGAACTCGCCGATCACGGTGGCGCCGCTGCGGCTGGGGATACCGGCGTATCCGGCGATGACCGGCTTCTTGCCCGAGTGGTTGAGCACCCGGATGAGATGGCCCGCCTTGACGCGGCTCACCGGCCGGCGGGGGGTGTCGCCCGCGTGGGCGACGACCTTCCCCGACGGGTCGACGACGTACAGCGACTGGTAGCGGTCGTGCTCCAGGCGGGTGCGCTCCAGGACGGTGCGCATGTCGGCGGGTGAGGTGTCGCTGCCGATCAGCGTGGCCACCGACAGCAGGTCGGCCTGGCCCTCGTTGAGGGCGCGGCGCACCCGGTCGGTGAGGGTGTCGGTGCGCTCGCGCTGGTCGTTGACGAGCTGCTGCGGTACGACGGCGGTGTCGTCGGCGCGGTTGAGGAGCAGCAGCATCGGCACGCACCAGACGAGCAGCAGTGCGCCGCAGACCAGGATGAGCCCGCGGCTGCCGAACCCGCCGATGCGGGCGAACCGGCCGCGCTCGGGGGGAGCGGTGGCCCCCGCCGGCTCGCCGAGCAGTTGGCGGCGCAGCCGCTCCAGCGCGTGTCCGATCCTCGCGGCCTCCCCGTACGAGGGGGAGTTGACCGGGCGGGTCAGGTCGCCGCGGGTCAGCCTGCGGCTCTCCAGGAAGAGCCGGATCAGCGGCCGTTGGACGGTGCCGAGCAGCAGGGCGACGGCGAGGGCCCCGATGACGACCAGTGCGCCGGCCGCGATCAGGCCGAAGAGGGGTCCGGCGACGGCGGTGGGGTTCTCGGAGACCGGGACCATGGCCACGACGCTGAGGCCGAGACCGGTGGCGACGGTCGGTTCACCGGGCTGCGGCCCGGCGAGCGAGGCGTACCCGGCGACGCTCCGGTCGCCCGAGTGGACGTCGCCCACCAGACTGCCGCTGACACCGGGGAACCCGCCCGAGCCGGGCTCCCTGGCCGAGATGGGATTCCTGCGGACCTTGACCGATGCGGTCTTCGCGAAGCTCCTGAGCTGCTTGCCGGCGCGTTTGGCGTCGGCGCGCTGGGTGGCGGTGCGGACCTGCTCGGGCTCGGGGATGCCGTCGCTGGAGAGGATCTCCGCGGCGGTGTCGATGACGGCGATGGAGCGGAACTGGCCCAGGCTGATACCGGGGAAGCGCAAGTTGCTCGATGCGACGAGGAGTTGCTGCGGGGTGCCGGGCCACGACAGCACGGCGAAGGAGAGCAGCCGGGTCTCGCCGTTGGCGAGCCGCACCATGCGCGGACTGAGCCCGTCCTTGGCGCTGAGCTTGGCGGTGTCGACGGCGGTGAGGGGGACGTTCTCGCCGCGGGCGGCCAGCAGTTTGCCGGAGGAGATCTGGACGACGGCCGTGCCGGTCCACTTCTGGTAGACGCTGCTGACCTTGTCGAGCACGGCGTCGGGCGACGCGGGCGCCCCGGCGTTGAAGAGGCTCGCGGTCCGGCCCAGGTCGGTGAAGCTCTCGTCGATCGACGCGCGCAGGGCGATGGCGCCGTCCTCGGCGAACTGCTGCTGCGAGGTCAGCACGGCCTTGGCGACGGGATCCTGCACCGTACGCCCGAGGTTGAGGGCGGTGATCCCGGCCAGGGAGAGCAGCAGGACCGAGAGGACCGCGATGGGCGGTCGTATGCCACCCAGCAGCGACATGTCGGCCCGGCGGCGGACCTTGTGTCGCCGCTTCACGGGCGTGGCGGCCATGAGCGTTCCCTTTCTGGGACTTCACTGATCGAGACAGCGGGTGGTCGGGACAGCGGGTGAGTGGGCGGGCATGTGTGATCGGGACAGCGGGTGAGTGAGCCGGCGTGTGTGGTCGAGGCGGCGGGTAATTTGAGCCAGCAGGGTGATCGGGACGGCGTTGATCGCGACAGCAGGTGATCGCGACAGTGTGTGATCGGAACGCCGTCGCGGAAATGCATGACCCGTTCGAATAAAGAACGGTTGTAGGGAAAGTGTCAGGTGTGACCCAGCCCACGCAACCGGTCCGGGCCGACCGCGGGGGCGGCCCACCCGGCCGTCGTACGGAGGTGTCACTCCGGTAACCGGGACGCCTCCCGGACGCCCCCGCCCGTTCATCCGACGACCCCGGCCTCATCGGCCGCACCGCAGGTCAGCCGGGCAGACTCTCCAGTGGCTTGAGCCCGTCCTGAGCCGCACCGCGGTTGAGCATCGTGCCCTCCGTGCGCTCGAACGCCAGCCGGTAGCGGGCCTTTTCCTCGGCGGTCAGCTTCCCGCCGTCGCGCAGTGCCGCCGCCACGTCGATGAGCCGGTGGTCCTGCACCGCGTCGGCGGCCGGCGGGTTCGCGGCGTCGGACTCGGGCGGAATGGAGACGAGCGTCGGTACGTAGCGTGCCCGGACCTTCCACGCACCGCCCCGCTTCTGGAACTCGAACCAGCCGATGACGCCCTCCTCGGTCAGCCCGGACGGCACCTCGTGCCGTGCGACCTGATTGCCGAGTCCGTACGCGATCCAGGTCCCGTCGACCTTCTCCATCGGCTGGACGGCATGGGCGTGGTGGCCGATGACCAGATCGATACCGGTCTCACGGGCGATCCGGCGGGCCAGCCCGATCTGCCCCGAACTCGGCTCGGGGTGGTGCTCGCGGCCCCAGTGGATGCTGAGGATCACCACATCGGCGCCGGCTGCACGGGCGCGCTGCTCGGCCTTCTTGATCTTGTCGAAGGCCGTCTGGTTGGCGAGCCAGGGCTTGTCCGCCGGGACCTCGCGCCCGTTGAACCCGAAGGCGTACGAGATCTGCGCGACCTTGACGCCCTTCACGTCCATGATCAGCGGCTTGTCGGCCTCCGCGCTGCTGCGTGCCGAACCGGTGTGCTTCAGCCCGGCCTTGTCGAGCGCGTCGAGGGTGCGCTTCACACCGGAAGCGCCGTGGTCGAGCGTGTGGTTCGAGGCGGTGGAGCAGGTGTCGTACCCGATCTTCTTGACCGCGGTGGTGATCTGCGGGGGCACCAGGAAGTCCGGGAAGCTGCGGAAGGGGCCGTTGGGCTTGCCCACCACCGGCTCGAAGTGGCAGATCGCCAGATCGGCCCGGGAGATGACGGGCTGCACCCCGGCCATCAGCCGGTAGAAGTCGAGCCCCTGCTTGCCCTCGGCCCTGGCGTCCTTGCGGGCCTGCTCGATCAGGGGCGGATGGATGAGAATGTCCCCGGCCGCCGCCACCGTGAACGACGGCCCGTCGCCCTTGCCCGATTCGTCCGTACCCGACTGGCCCGGACCGCCGCCCCCGTTCAGGAGCGAGCACCCCACGGCGGTCAGTGCGAGGAGGGCCGTCGCTGCGGCGCGGGTTGTGAAGGGAACGTTAGTGCGTCGGGTCACCCGTGTATTTTTACTTCAATATGACGAGTCCTTGGGCCGGTAAAACGGTGATCTTCGCGATATCGCTGGTCACGGCGTTGGTAGTGGTGGCTGTGGTGCTCGTCACGTCCAGCGGGGAAGGGGATTCCGTAAAGGGCGGACCGCAGCGTGCCCGGCCCCGCGAGCGGGTCGACCTCGCCGCGCGGATCGACGACTTCACCCGGCAGACGATCCGCCGCAGCGCCTACCGCCCGCCCACCGCCCAGGAGCGCCACGCGGTCGCCGACGGCGTCGGCCTGTATCTGGACGGACGCCGTACGGAGGCCGCGAGGCGCCTGGCCGAGGTCGACTTCGGCCTCTCCGTCTTCACCGACACGGCCACCGGCCGCCCCTTCGCCGAGATCGCGGACCGGGCCAGGGAGGCCACCCGGGGGTGGGGCCGGGTGTACGTGGACCTGCCGCAGGACCGGACAGACGGGGTGGGCGGGGCTTCCGGCGACCGGCTGCGGCCGGCGGCGACGTGGTCCGTGCAGGTTCCGCACCCGGTCGCGGATGCCGACAGCGAGAAATTGGGGGTGGGGGCCTGGCGTGCCACGCCCGGTGGGGTGCTGGTGCTGGCGGGCGCCAACCGCAGGGCGGGCGAGGGCGGCGCGGCGGATGTGGCCCACCGCCGCGACACCGTCTTCCACGCGGTCTGCGCCGAACTGATCGCCCACCGGCTGCCGGGCATCCAGGTGCACGGCTTCGCCAACTCCACGGAGCCCGACTACGACGTGATCGTCTCCACCGGCCGGGGCGACCACGGCCGCACCTGGGGCGAAGGCCTGGCGGCAGCGCTGTCCCGGCAGGGCTTCGACGTCTGCCGGGTCTGGGTGCGCCGCTGCTCGCTCGAAGGCCGTACGAACGTCCAGGGGAGGGCCGCCGCCGACGCCGGACTGCCTTTCCTGCATGTGGAGTTCAGCCGCTCGATCCGGGAGTCGCCGGCGCGGATCGCGCGCGCGGTGAAGGCGATCAGGGAGGCGGCGGGGCTCGCGGGCGGCACTGACCGGCCGGGGGCCGGTGCGCGTCTGAGCGACGATGCGGGTGCGCACCCGGGCTCCGGAACTGATGCCGGAACTGACGCGGTCGGGGGCGCGACGGCAGGGGCGGCCCAGATGTCTTGACCCCGCAGAATTGGTGTCTTGACCCCCGCAGAATTGTTGACGCGACTGGTGGGCGGGTTGGTTGGCCGGTCAGAGGTGATGTTCCGCTGCCTGCCGCCGCGTTGAGTGGCAGGATCCCCGTACGTGAGCCACGACCGCAGCGTGTTCATGACCATCGCGAGGACCGCAGCCCCGCTCTATGTGACGACCCTTGCCGCGTCGGCGGGTTCGCTCGTCGACACGGTACTGCTGGGCCGGCACGCGACCGCCTCGCTGGCCGCGTTCGCGGTGGCGGTGGCGGTCTTCGGGCCCGCCACCGCCACCGTGGCGGGCGCTCTGCGCGGGGTGATGCCGTTCATCACGCCCCACCGTGAGGACCCGGACGAACCGCTGCCCCTGGTCCGGAGCGGGATGTGGCTGGCGTTCGCGGTGGGCGGGGTGTGCGCGGCCGTGGTCGCCGCGGTACCGCTCATCGGCGGACTCTGGGGCGTACAGCCGACCGTGCTCCACCAACTGGGCCCGCTGCCCTGGCTGCTGGCGGCAAGTGTGCTGCTGATCGCCGTCGGCGGATCCGCGACCTCGGTCCTGGTCGCACTGGGCCACTCCGCTCAGGTGATGCGCTCCGGCCTGGTGGGCACCGCCGTATCCGTCACGCTGTCGATCCTGCTGGTCGGCGGCCCGGGCCCGCTGCCGAGCCGGGGGCTGACCGGAGCGGGCGTGGCCATGCTCGCCTCCAGCCTGATCAGCACCGGCCTCAACCAACTGGCCCTGCGCCGGAGGACGGTACTCGCGGGGCGCCCGCTGCGGCCCGGCCGTCCGGACCCCCGGCGGGTGCTGCGGCTGGCCGCGGTGGGTATCCCGCTGGGCGGCACGGTCCTGGTGAAGTTCTCGGTCCTGGGGGTGCTGACGTTCGCCGCGGCCCGGATCAGTACGGATGCGGCGGCCGTGCACGGCGTCTCGGAGTCGCTGGTGAACGTCATCTTCACCGCGGCGGTCGCGGTCGGCCAGTCCACGGTCCCGCTGATCGCCGACTACGCGTCGAGGCAGGATCTCAGGAGGATCCGCCGCAGTGTGGGGGCGGGGGCCCGGGTGGCCCTGAGTGCGGTCACGGTGCTGGGAGCGGCGCTGCTGGCACTGCGTGTTCCCGTGGTGGGCCTGTTCACGACGGATCCCTCCCTCGGCCACCAGGTGAGGGAACTGCTGCCCCTGGTCCTCGCGGTGGTGGTCGCGGACGCACTGCAGGCGGTGGCGGGCTTCGCCCTGGTCGGCCTCAGACGGACGGGCCCGAGCCTGGTGTCAACGGTGCTGTGGTTCGGGGTACTTGCCGTGCTGGCGGTTCCGGTGGCCGACACGTACGGCTTGACCGGCCTGTGGGCGGCGCTTGCGTGTGCGAACCTCCTGCAGGCCGGGACCAAGACGTACTCGTTCCTGCGGCACAGCCGGCGGATGGTGGGGGCGGGCGCGTCCCCCGTAGCCCATACGGGTGGCGGCAGCGGGTCCGCAGGACGCACCACGGCCGAACGGCGAGGCTGAGGGGGATGGCCGAGGAGAGACTCCCATGCTGCTGAACCCCCCGCAATGCCCGCACTGCCGCGAACACCGCCCCCTGTGGAAGGACACCAGCACGACCGCTCCGAAGCTGCCGGACCGATGGCGCTGGTACTGCGCAGGGTGCCGACAGGTGTGGGAGCCCACCGATGACCACCGGGTGAGGTACCGGGGGGTGCCCGCAGCGCCGGGCCTGCCGGTACTGATCCAGTCCGGGATGCGATGAGTCCGAGTCCACGCCACCGGACTCATCGCGTCGGTTGCCGGTTGCTGCTCAAGAAGCGTGCCCGAGCCTGAGCGGCCCTGCCCCGTTGATGTCGGCCGTAGATGTCAAAGACCCTCAGCCGTGATCGGCTGAGGGTCTTTTCGCTTGTGCCCCCGGCAGGATTCGAACCTGCGACACCCGCTTTAGGAGTGGGGCGGAATCCCTGATCGAGGGTGCTCGTACGTGCCGGATGCTGCTGTCCTTGCTGGTCAGCACCATCCGGTATGTCGTTTGATTCTGCTCGTGACGGTTGGTGCTCTGCCGTCCGCTCACGCATCGCGCACGCAATTTCGGTCCTCTGACCAGCGCATTTTCCGTTGTAGCAGTGAAGCTTCGTCCGGACTCCAGCCCACATGAAGGTTCATGCGCCCTAAACGGCAGACCGCTTTGTGTCGAATCGGGTCGAGGCAAGATCAGCGCCTGGAGTGTCTCGTGTTCTGCTTGTTATGCCTCAAGTCCGCTCCGGGCAGCGGCGCTCGCCGTCGCTCACTGCGTATGTCGAGACCTCCGTCGACTGCACCGACGTCACGGAATCAGGTCCGCTACGCTCAGAGGAGCGAATTGGGTCCCACAGGTAGAGGACCTCGCCATCCGTGCTGAAAGCGAGCAGCGGATGATCGGTGGGGAGCGGCCCATTGTGCACGGAGAGCTCGCCCTTGAGCGGCTGTACACACATCCGCTCGCCCTTGATTCCGAAATAGGATTCCGGTGCGGTCGCGTGCACTACATCATGGGCGGCGCGATGAGCCGCTTCGGAGGTCCGGCTCATAAACTCAACTCCTCCAGCGACGAAGAGCATGACGGCGGCACCCGCGGACAGGACGCTCACAATGCTCTTCTCCCAGGCCCAGTGGAAGCGGCGAGCCCAGCCATAGAGGGCCAGAGGCGGCAGCAGTAGTCCGAAACAGCCGAGCGTGGGGAGAAGTGCGGATGCGCCGGTCCAATAGATGGGGGTGGAGACGGAGTCTGCGGGGATTCCGAAAGTATCCTCAACGTAAAGGAATTTCAAGAACGAGCCGACGAATGGCAGAACCCACGGCAGGGGTAGGACGAGCACCGTGAGCAGGCCGACGGCGTGCCTGCTAATCCAGGTCTGGCGCACGGCGAACCAGCATCCCCGGGGTACGTACCACAGCAGTGCCAGACAGGCGAGTGTGAGTAGAACGCTTCTGCTCTGTGCGACAACACCGTAAGGGTTCTGTTGGTGCCATGTGTATCCGGGCATCGCGCTGCCAATGACGATCAGGGTGCCGGCCGCCCAGCGCAGGAGCCAATGGCGACGCTGATTGCTCATGTACCAGTTACCGACGAACCAAGCGGCGACGGTGAGTGGCGCGAACATGGCCAGTCGGCCGAGCACGGAGCGATCGTACGCAAGCCAGCCGTAAAACATGAGCAGGGATGCCAGGGCAAGGCGGAGTCCTACTCCTCGACGGCCGTTCCACCAGGGGTTCCTGTCATCGTCCGTCTCGTTGGCCATGGGCCCCACGCTCTTTCGGACTCCATGGCGTGACCTGTCGAACTCGAAGCCTCCGAGCCGTTGTAGCTCGAGTCGCTCGAGGACTTCTGCCTCTTCGACGGATGGAGCGACACCGATGGTGCGCTGCTCGTCGGCAAGCCCTGACTGGGAACGCAACGAAGCCAACCAGGCGAGGCCCTGCCTGCTTTGCCAGCTGGACTCTCGAATGACACGCCAGGTCACCAACGGCTCGGATGCCTGGGCACGGACAAGAGATCCGCCCACGATGGTTACGGGTACGTGCTTGCCTACAACCTTCAACAACCGCTTGCGGGCGCCGGTTTCGGCGCCCCGGCGCGAGCCCGGAAGTCGCACTTCTACGACGTACGCGGCCTGGCTCTCCGGCAGCCCGATATCCTCCTGCTCACCAGCCGGTCGGATCGCCCAACCTTGCTGTTCGCACAACCCCTTGGCGAGCAACTGATCGCGCACGCGCTTCGGAGTCCGAAAAATCAGATCCACTCGCTCGTCAAACTCAGTGCTTGGCAAGGGGGCCTCGAGCTCGCTGACAGTTGCATGAGCCTGAGGTGGGCAAGACTGGGGATCGTTCATCACCCTGCGTGGACCGGACACCCGCACTCCCGGCCCAGTTCTCCGTGCATCGCTCGACGATGTGAGACGACGGATGAGTAGCGTTCCGAAGAGTATTGCCACGGTTTTCCCTTAGCTGTCGGCGTTATGCCAGCGAATGGGACGGTGCTCATTGAGCCGTGACCGCCCCGTGGCCCAAGTGCGATCACCATCGCACGGAGCACTGACATCCCGCCCGCCACTGCTGGCGGCGAGCGGCACTCCTGCCGCCTCGGTGTATCGGTTGGGCAGAGCCTCGCGGAGGGCGTGCACCGTGCTCCGAAGCGGTTCAGCCACGGAAGGGGGGATGGAAACGCACAATGGTTCCGGCGGGGGGTCTCCGAGACGGGAATCAGAGTATGGCGAGGAAGGCTGCTGTGTGGGGTGGCGGGAGGCGAGCCATTCCGGTGCCTGTGCGCTTGGAGGTATGGGTGCGTAGTGGTGGAAGATGCGCGATCTGCAACAAGTACCTGCTCGGCGGTGGGATGACGGGGCGCGCCATGCGGCAGGGAGAACTTGCGCACATCGTGGGCCAGCAACAGACCGCAGGCTCCCCGCGGGGTGAACACGACCTAGTGGAGCGCGAAACTGCTGACAACTTGATGCTGGTATGCGCCGACGAGCACGACGAGATCGACGCTTCCGGTAGCCTAGATATATTTACCGTGGAACGGCTGCGCGCACTCAAACGCGCCCACCAGGACCGCATAGAGCATGTCACCGGGCTGGCCGACGACCGGGCGACCACAGTGCTGCGGATGGTGGGCCGGGTGCGTGGCCAGGAAGTCGAGCTGACCCGGCAGACAGCTGCTACCGCGGTGATCACCTCTGGGAACCGGTTCCCGCTATTTCTGGAGTCCTATGAGCGGCACGGCATCGAGATAGACCTGCGCCACGTGGCCGGCGAGATGACGATCGACCTACGTGACATCTCCGACGAGGAGGCTGGAGGCTCGCCTTACTATCGGGCAGCTACCGCCGTCATCGATGAAGTCATCGATAATCAGCTCAACCGCGGCATCGCCCGGGACAAAGTCGCGCACTTAAGCGTCTTCGGCTTCGCCCGGCTACCACTGCTTGTCTATCTCGGATCCCGTCTGGACGACACCGTGCCCACAGACGTCTATCAGCGCCACCGCCAGGACGAGTCTTGGTCCTGGTCTTCCACGGCTCCGGTGGCTGACTTCACGGTCCACCTCGACGTAGACCAATGGCCCGCACGTGACGCGGTGCTCATGCTGAACCTCTCAGGCACGATCCAGCCCGAGGAAGTCCCGCACCAGCTCACCGGACTGCGGCGGTACCGCATCAGCCCTGTCGGCGTTGCCGCCGCGCCAGACGTGCTGCGCAATCGTGCTTCCTTGACACATTTCCAGGAGGCGGTGCGGTCACTTTTCGCGGATCTGGAGACGAGCGCGAAGCACGTGCGGCGCCTACACGTGCTGTCTGCGGTGCCGCTCTCGGCCGGAGTCAGCCTGGGACGGGTGCGCGACAGGCAGGTGCACCCGGCATTGGTGCTCTACGAGCGCACGCCGAGCGGATACCAACGGGCCTTAGAGATTCCCTGAGGCGCTGGCATACGCTGCCGCGCCGATAGCCAATTGCTGCGATCGCCTAGGTGGCGGCGCAACCGCTCTGGCAGACGTGGGCGGGTCAGGGCACGGGCGGTGTGTTGTTAAAGGGCAGGAAGCGGTGATGGGGCGATCCGGCGGCGTGGGGTAGCGCGACCAGATGAGTGCCCGAGGTGGGAGCGGTCAGGTGCATGCCCAGGAAGGACGTCAGTGTTCCGGCGACAGCGGCAAGGTCGGCCGATGACCCGTGGAAGGTTGGTACCGAACAGCCGCGTGTCGGTACAAGTTCGTCACCATGCGGAGTTTCCTGCCACAGTGGGTGATACAGCTCCAGGCAGGGGTCGGCCAGTACGATCTTCCCGGCGGCAGCGTCGATGCTGTTAGGCCCCTGAAGGGTGGCGGGTGCGGAGACGTTCAGCAGCCCCAGTGTGCCGGTGCGGGTGTCTGTGGCTACCTGAGCCAGGACCGGACGGGGGCCCTCGCTGGCTGCGATGTGCTCCAAGGTATGCCCCACAGCAATGCTGACGGTAGCGTCGATAATGACTTCGGCAGCTGCCAAATCTGCAGCATCGGGCAGTGCGCCGTCGTGGACGTGGATCGAGACGGCGTCGTCGATTAGTCGTAGCCGACGAGCCAGGGCCTGCGCTTTGAGGGCCCCGACATCAGTCTCAACATAGTTCTGCCGGGCCAGTAAACCGCCAGTGACGGTTCCGGGGTCGCACACAGTTACGTGGGAGGCGCTGGCACGAACGACGAACTCGGCGATCCAGGAGCCAAGACCGCCGCAGCCCCAGACGTGCACGTGTTTGCCGAAGAAGCCCCCGATGGGGGCCCCGTCGTCGCGACGTGTGGTCACGGCGGGCCGTTCATCGGACACAGGACACCATTCGATCAGCAGGTCCGAGCGGACGCGGGATGCGTCGATGTTCAGCGCGGAACCCTGCTCATGGACCATGCGCCGCAGCGCGTCCGCGGTCGGCCCAGGAAGACGCGCGCCCAACAGATGGGACGGGCCGCCCGCAGGGTGCGGGACGGCCAGGATCAGGTACTGCGGGGAGCCGCCGGGGTTACGGGCCGCGCTGGCCGCGAGCGTCGTCAACACCGCCGGAGACTGGGCGACTGTCTGCGGTGAGACCCTCCGCAGGTGGTCAAACGGAGGATTGTCCATGTAAGTCAGCATTTGGGCGAAGGTGGTACCGCCGCCGAGCGGCAGCGGCCCCGCAATGGTGACTACTGGTACCCGTACTGCCTCGCCCTCCCGGGGCGGACTGTAGGCCAGATCCAGGCGGTGCTCGGTGCGCGCGATCAGGTAGCCAGTCTGGATCCGCTGGTCGGGGACGGGAGTGCGTATGACCAGAGTCGGGGTGCCGGGCGTGCGATGGAGCACTCCGCCGACGGCGTGATACATCGCCGTCGAGGCATCGAACTGGCCCGCTGCCGCGTCCGTCAGCCAGGACCACAGTCGGCTCAGATACGCCCGCATGCCCCCGCGCACCGGATCCCACTCGCGGGCGGGGTCCAGGAAGATGCACAACTGGCGGCCTTGGAGGACATGCGGGTAGCCGGCGAATCTCCAGTGCTCAACATCGACGGTGGTTGCGGACAGCGGTGAGGCAGGCAAGGTCAGGACGAACTCTTCGTGCTCCTGCAGAACCAAGCCGCCGTGAGCGGTGGCCAGGGTCCCGGTATGAAGCCGCAGCGTCACTCGGAGCGTACGGTTCTGACCGTGGGTCGGATTACCGACCACACGCAGCACGTCCGGCTGCTCGGACGCCGCCCCGCGCAGGTCAGCCAGGGCTTGTTTCTGCCAGTCCGTCGGTGTGGGCCGGCCCCTCTTGGCGCTCACCCGGCACGACCGGGCCGCGAGACAGCCGTGACGGCGGCGGCAGCCGCGGGGAACTTGGCGCTGCTGGTGGCTGTCACCGGGGCTTTGAACGCAGGGCCGAAGAGGTCCTGCCACAGCCGCAGGCTTGTGTCCTTGTCCTCGGCATCGTAAGCGTTACGTATCTCGGCGGCATGCTTGTGGATGCGTTCGCGGAAGTAGGAGTATGTGCTCTGTTCCCAACGGTGGTCGAAGGTGACTCCTGACCCGGAGGGGTCAGCGACCAAGGGCTTGATCACATTAGCTTGGAGATAGGTATCCAAGTCGCTGACGATGTGCAACAGCGCGGTGGGCACGTCCCGGTAGTAGCCCGGATCGGCGAACTTCTTGGACTCGCATACTTGATTGCCGAGCAGCGTGGTCAGGATCACCGACCGCGTCCCGGTGAACGATCCCTTGTGATCGCGCAGAAATTTCATCAACCGGATGACCTTGCGCAGATTCCCCTGCGCGCTTTGGTCCTGAGTGCGCATCCAAGTGGTGAAACCCTGCGAATTGGTGTTCTCCCAGGTGTCCTCGTCTCGGTTGACGATGACCTCTCGGCCGTCGGTCAGAACCACGTAGGGAACGATGTCCACGTGCATGGAGTTGCTGTAGACCAACCGCACGCACCGGCACTTGCGCGAGTGTGGCATGTTCTTGTAGATGCTGTGCCGGTGCAGAGCCGCGTACACCTCCTCGACATATGTCTTGGGGTTCTTCGACCAGTCGGGATTCTCGGCCATCAGCAGCATCACGTCGGCATCGAACTCCGACCCGCCGACAGGGTCGATGATCGTGCGATGCGCCCAGGAACCCTGGGGGGTCTTGCCCAGGACCAGCGAGCCGATCTCCTCGTCCGCTTTTAGGGCGCGGTAGATCGCCTCCACCCTAGTATCGAGAAGGTCGAGCTTCACCTGGCCCAGATTCACGGTGGTGCGCAGGAACTCGTTGAAATGGTCGGCGAGCTGCATAGTTCTCCTCAGGTTCGAATCGGACGACTGCCTCAGGCCCACGTCACAGGAAGGGAACTGACGGCACAGCGCAGGTTTCTAATCCAGCTTATGAGTCACCACTGACATCACGCCGTGGCCAGCCCCAAGCGACGCCGACGCGAGCACGGCCGGGAGCCGGGCAAGCCCGCGCGAATGCGCCCCGTTATCAGCACCTTGGCGTCGTCCATCGGTTCCTGCCCCGAGAACGTCGCCGTCCGCTCGGCCATCGCCATTTTTCATGCTGTCGTGGTGCACGCCGACGATCTCTGCCTGGTTGACCTGAGCGCGGTGAGCGCCTCGGCCTTTGCGCTGCACCGGGATGGGGAACCGACCTGTGACGGCGAGCGCCTCCTCCAGGAAAATGCCCGGCGTCCATGAGCGGGAGAAAGAGGCGCAGGGGGATCCAGGCTGCCTCTTGTGTAGGCCGACCCAAGACAATGGGCCGTGCGAGAGGCAGGTGATCAGGAGGTTGCCTGGGGCAAGTCCGGTCTGCTGGAGAGCGCTGCCTCGAAGTGATCCAGAGCATCCGGCGGCGCGTAGTTGCCGACGAGCCGACGGTGATCAGGGTTCTGGGCGGGGCACTCGTCAGATTCCGGTGACAGGCTGTCCGGTGAGGGCCTGGGCGACCTGCCACAACATGCCGCCGCGCGAAGCCTTCGTCAGCACAACGTCTCCGGGGCGGAGGAGCGAGTTGACGTAGGCCGCGGCGGTCGCGTTGTCGGCGACCATCGCCACGTCCGGCACGCCTGCTGCGCCCGCGGCGAGTGCGAGTTGTTTTGCGAGGTCTCCTCCGACGGCCACAACGAGATCGATGCCGTTTTCGGCGGCCATGCGCCCGACCGATCTGTGGGCCTCCAGGGCTTCGGCGCCCAGTTCCAGCATTTCTCCGAGCACGGCGATCTTTCGGCCGCCGCCTTCTGCCTCGGTCATCGGGACTCTCCATTCTGGGTAAGGGGGGCGAACGTGATGGCGCGGCCGGTGTAGGAGGCGGTCAGACGGCTCAGCGGTACGCGGTCGTGTGTCTGTCCCCAGGCGGACGGGTCGCGGAGGAGGACGTCGGGGTCGGTGCCGTCCTCGTAGCCGCGGGCGATGACCAGGTGTCCGCCTTTGCGGCCGTCATCGGGGAACTGCTCGGTTACCGACATGATCAGTGGGGCTTCTTCGAGGCGGGTGAGCAGGGATTCCGCCGGGACTGGCTCGGCGCGGGACGCTACGCCGAGCTCAGAGGCCAGGTTGGCGATGCCGGCATGCAGCGCTCCACGTGAGGTCAGAACCTCCTGCTTGACCGCGAGCTTCAGCAGCTCGGTGACCGATGGCGCTGCACAACCGTAGGCGAGCAGGATCATTCGCAGTGATGCCAGGCCGCACGCCCGGTTGGACCACTCGGTCCGCTCTCCCAGGGCCCACCCTCCGTGGAGGTCCCATTCCGCGGGGGCGATGAGCTGCCGGCACATGGGGACATCGTGGACGCGCGGCACAGCGGCTTGCTCCTACGGTGAGACGACAGCCTCCCGTGTCGGTGTGGAGACGGCGAACGCGGGAGTGGGCAGGGGGACATCGTATGGCGGACGAGTCAGGGCCTCGTGAAGCATCGCCAGCACGAGGTCTGTATGTCTGAGCCCGACCATGGCCCCACCCACGGCGAAGTTGCTGTCGCGGGACATGCCCGGTGTTGTGTTGACCTCCAGCGCGTTCACCTGGCCGCTTTCGGTGAGCATGAAGTCGACCCGGGCGGAGCCGCGCAGGCCCATTCCATCCCACAGGGTTCTGGCGTAGCCGGTGATCTCAGCCAGCAGCGCGAGCGTCAGGTCCGCGGCCCTGACTGTCACCGCGCCGCTGGAGTCCGCGTCGAGCTTGGTGTCGGCGTCGTAGAAGTCGGCCTCGGTGACCTCGGTAGCCAGCGGCGGGAAGCTGAGTACTGCGCCTCCGGGCATCTCCAGCAGTCCTACGGTGAGCGGCGTGCCGGGGATGTAGTCCTCGACCAGTACGGGATCTCCCTCATCACGAGCCGCGTTCGCCAGGGCCATCGGAAGAGCCCCTTGATCTCGGACCAGGCTCATCCCGACGCTGGAGCCGCCGAAGGGCGGCTTGACCATCACCGGTCTCCCGGTCCAGTCCGCAGGACCGCCCGTCCACACCCACCAGCCGGGTGTGGGGACGCCTAAGCTCTCCATGACTCGCTTGCAGAGGATCTTGTCGGCGGCCATCGCCGATGCGGCGACGCCGCTTCCGCAGTACGGCATACGGATGTAGTCCAGGAGCCCTTGCAAGCGTCCGTCCTCGCCGAACGGGCCGTGAAGGTTCGAGAGGGCCACGTCGTATCCGGCCAGTTCGGGGATGAAGGTTGGCTTGCAAGGGTCCAGCACCTTCCAACGGGCGCCGATCATTTCCAAAGCGCCTGCCAGCGCAGTCACGGAGCGCTGCTCCACGGGGCACTTCGAGTGGTAGAGGCGGTCCTCAAGGCTGACCGGTCCGTAGATCAGAGCCACGCCGAGCCTCTGCTGCTCCTGCCCCCAGTCGCGAAGTGCTTGGGTGGCCTGCTGTACGAAACTGCCGGAGCCGGCGTCGAGGAAGAGCGTCATGCGAGTACTCCTTCGAAGGTGTGAGTGACGGGGCCGCCGACCCACTGGGTACGTGCCGGACCGTCCAGATGCGGACGTACCGTCAGCGGTTGTCCAGACTGGTTGTGGACAGTGACGGGCCGGCGGGCGACCAGCCCGCGCATGGTCGCGATGACGACGGCCGCCACCGCTCCGCTGCCGCAGGACAGGGTCTCGGCCTCTACGCCGCGCTCGTAGGTGCGGATGCGCAGCTCTTGCCCACTGGTGGCTTGGACGAAGTTGACGTTCGTGCCGAGCGGGGCGAGGTCGGCGTGGTGGCGGATGAGACGGCCGACCATGACGGCGTCGACGGCGTTTACCTCATTCACGACCGCTACGACGTGTTCGGTACCGGTGTGCACGCTGTCGAACCAGGTTGGTTTGCCGTTGATGACTGCCTGGACACGATGAGCGTGGATGGCTCCGACTTGGGCTGTGACCCACACAGCGTCATCGCTCACGACGGCCTCGTGCGTCACCCCGGCCATGAGGAGGCCCATCTCCTTGAGACCGTGGTCTTTGCTCGCCGCCCAGGCGGTGCAGCGCAGGGCGTTCCCGCACATGGTCGCGGTCGAACCGTCCGCGTTGAAGCACGCAACTTCGATTAAGGCCGGGTCTGTGCTGATCAGCCTGCTGATGATCAGGCCGTCAGCGCCCACGCCAGTCCGTCTGGCACAGAGCTGTTGGGCCGCCCTCGCCCAGTCGTCGCCGCTTTCCGGCGCGGGTTCGGAGAGGAAGACGAAATCGTTACCGGCTCCGTGAATCTTGCGAAAGTGCATGGCCAAGCTCCTCGGTCGGATGAAGTGACAGCTCTTGTGCGAGCGGGGTGGGCGGAAGAGCCGGGTTGGTGAAGTGGCGTCTGTGCATCAGCCCCTCCACATGGCCAGGAGGAGTGCGCCACCCACCGCTATGAGGCTTGCCACGTAGGCGAATTGCTCTCGACGCGGACTCATACGACGCTGACCAAGTGGCCTTGCAGGCGGTTTCGGACGGACGGGATACCGATCCCAGCGAGTGGTACCCAGGCGGCTGCGCCGGTTTCGATCATGGCGGGGAACACGGCACCCGAGTGGGCGCGGAAGAGATATCGAAAGCCCACCCTGATGCGAGGGCCGTATTCGGGCTCAGCTCTCGCCATGTCGACCAGGAAGGGGCCCTCGCTGCCGGGTTCGGTCCACACGTCGCGGATGCCGGTCTCTTCGGCAAGCAGACGAAGGGCTGCGCCGCTGAGTGAGTCGTCCTGGGCCTCGGGAACGGCCTCGGCGAGGGAGAAGCTGCCCTCGTGCCTCAGGGCCAGCACGCGGTGGTGCTGGTCCATAACGATCGCACCCGTCATCACTAGAGGACAGCGGTGGCCGTGCAGGCAAGCCCCGCGTTGCGCGTGATCGCGCGCCGCGTCATACAGGGGCATGAGCGCCATGGTCTCCGCGGGACGCCCGTGGATGTAGTGGGAAAGTTCCTTGACGATCTGGTCGTCTCCGACGCTCACGGGGCATCGAGCGTGTTCCGGTGGGTGTAGATCTCCAGAAGTCTCTGCGTGAGGCCGGCTGCGTCCTTGAGGTAGTCGAAGGCGCCGAAGGCCGGAGTCTCCGGGGTCGGCCGATTCCTGTAGTCGAGGAGTCCGTATCCCTTGCGGAGCAGCTCCCGGACGCTTTCATCCTCGTCTGCGCCCAGGTCCTCCCCGAGCAGCAGGTTGAGGTGCCCGATGATCGCCGGCGCAGCCCCGTCGATCTCCTCGCGGGTGGAGGTGGCCATTTTCATGGAGAGGGCCGCTTCTGCGCTGTAGGAGATCGTCTCGACGTCGAGTGGCAGAACCTCGTTCTCAGCGCTGCCGGTTGTCCTTGGTGCCTTGCCCGTACTTGCCACTGTCATCACCGCTTTGCCTCTCCTGTGCGCGTATTCCAGCTGTGCCGGTAACGCTAGGAAAGGCGGTGGCAAGGACTCTACGAATGTGCCGGAACTTGCCAGGAATCACCCGAGCGAATCGATGGCTGCCGTGATCAGCTCGCGCGCCGGGACACCGTAGACAGCCAGATCGGTCAGGTCCGTGAATGCCTGGGCGTACAGGGCAATTTCATGCCGCTGCGTAATGGTGAGGTGAGCCGAGACGAGCTCGACGTTGACGGTGTGGTCGTCGAACAGGAAGAAGTTCTCAACGGGCCACAGACCCGAGCGGTCGGCGTCCTCGGGGATGATTCCGATGCTTACCGAAGGAAGGGCCGCAGCGCTCAGAAGATAGCCGAGCTGTCCCGCCAGTACGTCAGTTCCACCGATGCGCTTTCGGAGCGCTGACTCTTCCAGAAGTATGGCGAATCGGTGGTTCCCGTACACGATCTCCTGCTTGTCGACCCGGATCTTGACGGCCTCCGGCACATCGTTGATGAGACCGCGGCGGTTCTGGATAGAAGTCAGGAGGGCGTTGATGTACGAGGAGGTCTGTACGGGGCCCGGGATCAGGGCGTGCGAGTAGATACGGAAGCGCTGCGTTCGCTCCCACAGGGGCAGCACGGACTCCTGAGCCCGCTTGAGGCCAGAGCGCTCCATCCGGCGCCAGTCGACGTACATGCCGTCGATTCCGCGGGCCGTCGAGACGAGATCCTCCGCCGCGCCGGCCGCGCCGCAGGCCGACGCCCAGGAGCGAAGGTCGGGCTCGGAGGGCGCACGTGTGCCGCTCTCGAAGCGAGAGCATTTCGACTCGTGCCAGCCCAGAAGCGCGGCCAACGCCCGCTTGCTGAGTCCGGCTTCGCTCCGGATCTCACGCAGGCGTTGACCGAGGGCCTTGCGCGCTTCCTGGACACTCGAAGATGGTGAGGTCATGTCGCTGAGACGGCTCTGATCGCTGCGTCAGAGCGGCCGGAACTCGGCGTGTGGCGTTGCGCGTTGCCACACGGCCTCGAAGGCCGTTTCGCAGAGCTTCGCCAAGTCCGGTGCTTCACTGAGCTCCAGCTCCAAGTTCTCGCCCTCACCGTCGAAGTGGTTGACGAGGACGAGGCGGGAGTCAAACAGCCAGAAGTCGTTGCCGGGCAGCGCAATGTCGGTTGCCGCCCGCCGGGTCAGCCAGCGCACCTGCTCACCGGCAGCGATATTCAGCGCTTCGGTCACCTCGTGCTCGAAGCGGATGTACTCGCCGATGGGCGTGGAGACGATCCGTGCCCGTCGGACCTCGACGCCTCGCGAAGTCGCCTCCGTGACCAGCGCGTGCCAGCCGGCCCAGCGTTCCACGGGGTCGAGAGGCTTGCCGGCGGCCCAGTCGATGAAGGCTGGGTCCGACTTCATGTAGGCGTCGCGCGTCTCCAGATGGACGGCGGTCCGTCGGCAGTCGCGGAACAGATCCTCAAACGTCGGGGTCTTCTGCACCCTTCACCTCCAAAAAGAACTGCACCATGCGCCGGGGAATCTCCACTACCGACTCGTGACTTGGAATGTCCATCTGGTCAAGGCGTTCCTTGTCGAGAACGGTGATGCCCTGGACGAGGTACTCGTTTGTCTCGTCGTCCAGATAGATCGTGGGGGAGCCCCCACTCGGACTCTCCGGGTCTTTACCGAGCTTGATCAGGGCCATGATGTCCACCTCCGCTGAAGGTAACGATCGATGTGCCAGAGCTTGCCCCTAACCCCGGCCTCAAGCGAGCTACTTGCCAGAACTTGCCAGCTTTCCAAGGCGGCCGCCGCGCGGATCAGCGCCGACGTGATCGTGGTCCCTGTGGCCACTGGGCCGCCGGTGCGGGGTGGATGTGAGCCGCAGTGCGCTGTGTGGTGCTACGAGCCCTGGCTGCTTCGGCCCGAGGGCTGGGGGCGTGCCGCTGACCGAGGCGGCGGATGCGCCACGTCAGTGCGCGGGCTGGGCTGTCGGCGTCTTCCAGCGTGCGCTGGCCGAGCGCATGGTCGAGGACGGTGGCCGCGTTCTGCCCTGCGGCCTCTGCCTCGGCAAGCACTGTGGTCAGCGCATCCCAGGCCGGATCGCTGAGGATGCGCTCGGCGTACTCCGGTACCTCCTGCTGGAGGTAGTAGGCGAAACGGTGCTTCGTCTCGAGAACGGGAGCGCGCTGC
Source organism: Streptomyces sp. NBC_01471 (assembly GCF_041438865.1). NCBI lineage: Bacteria > Bacillati > Actinomycetota > Actinomycetes > Kitasatosporales > Streptomycetaceae > Streptomyces > Streptomyces sp. NBC_01471. The sequence goes on from NZ_CP109450.1 coordinate 4,653,407, forward strand.
GCGATGCTGGCCAGGACCGGCCCGGCAGCCTGCGCGTAAGCGGTCTGCAGATGGAGGAGAGCCTGCTCGGCAGCCGCCTCCTGTTGGGCGTGCTGGCGGGTGCGGTGCCAATGCGCTGCGAAGGCCACTGCTATGAGCGCTGCATCCAGGAGCATCGCAAACCCTGACCCATCATCGTCATGGGGCCGGTCGCGCAAGATTGCCTGAACGCTGCGGCGTAGGACACGGGTGCTGCCGAGGTCGGCGGTGATGCGGGAGCGGGAGGCGCGCTCGAAGGCAACGGCGGCTTGTTCGAGTTCCATCCTGACTGCGGCCGGTGCGGTGATGGGCAGCAGGTCCAGCGTCGCGCCGAGCGCGACCAGCTGCCCCTGGGCGAAAGAGTCGTCGTCGGTGGTCAGGCGTCCGGGGATTCGTTCTGCGGCGGCAGTGGCCTCATGCCATGGGTTGCCCGGCCGGGCCGTGACCGGCTCCCGGTCCGTGGTGGCAAGGCGTTCTCGGATCTTTGGCAGAGAAAGGTCGGGCGCGAGGGTGGACCCTGCGAACCAGACGGGCTCACCAACCTCGTTTACGTTGCCGGGCAGGGCGAAGTTGCAGCCGAGCGCGTCGCCGGAGGGAGCGAGCTTGAGACGTACGGATACGCCGGTCGCCTCCAGCAGGGCAACGAACTCCGCCTCAGTGGATGCTGCGGCGACCGCGCGGCGCACGCGCCTCCGCAGAACCTCGCGCGCAGGGGCGTCCTGGCCCAGGCGCTTGGCCTTGAAGTGCTCTTTGCTGCTGGGGCGCTTGGCAGCCGTGCCGTCGCCCGCCCGTAGCCGCCGCAGTCCGTAGTCGACTTCGACTTGGCGGGCTTCCTTCTGCACGGAGCGGATGTCGTGGTCCCGCTTGGGGCGGCGTCCGTCCTGGCGCACAAGGGTGGCGGCGATGTGGACGTGGTCGTCAGCGTGGCGCACCGCCACCCAGCGGCATGCTTCCTCGTCCCCCTCGGAGGCGATGCCGGCGGCCGCCACAATCCGCCGGGCGATCCCGCCCCACTGGGCATCGGTCAGAATCGGGTCCTCGGGCGCGGCCCGGACAGGGCAGTGCCAGAAGGTGGTCTCCGGCGCCTTCTCTCCCAGCATCTTCACCGGCTGGTCGAGCTGTGCGGCGAGCTGGCCCTCGACCTCTTTCTGATCGCGGCGCGGGCTGCGACCGGGGTCGGGCGCGAAGTCGTTCCACGAGGCCACCAAGTGCGGGTCGATGTGCTCGTTGGCATCCCCCCTCCCAAAGAGGTACTTGATCAGGCCGCGGGTGCCACCTGCGCCAAGGATGATCTTCGGTATCACCGGCTCATCGTCCCCTGGTCACTTGAGCCACGGCGGCGTCCACTTCGGCGACCGATGCCTCGACCTGGCCCAGCAGCCTCTTCACGACCTCCTGGTCAGGCCAGGAGCCGTCCCTGTTGAGGTGCCAGGTGAGCTGGTTGAGGTTGCTGCCGATCTTGCCAAGCTGCCCGTTAGCGGCCATCAGGGCCTTGACCATGGCTCGGTAGTCGGCAACCGCGGCCGTGGGATCGTCGGACCGAGCGCCCGCGAGTGACGTCTCGGCGACGTAGCCGCCCACCGGCATGCGACTCAGTTCGGCAGCGCGTTTGACGAGGGCGTACTCGCAGTCGTTGTAGCGCGGATGGACACGGCGCTCGCGCAGTTTGTCGTCACGCAGACGGCGGCGGGGCACACTCGTCTGCAACGCGCTCGTGGACTGCTCACTGGTCCCTCCCTCGGTCGGCTCCCCCGGGCCGGCCGACTCCGACGCCCCCTCGGCGCCGGAAGCTTCCGCCTCCCCTGGGGCGGAAGCCGGGTAAGGACTCCTTACCCGACAACTTGCTCGCGTTGAGTGTGAGTCTGTGGTCATCGACTCCTGGGGCGCAGCGGGGTCGAGGTCGGGGTCACGCATGGGGCTCCTGCAAGTGGTGGTGGGGGAAGGGGCCCGCCCCTCCCTCGACTGATCGAGGGAGGAGGGGGCTGGGAATGTCGTGGGACGTGAGGTTCAGCCGGTGCCCGGCGTGGCCTTGTCGCGTTCGGCCTGCAGCAGGTTCTTGACCTCGTCCAGGCGGCTGCGGGCCATGCCGAATCCTTGGTCTCGGATTGCTTGCTCGACGTTGCGGCGTGAGACGCGGTCGCCTCGTCCGAGGGGTGCTGCGCGACCGATGTCGACGGCCCGTTCTACGGAAATGCTCGGCGACACGCCTCCCAGCTCAGCGGGCTGGTGTGGGGGCTTCGCCACGTGCTCCTCCACCGGTCGCGCCACGTCGTGGCCGCTCTGGTTGGGTGTCGGTGCCGTCTCGCCTTCCTCGGCGTGTTTGTGGCGGCCGTCGGTGTTGTGGCCGTTGTTGTGGCGGTCGGTGGCCGGGCGTCGGGCGACGAGGAGGTAGAAGTGGACGGCTCCGGCCAGGGCGAGTGGGGCGATAGCGGAGATGGCTCCGACGGTGACGTCATCGAGGGCGAGTCCTGTGTGGCGGGCTTGCTGGTTGAGGCGGATGGCATGCAGGACGTTGGCCCAGATGCTTGTCGCGGTGGCGATGCCGACCAGCACCGAGACGTAGAGCCGGGCGGACAGAGGCGCCGTCCGCAGGACGAGCAGAGCACCGATCCCGATGGCGATGAACCCGTCGATGACGAGCGGGAAGGCGTAAGTGAGCGCGCGGTGGATGTGGCTGGCTGCGGCCATCTGACGCAGAGCATCGTAGGAGAGCGCGAAGGCTGCCACGGCCAGCAGCGCTACGCCCGTACGAATCGCGGCGGCCAGCGCCACCGGTGCAGCGGACGGTGCGCTGGTGGTGGGGTGAGACAAGGGGAAGTGCTCCAGGAGTGCGATAAGACAGGGCTCATCTGGCCCCGGGGACTGGGACGACCCGTCGCGACTCGTCGCATGCCTGGTCAAGGCAGATACGGGTGGCCCGGCGATGTCGAGTGGACTCGTCACCGGACCTCGACTCGTCACCGCGCTGACCTGCGCGGCGACGGGTCGTGACGGGTCGTGCCGGGTCAGGCCCCGGTCGTGTCTGGCGGCACGGGTTCGGGGCAGTAGCGCGCCCACGAGTCCGCGAAATGCAGGCGGGCGTAGCCGCGGGCCTGGACGTTGCCGTGGAAGCGGCGGGGGGCGGAGCTGATGTCGTACTCCTTGAGCAGGATCTGAAGGCCCCGAGGGGTCAGGCCCTTTTTGGTGTACTCCGGCCACGGTGTCTCGACGTCCTCGTTGAGGATGTCGAGGAGACGGCTGGTGCGGAGCGCCGGCGGGTTGCCTTCGGTGGCGAAGGCGCGGCGGATGTCGGCCAGGAGGCGGATGCTCAGGCTGCTGCGGTCCTGGTCATGATCGGCCTCGTGCTTTGCCATGACCCGGCAGGCGGTGCGCGCGAGCTCGGGCCACGGGCCGCCCGCGAGGTCCGCGACGGATACCAGCGGCTGCCAGGTGTCGGCCGCGCGGTCATGGACCGGCATGGCCGGTGTCAGCTCCATCGCATCGGCGTGGAGCGGTGCCAACCAGGCGACGAGCCGGTCGCGCAGGGCATGGAGCGGCGGGGTGTCACGGTAGGTGCGGAACTCCTGCACTTCCTCGCCGGTCCTGCGACGGCGCATCCGGATGACGATCGACCGGTCCATGATCGTGTCGGGCAGGTCTCCGATGCCCGCGAGGGCCGCCATGGCGAAGGTGGGGAACTTCGCCACCTCGTGGTTGGGGCCGGAGACCCGCAGGGTAGGGCGGTTGCGCTGGTGGCCCGCGTTGAGCAGGCCGCGCATCTCTTCGTTCTTCTCCGCGACTTTCGCGGAGCCGAAGAGAGTGTCGGCCTCGTCGACCAGCAGGGTGGGCGGGGTGTCGGTGATCGACCGGAACACTGCGGCGGCCGAGGCGTTGACCGTGATGAGCGGATCGTGGACGCTCTCGGTGATCACGTCCAGCAGCCGTGACTTGCCGCACCGCTTGGCCGGTCCGACGACGGCCAGACGTGGAGCGTGCTGCCATGCGGTCTGCAGGTGCGTCGCCGCGACCCACAGCGTTACTGCCGTGAAGGCTTCCTCGCTCGGCAGCACGACATACCGGCGTATCTGCTCCCGCAGCTCCGTCAGTACCTGCTCGCCTTCGGATACCGGGGCGGTATCGGAGATGGCGGCGGACAGCTCTTCCAGTGACGGCAGGGAAGGGCGGCCGGACGGCTGTCCGGGGATGGCGACTGGCGGCCAGGAAGGCTCGTCGGGTGTGGAATAGGGCTCGGCTCCGGCATGTTCCACGGGGCAGCTCCTCGTCTGGCGATGGCGGGCTTGCACGCCCTTGCCGCCGGGTTGGTTCTTCACGGGCCGTGTGGGGTTGCTGGGGCCTCCGGCGTTGCACCGCCGGGGGCCCGTTCCCGTCTCGCGGGCATGAGGCCACCGCGACGGAACACGGACCGTACGTCCCCACCCCCCAACAGTCCAGCGATCCTGTGTCAGCTCAGCGCAGAAGCGTTTGTTAGCTTGCCGTCCGCTCACGCCGCCAGCCCGAGCAGATCCAGCAGATCCGCAGTCACGACCCGGTAGGCGTTCCCGAGCCGCAGGACCTTGCACGGGTAAGTGCCCCGCTTCGCCAGCTCATAGCCCTTGCTCCGCCCGAGACCCAAGGCGCGATTACTCGTCTCCAGGTCAACGGCGACTGGCAGGGTCAGCAGCTCCTCCCGACTCATACCCCGCGACTCTCCGCCGGTCATACCTGCGCGCATACGGCGACCCTTTCGGTACAGCCTTCGGCGAACGTGTCCATCACGTCCGGCTCCAGGCGTCTACCAATCAGAGTCCTCAAGCTAATGTGTCTGCATGACACAACGCGATTTCGATGATGAAGAGGACGACTTCCCGGAGTGGGTGGACAGGATCAAGGCCAACGTGGCCGCCGAAGTCCGCCGGAGAAGGAAAGAGATGGGATGGAGCGCCCAGGACTTGGCGGAGCAATGCGAGCAGCTCGGGCATCCCATTCCGCGCAACGTGATCGCCAACATGGAGTCCGGACGGCGGGCCAGCCTCCCGCTGGTGGACGTCATGGTCCTGGCGGCCGCGCTGGAGACCTACCCGGTCTGCCTGATCTTCCCGGTCGGGTACGTCGAGCAGACCCAGGAACTCCCGTTTCAGCACCTTGTGCCCACCTGGGACGCCCTGCGGCGATTCACCGGCGAAGAGGAAGTACCCCTGCACGACGCGGGCCTGGTGCCCGATTTCGAGGCCCACGCCAGCCTCGTCAGCACGGCCCTGGCGGCACTCGCAGAAGAAGAACAGGCCCGGTTCGCAGCCAGGACGGCAACCAGCCGCGCCCAGCAGGAAGAAGCCGAACGTAAGCGCACCACCTACGCCGACCAGGCCATCTCCGCCAAGTACAACCTCCGCTACCTCCGCCGAGACCTCCGTGAGGACGGAGCCACACCACCCGACCTGCCACCCGCACTCGATGACGTCGACCCACCTGAAGCCGAAGCCAACGCCACCCAGGAGGAACGCTCTTGAAGGGCTCCACGCACCGCCGCTGCTACTGCCGCGACTCCAAGACCGGCAAGCCGCTCGGCAAGAAGTGCCCCAAGCTCACCGGCCGCAAGCACGGCTCCTATTCCGTACGCCAGGAGCTCCCACCCCGAGCCGACGGAACCCGCCGCTCGTTCAGCCGTGCCGGCTACGAGAGCCTCAAAGCCGCCCAAGCCGACCTCGACCACATACGCACCCTTCTCGGCCTTGCCGACACCGATGACCTCGAAGGTCTCGATCAGATCGCCGAGTTGTTGGAGAAGGTGGCAGACGAGAAGGCTCCGCTACCGGACATCGAGGCGACCCGTCGGCGCCTGAGCCACGGCCTGGACCTCACCAGTCGCCTCACGGTCGGTGAGTGGCTGGACATCTGGCTGGCGGGCAAGAAGGGGCGGCAGAGTGCAATCAGCCGCGACGAGAGCAACTTTCGCGTCCACCTTCAGCCGCGCATCGGGCACGTTCGGCTCGACCGCCTTCGGGTCACTCACCTCTCGGAGATGTTCGAGGCCATAGCCGAGGCCAACGTCGAGATCGCCGAGGGGAACGCCGCACGACGCAAGGCGTTCGAGGATCTCGCGCAGATTGCCTGGAAGGGGCGCGAGCCCCGCGCCCGCCGTAAGGCGATGAAAGCGGCCATCGCCGAGATGGATCCCTACCGCCGCATTGTCGGTCCAGCGACGCGGCAACGCGTTCGCTCCACACTGCGGGCAGCGCTGAACGCGGCGATCGCCCAGCAGCTGATCACCTTCAACCCGGCCGCCCACGTCGAGCTGGAGGCCGGCAGGCGCCCCAAGGCGCTCGCGTGGACCGAGGAGCGCATCCTCCATTGGAAGCGCACCGGCGAGAAGCCCCGCCGGTGATGGTCTGGACGCCGGAACACACCGGCCTCTTTCTCGACCATGTAGCCGAGGACCGGCCGTACGCGTTGTTTCACCTGGTCGCCTTCCGCGGACTTCGGCGAGGCGAGGCGTGCGGTCAGAGGTGGACCGACACGAACCTGGAGGCCGGGCTTCTCACGGTCGCCAAGCAACTCGTCGTGAATGGCTGGGAGGTGTACGAGGACGATCCGAAGACGGACGCCGGAGCGCGCATCATCGCCCTCGATGCCGACACCGTCCAGGCACTCAAGCGGCACCGAGCCCAGCAGGACAAGGACCGCGAGAAGTGGGGGAGCGCCTGGGCGGAGACCGGAAGGGTCTCCACCCGCGAGAACGGAGAACTGCTCCACCCCGCCAACGTCACACGACGATTCATCGAGCTGTACGAGGAGATCGGCCTCCCGCCGGTCCGGCTCCACGACCTCCGTCACGGTGCCGCGACTCTGGCTCACGCAGCAGGTGCCGGCCTGAAGGACATCCAGGAGATGCTCGGCCACTCCTCGATCACCATCACGTCGGACACGTACACGAGCCTGCTCCCCGAGGCGGACCTGGCGATCGCGGAGGCTGCGGCCCGGCTAGTGCCGCGAGCGCGCACAACCCCCGCGAACACCGCTCCCGAAGCGGACACCGAGCCCGACGACGCGGAGTCCGCCGAAGCGGAATCCGTGCCGGATGGTGCTGATCCTTGGGGGAAAATTCCGGAGATCAACTCCCCGTCCGCTCACGCATCGCTCACGCAAACGGCCCCGGACGAAGAGTCCGAGGCCGAGTAAGACCCCTCCCTGGGGAGAAACCCCAGGTCAGAGCGGTAACGCGTTGTGCCCCCGGCAGGATTCGAACCTGCGACACCCGCTTTAGGAGAGCGGTGCTCTATCCCCTGAGCTACGAAGGCGAGCCGTCGGCCACTGACCGACCCCGACAGGGTACCGGATGCGGACTCGGTGGGTCTTCTGCGTCCTGTTCCTGTCTGCGACCTGCGGTGGGCGCGCCGGGCACCCGGGGCTTGTGGTGACCGGCGCGCCCACCGCGTGGGTGCGGGGTTACTCCTCGACCAGCATTCCGCTGCGCAGGCCCTTCAGGATGCGCGACAGGAGGCGGGAGACATGCATCTGGGAGATGCCCAGCTGCTCGCCGATCTGGGACTGGGTCAGCTCCTGGCCGAAGCGCATCTCCACGATGCGGCGTTCGCGGCTGTCCAGCTTGCTCAGCAGCGGTGCCAGGGCGTGCAGGTCCTCGACCGTCTCCATCGCGGGGTCGGCCTCGCCCAGGACGTCGGCGAAGGTGCGGCCGCTCTTGGTGGCCTGGCCGTCGCCGTTCGACTCGTTGGGCATGTCCAGGGAGCCGGCGGTGTAGCCGTTGCTCGCGACGATGCCCTCGACGATTTCGTCCTCGGTGAGCTGGAGGTGCTCGGCGAGTTCGGCGACGGTCGGGTCGCGGTCGAGCAGGACCGCCAGGTGTTCCTTCCCCTTGGCGATCTCGACCCGCAACTCCTGGAGCCTGCGCGGGACATGGACGGCCCAGCTGGTGTCGCGGAAGAAGCGCTTGATCTCGCCGACGATGTAAGGAACGGCAAATGTGGTGAATTCAACCTCGCGAGACAGGTCGAACCGGTCGATGGCCTTGATGAGACCGATGGTGCCGACCTGGTTGATGTCTTCCATCTCGCCGCTGCCGCGGTGACGGAAGCGGCTCGCAGCGAACCTCACCAGCGAAAGGTTCATTTCGATAAGGGTATTGCGGGCGTACTGATATTCGTGCGTGCCCTCTTCGAGGACCTGGAGCTGGTCGAAAAAGATTTTAGAAAGCGCTCGCGCGTCCTTCGGTGCGACCTTCCCCGCATCTTCGATCCAGGGGAGATCTCCCACCTCGGGCGGTGCCGGAGCGGTAGCGGTGAGCGCCGCCAGTGCCGAATCGGCGGATACCGACTCAGCAGGTGCCGACTCAGTCGTGGCGGCATGCGCGGATGTTGTCTGCGTCATGTTTTTTCAGCCTCCCCAAGTAGCGGACCCCGTTCAATGTCCGCTCCTGCCCGGAGGTCGAGACTTCAATCCCCTCAGATCAGATGAGGAGACTGATGGGATAGTTCGTCCGTATATGTCCTTGTGTTCGGTCTCGGATTGGCCTCCATTCCGCCGTGTGTCCGTCCTCCGGGTACTGCTCGCCGGGGTCGCCGTCGCCGGAGTTGCTGTCGGGGGTGCCTCGGTCGCTGTCAGGGTCGCCACCGCCGCTGTACCGCCGCTGTACCGCCGCTGTCAGGGGTGCCGCGGGGCGCGCCGCTCCGCCGCTGTTCCGTCTGTGGCCTGCTGGGATTCCTGGTGCCCGGCCTTTTCTGGTTCATGCGTGCTCAGGCACGCGAGTGAATTGAGGAATATTTCCGATGGATCCTCGGGCCGGGGGTATGCGCGCAACCACAAGGAAATCAACGGGCGTGCCAAGAAGGACGTTTCTATCGGCGGGGTGAGTCACATGCTTCAGGAGTTTGATGAGCGGCGCGTCGGCGCCGAGTCCGACGTGCACTCCGATGGTGAGCCGGGTGCTGACCTCGGCCGCGAGTCCCGCGTCGACGGCCGCCAGTTCGCCGACTGGACCTGTTGTCCACGTCTCGCCGCCGAGGCCCGGGAGGCTGTCTCCAGGTTTCTCGCCGAGCTGCATCCGGCCCCGCCCGCGCACACGTCGCAGAACCTGGTTCTCCTGGTCTCCGAACTCGTCACCAATGCTCTGCGTCATGCCGGAGGCGTGACCGCCATGCGGCTCAGCGCCGACCGGCGCAGTCTTGAGGTTGCCGTCGCGGATTCCAGTCCGGCGCATCCGCAGGACCGTACTCCCGACCTGACCGGGAGTACCGGTGGATTCGGCTGGCCGATGGTGCAGCGGCTCGCCCGTACGGTCGCCGTACGCAACGAGGCCGGCGGCGGGAAGGTCGTCTGCGCGACCCTGGCGCGGTGATGTGATGACGCGGTGACGCAGCCCTCCGGTTATCCGTGAGGCAGTGATCCGGTGGCGCAGCGGTCCGGTGATCCGGCCGTCCGGTGATCCGGTGATCCGGTGGTGCGGCGATGTGTGGCGTTTCCCGTGGCGTTTTCCGTGGCGTGCCGCGGTGTTGAAGTTGGCGGAGCGCGTGTTCTTGACCCGGTGCAGATGCGGGCATAGCGTCCCAGGGGACTGAGCAAGCGCTTAGAAAGGGTCTTCAGTGCCGCAGACCGAGCCCCCCGCCGAGCCACCCCCCGCTTCCCCCGGCCCCGCCGCTGTCGACCCCGCCGCCGTCGAGGCCGCACTGCGTGCTCCCGGCGCCCCCTTCGCCGTGGTCGCTGCGGAGGACGGTTCTCCGGTGTACGCGAGCGGGCCGCGCACCCTGCGGGAGTTCGTCGAAGCCGTCTGGGCCTTCGGGGAGCAGCCGTTCCTCGTCGCCGAGAGCGGCACGTACACCTATGGCGAGTTCTTCGCCGCGGCCTCGGCGCTCGCCCGGCGGTTCGTCGACGTGTACGGGCTTGTGCCGGGCGACCGCGCGGTGGTCGCGATGCGGAACCACCCCGAGTGGCAGATCGCCTTCTGGGCCGCTCAGTTGGCCGGGCTCGTCGCCGTACCGCTCAATGCCTGGTGGACCGAGGACGAGTTCACGTATGCCCTGGACGACTGCCGGCCCCGCGTGCTCCTGGTCGACGGTGAGCGGCTGGGGCGGGTCCTGCCGTGGGCCGGGCGGCAGGGCGGGCCGGACGGCGACGAGCGGCCCTGGACCGTCGCCTTTCATCACGACGGCTCCGCCGGCTTTCACCACGACGGCTCCGCCGACCCGTCCGGTGCCGGGATCGCGTACGAGCGTTTCGAGCGCTACGACGAGCTGCCCGCCGCCGATCCCGCACTCGGACCGCCCGACGTGGAGATCCGTCCCGAGGACGACGCCACGATCATCTACACCTCGGGCACCACGGGCCGTCCCAAGGGCGCGGTGGCCACGCACCTCGCGCAGGTCGGCGCCATGATGAACCCCCTCTACCACGATGCCGCCTCCGCCCTGGCGCGTGGCGTGGTCCCCGGCCAGGGGCCCGCGCCCGTGGCGCTGATGACCTTCCCCTTCTTCCATGTGGCCGCCTTCACCAGCGTCTATTCGGCGATGTCCGCGGGCGGCACCCTCGTCCTGATGCGGAAGTGGGACGCGGACAAGGCGCTGGCCGCCATCCGTACGCACGGCGTCACGCACTACGCGGGCGTGCCCGCCACCGCTCTGCAGCTGCTCGACGCGGCGGAGCGCGGCGGCGACGGCCTGGAGAGTCTGGCCATGCTCAGCACCGGGGGCGCGGCCGCCCCGCCCGAGCTCGTCCGCACGGTCGTGACCCGGCACAGCGGGCGGATCGAGCCCCGGAACGGATACGGGCTGACCGAGACGAGCGGCGGCGTACTGGCGAACTTCGGCGCGGAGTACCGCGCCCACCCCGAGAGCGTCGGCCGCCCGACGCCCGCCACCGAGGTGCGGATCGCGGACCGGTCCGGCCGGGCGCTGGCCGACGGGGACGTCGGTGAGCTGTGGCTGCGCGGGCAGGCGCTCGTCCGCGGGTACTGGAACGCCCCCGAGGCCACCGCGGCCGCCTTCCAGGACGGCTGGTTCAGGACCGGGGATCTGGCGACCGTCCACGAGGGGCGGGTCAGCGTGGTGGACCGGATCAAGGACATGGTCGTCCGGGGCGGCGAGAACGTGTACTGCGTCGAGGTGGAGGCCGCTCTGTACGCGCATCCCGATGTACTCGACGCGGCTGTGCTCGGGGTCGCGCACCCGGTCCTCGGCGAGGAGGTCGCCGCCGTGGTGCAGCTGCGGGACAGCAGCGAGGCCACGCCTGACGCGCTCCGGGCGCACGTCGGCAAGTCGCTGGCCGCCTTCAAGGTCCCCGCTCACGTCTTCGTACGGGCGGAGCCGCTGCCCCGCAACGCGACGGGCAAGGTGCTCAAGCGCGAGCTGCGCGGGCCGGTCCAGGAGCAGGTGTCGCGGGACAGGTGATCCGCCGGCGGGTACGGGGGCGGCCGGACAGGTGATCCGCCGGCAGGTACGGGGCCGGCCGGCCGGGACGTCAGGAGCGGGTGATGCGCACCCGGTAGTCGCCGGACTTGTCCTTGCCGGTGATGTTGATGATGATCCCGTGGGCCGCGTCGGTGAAGGTCTGGCCCACCGCGTACGGGGCGTCGGACAGTTCGGCCTGCACATTGGCGTGCAGGGTGCAGCCGCCGCTGTCCGGGGTGCTGTCCCTGACGGAGATCGGGCCCTGGCCGGTGTCGACGTCGCCGTCGACGCGGTAGACGAGCACACCGGGGCGGCACACCGCGTCGTCGTTGCCCGCCCGGGTCCTGACCTCGACCACGTAGGCGGCGGACTCGGACATCGGGATGACCGCCAGTTTGGGGCCGCCGCGGGTGGCCAGCGGGGAGAGCGTCGCCTCGTGGGTGCCGGGAGTCGACGCGCAGCTGACCTGGTTGTCGTCCAGCCAGCCGAGCTTCCACTTGTGCCAGCCCAGCATGTCGTTGTTGGCCCCCCAGTCCTCGGACATGATGTCCCAGTGCCCGACCGAGCCGCCGCCGCTGGAGGTGTAGAGGTCGGGGAGGCCGAAGGTGTGGCCGTTCTCGTGCGGCAGGACGCGGTAGCCGGTGTGGCTGTACGAACCTGACCCGTCGTCCTGGCGGCTGTAGATGAACGACATGTTGGAGAGCTTCACGCCGTCCGCGACGGGCGCCTCGTCATTGCCGGAGAACGTCACCGAGAGCACGGTGTTCAGGGCCGAGGGGCCGGCGTTCGGGGTGGCCAGCACATTGATCAGGTCGTACTTGCGGAAATCCACCTGGCGGTCGGCGGCCTTCACGATGTCCTGGGCGAGCCGCCGGTAGCCCGGCTGGTAGGGGGAGCCCCGCTGTATTCCGTACGAGCTGAACGGTGACGGCATCCGCAGCCAGCGCCTGACGGGGGCCTCGGGGTGGTAGGCGAGCCGGCCGTAGGAGCTGGTGCGGTACCAGGTGGAGGTCTGCGGGAAGAACTCGCCGTACCGCTTCATCGCGGGCTCGGACCCCTGCGCGTCCGGGAAGTCGATCATGAGGGTGAGGGCGTGGATCGAGCCGGTCGAGCGGGTGTAGCCCGGGGCGGTCGGCAGCCCCTCGGACATCTGGACGCCCAGTGCGCCGCCGATCCGGCACGGGCCGAGCGATACGGCGGACCCGGCGTGGTCGGCGCGTACGGAGAGCCGGCCGGTGGTGGAAGCAGGACCGCCCGGCGGGGTCTTCTGTATCAGGGTGGTGCTGCCCGACGTCAGCGCGGCCAGTGCGAGCGCGGCCAGGGTGACGACGGCCAGCGGGCGGCGGGGGGAACGTATCCGGGAGCGGGGGGCCCGTGAACGGCCGGAGGGGCTGCCGCTCGACCTGGGGCGGGTCTGATGCATGCCTTCGCCTTCGGGCCGCGGCAGCCGACGGTTCCGAGCTGCACTCGTTCGATCACCCTGTGTCGGGTGCGGCGGAGGCGCGCGCTGGGTGGGCCGTTCGTGGACATTCCGGGGCACTTCAGACGTGATGCAGGTCACGCGGAGTGGGGGAAATAACCGGGGACCGTTTCCCCGTTTGAACCGGTGTCACAGCGAAGCGGGGAGATGCTCCCCGGTTACGAGAATCAGAACTGTCCGGGAACCGGAACTGTCCGGGGAACCGGAACCGGAATCGGGAAAGGGAAGGGAAGCGCCGTGGAAACCGCCACCGCCGTCCGGCCGCGCACCAGGGCCGACGCCCTGCGCAACCGGGAGCGGATCGTATCGGCCGCGCGTGAGATCTTCGTGGAGTACGGGCCGGATGTGCCGCTCGACGAGATCGCCCGCCGGGCCGGCGTCGGCAACGCCACGCTCTACCGCCACTTCCCCGACCGGGTCGAACTCTTCCGGCATGTGGTTCTCTCCGTCATGGCCCGCGTCGCGGACCAGGTGGAGGCGGCCATCGCCGAAGAGCCCGACAGTTTCGCCGCTCTCCGACGTTTTGTGCACGCAGCGGCCGACGAGAAGATCGGTGCGCTGTGCCCGATGCTCTCCGACGGCTTCGACCGCGCGGACCCGGAGATCATGGCGGCGCGCGACCGGCTCGAGGAGTCCGTGGAGGACCTCATGGGCCGTGCACGCGAGGAAGGCCAACTGCGCTCCGACGTCGCCGTCGGGGATCTCTTCGTCGCCCTCTCCCAGCTCACCCGCCCACTGCCCGGCACGGGCTGCCTGGGTCTCGACCGTTTCGTCCACCGTCATCTACAGCTGTTCCTCGACGGGCTTCACGCCTCGGCGCGGACGGTACTTCCTGGGTCACCGGCGACTCTTGAAGACCTGCGCCGGCCGTCGTGACGCAGCCGTAATGCACGGGCCCCACGCTTGAACACACCGAAGCCTGAACACCGCAAAGCCTGAACACCGCAAAGCCTGAACGCACCGCTTGAACTCGATGCTCGATCTCGACGTTTGATCACGACGCCTGAACAGGACGCCCGAATTGCACGCCTGACCTCGATGCCCCACGCCCGCGTACGCGCCTGAAGCGCTCACCCGCGAAACGCTCACCCGTGAAACGCACACCCGTGAAACGCACACCCGAAGTGCGCTCCGGAGTGCGACGTCTCAACTTCCTGCTCAGGATCTCTTCTCCACTCCTGCCCGGGACCCTCTCGACTTCCGTTCTGACCTCTCCGCACCCTTAGGTGGCTCTCGCCATGTCAACAGCCATGCTGAAAACTCCCGACATATCAGTCCCTGACCCCAACCGCTGGAAAGCGCTCGTCTTCATCGCCCTTGCGCAGCTGATGGTGGTGCTCGACGCGACGATCGTGAACATCGCGCTGCCGCACGCCCAGGTCGACCTGGGCATCTCGGACGCCAACAAGCAGTGGGTCATCACGGCCTACGCCCTCGCCTTCGGCGGCCTCCTCCTCTTCGGTGGCCGCATCGGCGACCTGTGGGGCCGCAAGCGCGCCTTCGTCATCGGGCTGCTCGGCTTCGCCGCCGCGTCCGCCGTCGGCGGCGCCGCGGCCAACGAGGCGATGCTGCTCACCTCCCGTGCCGCGCAGGGCGTCTTCGGCGCGCTGCTCGCACCGGCCGCGCTGTCGCTGCTCGCCGTGACCTTCACCGATGCCAAGGAGCGCGCCAAGGCGTTCGGCATCTTCGGGGCCATCGCCGGTGGTGGTGGCGCCGTGGGCCTGCTGCTCGGCGGATTCCTCACCGAGTACCTGGACTGGCGCTGGACGTTCTTCGTCAACATCCCGTTCGCTGCCGTCGCCGCACTCGGCGCGTACTTCGTGATCCGTGAGCCCGCGGGCGGCCGCAACCGTTCGCCGCTGGACATCCCCGGTGTCCTGCTCTCCACGACGGGCCTGGTGGCCCTCGTGTACGGCTTCACGCGCGCCGCGTCCGACGGCTGGTCCGACCCGGTCACGATCGGCATGTTCGTCGCCACCGTCGTCCTGCTCGGAGCGTTCGTCGCCGTCGAGTCGAAGGTCAAGGCCCCGCTGCTCCCGCTGCGCGTGGTCGCCGACCGCAACCGCGGTGGCATCTACGCCTCGCTCGGCCTGGCCATCATCGGGATGTTCGGCCTCTTCCTCTTCCTGACGTACTACCTCCAGGTCGTGCAGGGCTACTCCTCGGTCAGGACCGGCTTCGCCTTCCTGCCGATGGTCGCCGCCATGATCACGGGCTCCACGCAGATCGGCGCCCGCCTGATGACCCGGGTGCCCGCCCGGTTCCTGATGGGTCCCGGCTTCGCCGTCGCGGCCGTCGGCATGCTGCTGCTGACCCGCATCGAGGTCGGTTCCTCGTACGCCTCGGTGATCCTGCCGGGCATGGTCCTGCTGGGCCTCGGCATGGGTACGGCGTTCATGCCCGCCATGTCGCTCGCCACGCACGGCATCGCACCGCGTGACGCGGGTGTCGCGTCGGCGATGGTGAACACCTCGCAGCAGGTGGGTGGCGCGATCGGTACGGCGCTGCTGAACACGATCGCCGCCTCCGCCACCACCGCGTACCTCGTGGGACACGCGGCGGCCGGCGGCAACCCGAAGCTGGTGCAGGCCCAGGCGCTGGTGCACGGCTACACGAACGCGATCTGGGTGGCGGTCGGCATCCTGGCCGTCGCCTCGGTGATCGCGCTGACGCTCATCAACGCCGGTCGTCCCTCGGTCACTCCGGCAGCGTCGGGGGGTTCCGGTTCCAGGGACTCCGACGCGGTCGAGGACGAGGTGCAGATCCCGGTGATCGCGCACTGACGCACCGAAGCGCTGACGCACCGAAGCGCTGACGCACTGACGTGTCGAAGCGCTGACGTGTCGAAGCACTGAGCCGAGCCGGCTCACGGGTACGTGCACGCGACCCGGTACGGAAGGCCTGCCCTGGTTCCGCAGGGACGTCCCAGCAGTGGAGGCGTCAGCGGAGCCAGGGCAGATCCGCGTCCTGATCCTCGGGTTGCAGCCCCTCGGCCATCACACGCATGATCTCGCCGAGCTGGCCGACCTGTTCGGGGGAGAGCCGGTCGAACAGCGCCTGCCGTACGGCCTCGACATGACCGGGCGCGGTCCGCTCCAGCACCTTCATACCGGCGGGAGTCAGGACCGCGTTCTGGCCGCGCTTGTCGGACGGGCAGTCCTCACGGTGCACCCAGCCGTTCCGCTCCAGCCGTGCTATCGCGTGCGAGAGCCGGGAACGGGTGATCTTCGCGTCCATCGCCAGCTGGGTCATCCGCATCCGCCGCCGGGGCGCCTGCGAGAGCTTCACGAGCAGCCCGTAGTAGATGTGCGGCATCCCGGCGTCCCGCTGCAGCTGGCGGTCGAGATGGTCCTCCAGGAGCGTGGTGGCGTGGAGGTATGCGCGCCAGATGCGCTGCTCATCGTCGCTGAGCCAGCGCGGTTCGTCAGGGGGCGGTGCCGAGGTCATGTGCTCCACTGTACGACTCTTTCTTGAATATTAAACTAGATATGACTAAGGTCTGATCTGAGTAGCGCTTGAGACTTCAAGTAATGGAGTTGTCGCCCATGCCCGCCATCGCCCCCGAACGCATGCCCGCCCTCTATCTCTCCCATGGCGCGCCCCCGCTCGCCGACGATCCGGTCTGGCCGGGCCAGCTCGCCGCCTGGGCCGCCGGTCTGCCGCGCCCCAAGGCCATCCTGATGGTCTCCGCACACTGGGAGGACGCCCCGCTGGCGCTCGGCGCGACCGAGACCATCCCCCTCGTGTACGACTTCTGGGGCTTCCCCGAGCACTACTACCAGGTGCGGTACGGAGCTCCCGGTGCGCCCCTGCTGGCCGAGAGCGTACGGAAACTGCTGCGCGGCGCCGGTCACCCGGTCCAGGACGTCCCGGACCGGGGGCTCGACCACGGTGCGTACGTCCCGCTGGTCGAGATGTTCCCGGAGGCCGACATCCCGGTACTCCAGATCTCCCTGCCGACCCTCGATCCACGGAAGCTGATGGACGTCGGGCGCAGGCTCGCCCCGCTGCGGGACGAAGGCGTGCTGATCGTCGGCAGCGGTTTCTTCACGCACAATCTGGCCGCGCTGCGCCACGGGGGCATCCCCGGCTGGTCCGAGGAGTTCGACGCCTGGGGGCGGGAGGCGCTGGAGGCACGGGACATCGACGCACTGCTCGACTTCGAGCACAAGTCCCCGTCCGGGCGGCTCGCCCACCCGCGTACCGAGCACTTCGCGCCGCTGTTCGTGACGCTGGGGGCGGCCGGGGACGGGCTGGAGGACCGGCGCGATGTGATCGACGGCTTCTGGATGGGGCTGGCGAAGCGATCGGTGCAGTTCGGGTAGGCGGTAGGGCACTGCCGGGCTACCTCCCGCCGGGCTCCTGCCCGGTGAGGCGCTTCCCGCCGACGGCCTCCCCGTCAAGGCCCCGTCCGTTCAGGCCCTGCGCGCCGAGCTCCTTCTCGTACCAGGCGACATCGTGGTACGCGCCGAACTTCCGGCCCACCTCGCGGTACGTGCCCACCGGCGTGAAGCCGAAGCGGGCGTGCAGGGCGGCCGATGCCTCGTTGGGCAGGGTGATACCGGCGTACGCCCGGTGCACGTCCTCGTCACCCAGCGCCTCGAACAGCGCCTTGTAGAGCATCGTGCCGATCCCGCGCCCCGCCACACCGGGGGCGCAGTAGACGGTCACCTCGACGGAAGTGGCGTACGCGGCCTTCGGCCGGAACGAGCTGCTGGTTGCATATCCCAGAATCCGGGCAGACGGTACCTCCTGCGCAACCAGCAGCCGGTGCGGGCCGTCTTCAGGGTGGGAGAGCAGCCACGGACGGCGCTCCTCGGCGGTGAAGACATTCGTGTCGAATGTGATCGCAGTCTCACGGACGTAGTGGTTGTAGAGGTCGGTGAGGGCCTGGAGATCCGCCTCCTTGCCCGGCCTGACCTGCACTTCCGTACGCTGCGCAGACATCTGCTCTCCCTTGGTGGCCGGACAGGGTACTGCATGATCACTAAAAACAGAGCGGGTCATGGGAATTCTGTCCGGATTCCAGTCGTTGTTTCCATCAGATGCAGGACACCGGAGAGGGTGTTCCGCACCACACCAAGCCACTGATTCGCGACCTCATCACGTTACTCACGTTAGGGAGCACGCATGGCAACCCGTGCCGTCGCCCGTCGATCCGACCGGGCAAGCAGCGTTCGCGCCGTAGGCGGGGAGATCGCCGACCGCGACCTGGTCGGCATGTACCTCGACGAAATCGCACGTACGCCGCTGCTCGACGCCGAAAAGGAGGTTGAGCTGTCCCAGACCATCGAGGCCGGGGTGTACGCCCAGCAGATCCTCGACGGTTCCGTGCAGAGTGAGGCGGGCGGGGCCTCGCGTGAAGAGCTGGATGCGCTGATCGCCGCCGGGGAGCGCGCCAAGGACGTCTTCATCCGGTCCAACCTCCGGCTGGTCGTCGCTGTCGCCCGCCGCTATCCGCGAGCCGGTCTGCCGCTGCTCGACCTCATCCAGGAGGGCAACGCGGGTCTGGTGCGCGCGGTCGAGAAGTTCGACTACGCCAAGGGCTTCAAGTTCTCCACGTATGCGACCTGGTGGATCCGGCAGGCCATCACCCGGTCCATAGCGGACCAGTCGCGCACCATCCGGCTCCCTGTCCACCTGGTGGAGGAGCTGGGCCGGATCCGCCGTGTCCAGCGTGAGTTCAACCGGGAGCACGGCCGCGACCCGGAGCACGAGGAGATCGCCGCCGAGCTGGACACCAAGCCGGCCCGGGTGAGCGACGTGCTGGACTGGGCCCGTGACCCGGTCAGCCTGAACATGCCGGTCGACGACCAGGGCGAGACCCAGTTCGGGGACCTCCTGGAGGACACGTCGGCGGTGTCGCCCGAGCAGTCGGTGATGACGCTGCTGCGCAGTGAGGAGCTCGACGAGCTGATCGGCAGGCTCGATCACCGCACCGCCTCGATCATCAAGATGCGCTTCGGTATCGACGACGGCCGGGAGCGGACGCTGACCGAGGTCGGCAAGGAGCACGGTCTGACGCGCGAGCGGATCCGCCAGATCGAGAAGCACGCGCTGCTCGAACTGAAGAAGATGGCCGACGACGTGGGCTTCGACGCGGCGGCGTGAGCTGCCAGAGCGAAAGCCCGACGTCCCCTCGCGGCCCTCGTGCCGCCTCCGTCCCCGACCGCCGGACGGCGCCGACCGCGGCGCCGTCCGGCGACTGCTTGAGCGGAGGGGTGGTTCCTGCTCAGCCGACGATCGCGGCTCAGCTCCGCTGACTTCTGCCCGGCTGGGCACTCCTGCTCAGCGGTGATGTCGGGCCGGGGCATCCGTGATGTCGGCTCGCCGGTGATGTCGGCGGTGATATCCGCTCAGACGGTGAGCGCCGGTTCCCGGAGTGACCCGTCCGCGTCTGCGTCCGTCCCGCTGCCGGTCGGGGACGCATCCGTCCCGCCGCCTCCGGGTGCCCGCTTCGGCAGGGCGAACATCAGCAGGAAGATCACGCCGAGCACCCCCGCGACCCACCACAGCGAGTCCATGAACGCGTGGACGAACGCGAGGCCGGTCGCGCTCGGTGCCGGCCGGTCGCTGATCGACCCGAAGAACACCACGGACACCAGGCCGAGCCCCAGCGCATTGCCCATCTGCTGCACGGTGTTGATCAGCCCGGAGGCCGACCCGGCGTGCTCCTTCGGAACGTCCGCGAGCACCGCGTCCGTCAGCGGCGCGACGATCAGTCCCATACCGACCCCCATGACCACCAGCGGCAGCGCCATCTGCCAGGACGCGATGGCCGTCCCGTACCGGTCCGCCTCCCAGACGTAGAGCAGCAGCCCGGCCGTCATCAGCAGGGCTCCCGTCTGGAGCACCTTGCGGCCGAAGCGCGGTACCAGTTTCTGTACGGAGATACCGGCCGCCGCCGAGACCGCGACCGAGAACGGGATCCCCGTGGTCCCGGCCCGCAGCGCGCTCCAGCCGAGGCCGATCTGCATGTACAGCGTCCAGACCAGGAAGAAGATGCCCAGCGCCACACCGAACGTGGCCTGCACGGCGATGCCGGCCGCGAAGCTCTTCACCTTGAACAGCTCCAGCTCGACCAGCGGCGAACCGTCCTTCCGCGCCTTCAGCCGCTCGTACGCGACCAGCCCGCCGAAGACGACGACGCTGCCCGCCATCGAGACGTAACCCCAGACCGGCCAGCCCAGCTCACGGCCGCGCGTCAGCGGGTAGAGCAGCATCAGCAGACCCGCCACCACGAGCAGCACACCGACGATGTCCAGCCGTAGGGCCTTCGGAGCCTTGGACTCGGTGATGAACCTGTGGCCGAGCAACAGCCCGATCAGCCCGACCGGCAGGTTGATCAGGAAGATCGGGCGCCACTCCAGACCGGCGATGTTCCACTCGGTGAGCAGCGCGCCGAGCAGCGGGCCGGAGACCGCGCCCAGGCCGACGATCGCGCCGAACAGCCCGAAGACCTTGCCGCGCTCCTCGGCGGGGAAGGTGGCGTGCACGATCGAGAGCACCTGGGGCACCATCAGCGCCGCCATCGCACCCTGCAGGATGCGGGAGGCGACCAGCATCTCGGGGCTGGCCGCGAAGCCGCACAGTGCGGAGGCCAGCGTGAAGCCGCCTATCCCGATGAGGAAGAGCCTCTTGCGGCCGTGGATGTCGCCGAGCCGGCCACCCGTGATCAGCCCGGCGGCGAAGGCGAGTGCGTAACCGGCGGTGATCCACTGGATCTGGCTGAACGAGGCGCCGGTGTCCTTCTGGATGGACGGGATCGCGATGTTGACGATCGTGACGTCGACAAGGTCCATGAAGGCCGCGGTCATCACGATGGCCAGCGCGAACCATCTGCGGCGGTCCGCCCGGAGCGCGGCCTGCGCGGCGGCCTGCGCGGCTCCTTGTGCAGCCGCCTGTGCCGTCTGCGGGTCGTCCCGCACGTCCGGCGCATTCTGCGCATCCCGCGCGGTGGGCTGGGGTGTTGAGGTCATGCGGGGAAGGTAGCTGGCATATAGGACAACCTGTGTCCCACTTCCCGGGCATCCTGACTGCCATGACGGACACTCCGGTACGGCTGCTGCACCTTCTCTCGCTGCTCCAGACTCCGCGCGAATGGCCCGGTGGGGAGCTGGCCGAGCGCCTCGACGTCAGCAGGCGCACGATCCGGCGCGACATCGACCGGCTGCGGGACCTCGGCTATCCCGTCCAGGCCACGATGGGGGCCGAGGGCGGATACCGGCTGGTGGCGGGCAAGGCCATGCCCCCGCTGGTCCTCGACGACGAAGAGGCGGTGGCCATCGCGGTCGGGCTGCGCGCCGGGGCCGGGCACGCGGTCGAGGGCATCGAGGAGGCCTCCGTACGGGCCCTGGCCAAGCTGGAACAGGTCCTGCCGTCCAGGCTGCGCCACCGGGTCGCCACGCTCCAGGCCGCGACGATCCCGCTGACCAGCGGTGACGGGGCGACGGTCGACCCGGGCACGCTGACGGTGATCGCGGGGGCCGCAACCGGGTCCGAGCGGCTGCGCTTCGGCTACCGCGCCGGGAACGGTACGGAGACGAAGCGCCTGGTCGAGCCGTACCGGCTGGTCTCCACCGGGCGCCGCTGGTATCTCGTGGCGTACGACATCGACCGCGAGGGCTGGCGTACGTTCCGGGTCGACCGGGTGAGTGAACCCTTCGCTACCGGGGCGCGGTTCGTCCCGCGAGAACTCCCTGTGAGTGACGCGGCGGAGTTCGTCAGCCGGTCCCTGTCGCGGCGCCAGCCTTCGGTGGATCTCGATGTCACCTTCGAGGCCCCGGCGGAGTTCGTGGCGGCCCGGCTGCCGAACGGGATGGGCACGCCCGAGGTGCTGGGCGAGCGGCGCTGCCGACTCCGGGCGCCGGTGGCGGACTCGCTGGAGTGGCTGGGGCTGCGGCTCGCGGTGGTGGACGCGGAGTTCACCGTGCACCACCCGCCCGAGCTGGTGGAGTACGTGGCGGAGCTGGGGGCCCGACTGGGCCGCGCGGCGGGAGTGGGGAACCGGCCGGGGGCCGGGGCGGAGTGAGCTGCCGGGCGCAAGCAGGCGCGGAGGCGCGGGAGGGGCGCCGAGGGGCTGCCCTGGGGCTGCCGAGGACGGCCGAAGGGCTGGGGCCGTTGCGGTGCCGGTGCTGTGGTGATGGGCCTTGCTGTGCGGGGCCTGTTCCGTGGCGGGCCTTTTCAGTGGCATGGCTGGGGGGGGCTGAGCCCTGCGGGGCGCCAACCCTGCGGTGAGCAGGGGCTGTTGCGGCGCGGCGCGGCGCGGCGCGGCTCAGCGTACGCGGGCGCGGAGCTCCATCGCTGTGCGGGCCTCGCTCTGTGACGCGTACACCTCGCACATATGGCGCCCGTCCGGCGTCGCCGTGTGCTCGACCTCCCAGAGGCTGATCTCCTGGCCGTCGAGCAGCAGAAAGGCGTGCTCGTAGAGGGTGAAGGCCGCGGGGCCGACGCTCTCGAATCGGCACTGGCTGCCGAGGGCCTGGCTGATCTGGTGGGCGAACGCGGAGCGCAGCAGCCGGGCGACGTCCTCACCGGGGCAGTCCGGGTTCTCCGCGCGGCGCAGCACCCGGCGGGCGTGGTCGGCCGACCGGTCGGCCGCATACGTCCTGGCCACGGCGGGCGGGGGCGCCGACTGAAGCGCGGTGAGGAGCCCGAGATCGTCCTCCGGGTCGTCGTCCGGGAACATCGCGGCGGCATCCGCCCCGCGGATCCGGGTCACGGCGAGTCTGGCCTCCGCCTCGCCCGGATACAGCTCGTACTGCGGGCCCGTACCCGTACCCGTCTCGTACACCAGCTCCCACAGCGTCAGGTCGGTGCCGTCGGCGATGAGGAACGTGTGCCGGTACGTCTCGCGGTGCAGCCCGGCGCCCGAGCTGTGGTGCGAGGAGTGCAGCGCCGAGCTGTGCGCCAGCGCGGAGCCGAGTCGGTCGACGGTGGTGTCGGACAGCTCGAAAGCGTTCAGTGCGCGGCCGAGGAGTCGCGCGAGGTGCTCCTCGGTCGTCTCATGCGAATGGCTCAAGGTCTCTCCAGGCCGTCGCGGCAAGTCATGAGGTTGGAACTCAACGTAGTCCCTGGGTCTGACAACGTGGCCTTCGTTCGGCAAAACGATGGGGGCGTGCGAAAAGTTCCCGGGCGCCCCGCCAACTCACTTGTCCGGCAAGTCAGTAGATGCTGTGTCAGTCCGGATCGGTTCCCGCCCCCGTCCCGTACAGGTCACGGTGGGCCGGGAACCAACCGCCGGGCCCCTCCACCGACTCCGCCGCCCGGACGGCCCGCACCACGGCCCGGCTCAGTGCATCGGCCCCCGCGGCCAGCACCTCGTTGAGGACGCTCAGGTCGGGGCGGTGTGCCGTGCCGGTGGCAAGTGCGAAGACGGTGTCGCCGTCGTGCAGGAGATGGACGGGCCGTACGGCACGCGCGAGGCCGTCGTGCGACGTGCCCGCCAGCTTCTGCGCCTGGGCGCGGGTGAGTTCGGCGTCGGTGGCCACCACGGCGATGGTGGTGTTCAGTGGGGGGCGCGCATTGCGCTCGCGCGCCAGAGCGAGCTGGCGCTGTGCCTCCTCGTGGACGGTGGTGGCGGGGTACTCGGGCCTGCCCCGGCCGTACTCGCCGTAGAGCACGCCCGTCAGTGGATCGACCGGTGAGCCCACCGCGTTGACCACGGCGAGGGCGCCCACGGTGACGCCGGAGGCGAGCCTGATGCTCGCCGAGCCGACGCCGCCCTTGAGCCCGCCGGCCACCGCGCCCGTACCGGCGCCGACGCTGCCCTGTTCGACCGGTGTACCCGGCGCCGAGTCCGCCGCGGCTTCCACGGCCGCGACCCCGGTCGAGGCGTCCGGCCTGGCCCGCCAGTCGCCGCCGCGGCCCAGATCGAAGATGCAGGCGGCGGGGACGACCGGGACGACCTGAGCGGGGTCGGGCCCGACCTGGAAGCCGCGGCCCTGTTCCTCCAGCCAGGCCATCACGCCGGATGCGGAGTCCAGCCCGTACGCGCTGCCGCCGGTCAGGACGACGGCGTCCACGCGCTGCACCAGGTTGCGCGGATCGAGGGCGTCCGTCTCCCGGGTGCCGGGACCACCGCCGCGCACATCCACGGCGGCGACCGCCCCGCCCGGCGGGGCCAGGACGACAGTGGTGCCACTCAGCGCCCGCTCACCGGGAACCCGTGCGTGTCCGACCCGGAGCCCGTCCACGTCGGTGAGCGAGTCCGTGTCCGTGTCCATGTTCATGTCCGTGTGCGTGAGCGAGCCGACGTTCGTGGGTGAGGCGGTGCCGGTGGGCGGGTCAATGCCGGTGGTGGGGGTTCGGCCGGTGGGCGAGGCCGGGTCGGTGGACGAGTCCGGGTCGGTGGGGGCCTGCGCGGGTGTGCCGTGCGCGGCCGGGCTGTGCGATCCGGGAGCGTGGGTCGCGTCCACATCGCGCTCTGACGGGGTGCCTGCTGCGGTCATACCCCCCATGGGACCACTGCTGCCCGCGATGCGGCGCCCTTGCCCTCTTGTGCCCTGTCCCTGTCTCTCTCCCTCTCTCTTGTACGGGGCCGGGTGTCGTTGGCCGGGGGCTGGGGGCGGACGGAGCCGCACGGTGGCCGGGCGCCGTACCCTTGCCGTATGAGCACTGCGCCCGCTTCCGGCCCCGGCCCCCGTGACGACGAGGACCGCGACCCCGCGACCTCTTCCGGCGCGACGCCGCCGGAGTCCGGGCCGAAGCCCACGTCCAAGCCGGTGTCCAAGCCGAAGCCGGTGTCCAAGCTGGTCTTCGACGATCCGCTCGACCACCAGTCCTCGGACGACACGGACCACGGCTGGGGTGAGCAGACCTCCTCGGGGAGCAGCGCGTCGGACCTGGCCCGCTTCCTTGACGAGAAGCCGCCGCACCACATCTGATCAGCCCCTGGCCCTGGCCCTGGCCCCGCGCCAGCCTCTGGCGTCAGGAGCCCTGACCGGATCCGCGCTGGGCGACCAGGGTGTCCCTGATCTCCCGCAGCAGCGCCACCTCGGCGACCTCCGCCTCGACGGTCTCCTCCTCCATCGTCTGCTCCTTGGCGGCCTTGCGGGCGAGGTACTTGGCCATCGGCAGCACCATCAGGAAGTAGACGACGGCCGCGGTGATGACGAAGGTCAGGACCGCGTTGAGCACCGATCCCCACAGGATGTAGATACCGCTGGTCACGTCGCCGGAGGCGTTGACGGCGCAGGGGGCCTTGAAGCAGGACTTGTACGAGTCCAGCTGCGAGGTGCCGAAGGCGCCGACCAGTGGACTGATCACGCCCTTCACGACGGAATTCACCACGGCCGTGAACGCGGCGCCGATCACGACGGCGACAGCGAGGTCGATGACGTTCCCCCGCATCAGGAAGGCCTTGAAGCCTTCCAGCAGGGTGGGGTTCTCTTTGCTCATCAAGCGATCCTTCTCCGTGGGCGCCGGTGGCGGAACACTCCGCTCCGCCACCTAAGGCGCTGCGCCACGAAGCTGTCCAATTCCCCCACTCCCACAGGGGAGATGACTGCGCATCAGTACTATTCGGTTCGGGTTCCGGGTCGGTCTTCGGCTCAGGATCCGGCTCAGTATTCGGCATCGGTTTCAGCACAGGGTCACCGCCAGTTTCGACGTGGCCCCGGCGCCTGCCAACGCGGTCGCCGTCGAGCGGGTCACGGCGAGGACGACGAGCGCTCCGGCGTCGGGGGAGGCGTCACCCGTGGCGCCCGGATCCGGCACATCGGACACCCGGACCCCCGCCGCAACCACCCGCGCCGCCCGGGCGTCCGTCGGCGTACCGGACCCTGCCGACGTCGAAGAGCCATCGGTTGATGCGGCATCCGCCGAGGCGTCACCGACCGCGATGACATCGACGTGGTCCCCCGGGGCCAGCAGCCGTACGGTGGCCGCGTCAGCAATCCGTACCGGCGCGGAAACCCGCGCGGACACCGGAGCGGCGGGGCCCGAGCCCGGACGGGTGCCCGGCGCGCGGGCCCGCGCGGCTGCCGCCCCGTCCGAAGTGGCACCGGCCCGGGGCGCCGTCCTCATGCCGGCTCTGACTCCGCCCGGGGGTTCTGCGCCCCCGGCATCGCGTGGTGCCCAGGCGGCCAGTGCGGCAGCCGCGAGAACCAGGCCCGCGACCACCGCCCGGCGCCACCGGCCCAGAGCGCGCCGCAAGCGGTACCGTCCCGGACGCACCCGGAGCGGGGCGAACAGCGGCACTCCGCGCGGCTCGGGCGCGGATACGACCGGTACGGGCATGGGGATCATGGCAACCACCGCCGGGTGAGAGGAGTCTGGGGCGAACTCCTCCCACGATCCAACGTCCCGCTGCATCCCGCTGAGAGCTGTGGATTACTCCCGAGTTGTGGACAACCCGCTCACCCGCGCCGCCCCCAACACGTCAGCCTCAGCCCCAACACGTCAGCCCCAACACGTCAGCCTCAGCACCTCAGCCCCAACACGTCAGCCTCAGCACCTCAGCCCCAGCACCCTTAGCCCCAACAACCCCAGCCCCACGCACACCACACCCACCCTCGGCACCTCAGGGCAGCTTGATCCCCGGGTCGACTCCGTCCAGTGCCCGCGCACAGTGGCACGCCTTCGACTGCTCAGGCGGCAGCCCGGCCACCGCGTCGAAGAGCACCGTGCGCAGTCGGTCCACATTGGCGGCGAAGACCGTCAGTACTTCGTCGTGGGAGACGCCCTCTCCCGCCTCGGCCCCCGCGTCCAGGTCCGTGACCAGCGTCATCGACGTGTAGCAGAGCCCCAGTTCGCGGGCGAGGACCGCCTCGGGGTGCCCGGTCATGCCCACCACGGACCAGCCCATGGCCGCATGCCAGCGCGACTCGGCCCTGGTCGAGAAACGCGGCCCCTCGATGACGACCAGCGTCCCGCCGTCCACCGGTTCCCACTCCTGCCCGCGCGCCGCGGCGAGGGCTGCCTTGCGGCCCGCCGGGCAGTAGGGGTCGGCGAGCGACACATGCACCACGTTCGGGACGGTGCCGTCCGGCAGCGGCTGACCGTCGTAGTACGTCTGCGTGCGTGCCTTCGTACGGTCCACCATCTGGTCCGGTACGAGCAGCGTCCCCGGCCCGTACTCCGGCCGCAGCCCGCCCACCGCGCACGGGCCGAGCACCTGCCGTACGCCCACGGACCGCAACGCCCAGAGATTCGCCCGGTAGTTGATGAGGTGCGGGGGCAGGTGATGACCGCGCCCGTGCCGGGGGAGGAACGCCACCCGGCGCCCGGCGATCTCACCGAGGAAGAGGGAGTCGCTCGGCTTCCCGTACGGGGTGTCCACCGCGACCTCGGTCACGTCCTCCAGGAAGGAGTAGAAGCCGGAGCCGCCGATGACGCCGATGTCCGCTGTCGGGACCGCGGTGTCTCCCGAGGTCGCCGGGGCTGCTGAGGTCGCCTGGTCTGCCGAGTTCGCCACATTCACCATGCCAGTCACACTATCCGGGCTTCCGGACGTGCTCCGGACACAGCGGAAACCCCACCGTCGGACGACGGCAGGGTTTCCGGGAAACCGGTGTCAGGCGGCCGATCCGCTGGAGGAGCTGCTCGACGAGGACGACGCCGAGCCGGCCGGCTTCGAGGCACCGGCCTTCGCGTCCGAGCCGGAGGAACCGGACGAGCTCGAAGAGCCGGACGACCCTGAAGAGCCCGACGACGAGTCCGACGAGGACGACGACGAACCGGAGGCCTTGGAAGACGCCGCCGTGCTGCTCGACGAGGAGCCGCGGCTGTCGTTCCGGTAGAAACCCGAGCCCTTGAAGACAATGCCGACCGCCGAGAACACCTTCTTCAGGCGTCCTTCGCAGCTCGGGCATACGGTCAGGGCGTCATCGGTGAACTTCTGCACCGCCTCGAGGCCCTCGCCGCATTCGGTGCACTGGTACTGATAGGTCGGCACTTGCTCCTCCTGGCACTCTCACTCAGTGAGTGCTAACGACGTTCTATAGTGACGTATTCCGCTGGATCAGTCCACTGAGACCGGCACTCGGTGATCCATCCCACGCCCTGCGCCACGCTTGCCGCCGCGCCGTATGCCACGACCCGCGTCCCGCGAAGTGTCGCATTCCGCGCCTTCCAGGCCGTCCTGGCCGACAGCGTTCGCCGTCCCGGCGGCCGCTTCCGTGCCCGCTTCCGTGCCCGATTCCGCGTCCGGTTCCGCGCTCAGCTGCGTGCTCTGTTCCGAGCCGGCGTCCGAGTCGGCGTCCGAGACGGGCCCCGCGTCGCGCGGCGTCAGCCGCGACCGCAGGGACAGCAGGGTGAGCAGGGCCAGTACGGTCCCGCCCATCGGCACCAGGAACCCGGCGCTGGAGCTGAACGCATCGGTCAGTTCGCCGGCCACCGAGACGGCCGCGGCCTGTCCCAGCGCCACCGAACCGGTCAGCCAGGTGAAGGCCTCGGTGCGCGCCGAAGCCGGCACCAGGGTGTCCACCAGGGTGTATCCGCTGATCAGCGCGGGTGCGATGCAGAGGCCGACCAGCAGCCCGAGGCCCGCAAGGAGCGGTGCCGTGTGCAGCGTCCAGAGTCCGGAAGCGGTGACGGCCAGCGCCGTGTACGCGATGAGCAGCCGGGACTTCGGCGTGATCTTCCAGGCGACGGCCCCGCAGATGATGCCGGCCAGCATGTTGCCCGCGGCGAAGACCCCGTACATCAGACCGTTCACGCTGGGCTGCCCGATCTCCTCGGCGAACGCGGTCAGCGAGACCTGCATGCCGCCGAACACCGCGCCGATCCCGAGGAACGCCACGGCGAGCACCCGTACGCCCGGCACCGACAGCGCTGAGACGTGCCGCACGGAAGTGTGGCCGTTGTCACCCCCGCGCACGGCGGGCTGGGTGCCGCGCTGCGCGGCGAAGACGAGACCGCCGAGCAGGGTCAGCGCGGCCTCGGTGATCAGCCCGGCCGCCGGGTGGATCCCGGTGCAGAGTGCGGTCGTCAGCACCGGGCCGATGACGAAGGTGAACTCGTCCGTCACCGATTCGAAGGCGGCGGCCGTCGACATGAGGGGCGAGCCCTCCAGCTTCGCGGCCCAGCGCGCGCGGACCATCGGGCCGACCTGCGGTACCGACGCACCGGTCGGCACAGCGGCGATGAACAGCGCCCACAGCGGGGCGCCCGCCAGCGCCAGGACCGTCAGGGCGACCACCGAAGCGGTGTGCACGAGAACACCGGGGAACAGCACCGCGCGCTGCCCGAGCCGGTCGGCGAGCTTGCCGCTCTGCGGCGCGCACAGCGCCATGGAGACACCTGTCACAGCGGCGACGACGCCGGCGCTGCCGTACGAACCCGTCGTGTGCTGCACCAGCAGGACGATGCCGATGGTCAGCATCGCGAAGGGCTGCCGCGCGGCGAAACCGGGCAGCAGGAACGTCCATGCGCCAGGTGTGCGCAACAACTTCCCGTATCCCGGACGGGTCTCGGAGACCGTGGACACCACGGCCTAGCCTTTCTGCCGCCTGGTGGCACTCCCCTTGACGTACGGGCATGCGAAGGCATGCGTACGGGAGCTGCCGAGAGCTGTCCTCTTGCGCGGAACTGCGGTAGGTCGGGCCGTTTCGTCGTGCGGAACACCTGCGCGGATACCGCGCACGCACCGCGACGGGGGGTGCCTCGACCGCCATACGGTCGCGCCAGCTCTGCATCAGGCAGAGTTGGTCGATCAGGTCAATCAAGTCGATCGGGTCAAGCCGATCGGTTCATGGTACCGCTATTGGCGAGCCATCCCGCCAGTTTGCCGCCCTGGCCGATGGCGCGCAGTCGTGCCTCGGCCGCGTCGCGTACTGGATCGGTCGCCACGACCAGCAGTTCGTCCCCGCGCCGCAGCACCGTCGAAGGCAGCGGTACGAAGCTCGTGCCGTCCCGGACGACCAGGGTCACGGCGGCGCCCTTGGGCAGGCGCAGCTCGCCGACCTCGACGCCGTGCATCCGGGATTTCTCCGGGATCGCCACCGACAGCAGATGCCCGCGCAGCCGTTCCAGCGGCGCCGATTCGATGCCCAGGTCCGCTGCGGCGTCGGCGCCGTCGCCGAGGCTGAGCTTCCTGGCCAGCCAGGGGAGCGTCGGCCCCTGCACCAGGGTGTAGACGACGACGAGCACGAAGACGATGTTGAAGACCCGGGAACTGCCGTCGATGCCGGACACCATCGGGATCGTCGCCAGGATGATGGGTACGGCTCCGCGCAGCCCGGCCCACGACATCAGGGTCTGCTCCTGCCAGGGCACCCGGAACGGAGCCAGGCTCAGCAGTACGGAGACCGGCCGCGCCACCATCGTCAGGACCAGGCCCACGATCACCGCGGGCCAGAAGTCACTGCCCAGCTCATGCGGGCTCACCAGCAGGCCGAGCAGCACGAACATGCCGATCTGGGCGATCCAGCCGAGCCCCTCGGCGAACCCGCGGGTGGCCGGCCAGTGCGGCAGCTTGGCGTTCCCCAGCAGCATCGCGGCGAGGTAGACGGCGAGGAAACCACTGCCGTGTGCGATGGCACCGGCCGCGTACGCCGTGATCGCGATGGCCATCACGGCGATCGGGTAGAGCCCGGAGGCGGGCAGCGCGACATGGCGCAGACCCCACGAGCCGAGCCAGCCGACGGCGAGGCCGATCGAGGCGCCGATCGCCAGCTCCAGGGCGATCTCGCCGATCAGCACGTACCAGTGCTCGACCGGACCGGCCGTCGAGAACGCGATGACCAGGATCACCACCGGGGCGTCGTTGAAACCGGACTCGGCCTCCAGCACCCCGGTGATCCGGGACGGCAGGGGCACCTTGCGCAGCACGGAGAAGACCGCGGCGGCGTCGGTGGACGACACCACGGCGCCGATGATCAGGGCCTGGCGCCATTCGAGACCGACCAGGTAGTGCGCGCCGGCGGCGGTGATCCCCACGCTCACCGCGACGCCGGCCGTCGACAGCACGACGGCCATCGGCAGGACCGGCTTGATCTCTTTCCACTTGGTGCCGAGGCCGCCCTCGGTCAGGATCACGACCAGTGCGGCGTAGCCGATCACCTGCGTCATCTCGACGTTGTCGAACTTGACGTTGAAGATGCCGTCCTGGCCTATCGCCATCCCGATGCCGAGATAGAGGAGCAGGCTGGGGAGGCCGCTGCGCGAGGAGATGCGTACGGCGGCCACGGCGATCAGCAGGACGAGCGAGCAGATCAGCAGGAGCTCGTTGAGATGGTGGACAGTCA
Source organism: Streptomyces sp. NBC_01471 (assembly GCF_041438865.1). Taxonomy (NCBI): domain Bacteria; kingdom Bacillati; phylum Actinomycetota; class Actinomycetes; order Kitasatosporales; family Streptomycetaceae; genus Streptomyces; species Streptomyces sp. NBC_01471. The sequence continues at coordinate 4,684,465 of NZ_CP109450.1, forward strand.
GGGGCCGTTCCTTCCCTCGTACGCCTGCAGGTACTTCGTTACCCTACCTAATCCTTGACGCTTCCTTGACGCTTCGCTTACTTGTGCGATGCCGGCGGGGATACCGCGTCCGGAGTGCACAGGCGCTGCGCCTATGGTTGCTCCAGCGCTCCGTCGGACCTACAGACCACCCTGCCCCTCGAAGGACAGCGATGCCCGCCGCCACGACCTCAGCCGCCCCTTCCGGCACGAAATCCAGCCCGAAATCCCGCAAGAAGAAAGGGCGTCGCGCCAGGCTGGTCGTGATCGTCGTGGTGCTGGCGCTCGTCGCGGGTATCGGGTACGGGACGTACTGGGGCGTGAGCACCGTGCGGGCGTCCCTTCCGCAGACGACCGGTGAGATCAAGGTCCCCGGCCTCTCGGGCAACGTCGACGTCAAGCGCGACAGCTACGGCGTACCGCAGATCTACGCGGACACCGACGCCGACCTCTTCCGCGCACAGGGTTACGTCCAGGCCCAGGACCGGTTCTACGAGATGGACGTCCGGCGCCACATGACGTCCGGCCGGCTCTCCGAGATGTTCGGATCGGGCCAGGTCAAGACCGACTCCTTCCTGCGCACGCTCGGCTGGCACCGGGTCGCGCAGCAGGAGTACGACACCAAGCTGTCGCCGGAGACGAAGAAGAACCTCCAGGCCTACTCGGCCGGGGTCAACGCGTATCTGAAGGGCAAGGACGGCAAGCAGATCTCCGTCGAGTACGCGGCCCTGAACCTCACCAACGACTACAAGCCCGAGGCCTGGACGCCGGTCGACTCGGTGGCCTGGCTCAAGGCGATGGCCTGGGACCTGCGCGGCAACATGCAGGACGAGATCGACCGGTCGCTGATGACATCGAGGCTCGACGCCCAGCAGATCAGCGACCTGTACCCGTCCTACCCGTACAGCCGGAACAAGCCGATCGTGCAGCAGGGCGGCATCGACCCGGTCACCGGGAAGTTCGACCAGGCCGCGAACCCGGGCGGAGCCGTGGGCGGTTCGAGCACCGCGGGCGGCGCGGTGCAGGGTATGCAGACGCAGCTCTCCTCGCTCTCCGACACCCTGGACAAGATCCCGACGCTGCTCGGCCCGAGCGGCAGCGGCATCGGCTCCAACTCCTGGGTGGTCTCCGGCGACCTGACGACCACCGGGAAACCGCTGCTGGCCAACGACCCGCACCTCGCGCCGCAACTGCCGTCCCTCTGGTACCAGATGGGCCTGCACTGCAGAACCATCTCCAGCAGCTGCCACTACGACGTCGCGGGCTACACCTTCTCCGGCATGCCCGGAGTGATCATCGGCCACAACCAGAACATCTCCTGGGGCTTCACCAATCTGGGTGCCGATGTCACCGACCTCTACCTGGAGAAGGTCACCGGCAACGGCTATCTGTACGACGGCGAGGAGAAGCCCTTCACGACCCGCAGGGAGACCATCAAGGTCGCCGGCGGGAAGTCACGGCAGATCGTCGTCCGCGAGACGAACAACGGCCCGCTGGTCTCCGACCGGGACACCGAACTGGCGAAGGTGGGCGAGAAGGCCCCCGTGACGTCGGCCGCCCCGGACCGCGCCGACGGCTACGCGGTGGCCCTCAAGTGGACCGCGCTCCAGCCCGGCAACTCCATGGACGCGGTCTTCGACCTGGACAAGGCCAAGGACTGGACCGGCTTCCGCGCCGCCGCCAAGAACTTCGACGTCCCCTCGCAGAACCTGATCTACGCCGACACCAAGGGCAACATCGGCTACCAGGCACCCGGCACCATCCCGATCCGCTCCAAGGGCGACGACGGCACGATGCCCGCTCCGGGCTGGGACCCCAAGTACAAGTGGAAGGGAACGATCCCCTTCGACCAGCTGCCCTACGAGTACAACCCGAAGCGCGGCTACATCGTCACCGCCAACCAGGCCGTGATCGACCCGAAGAAGTACCCGTACCTGCTGACCGAGGACTGGGGCTACGGCACCCGCAGCCGGCGGATCACCGACCTCATCGAGTCGAAGACCAAGGACGGCGGGAAGATCTCGACCGAGGACATGCAGAAGATGCAGCTGGACAACAGCAGCGAGATCGCGAAGCTGCTGACCCCGCTGCTGCTGAAGCTGAACATCAAGGACCCGTACGTCCACCAGGCGCAGCAGCTCCTGGAGGGCTGGGACTACACCCAGGAGTCCGACTCGTCGGCGGCCGCGTACTTCAACGCCGTCTGGCGCAACATCCTCAAGCTGGCCTTCGGCGACAAGCTGCCCAAGGAGCTGCGGGTGGAGGGCCAGTGCCTCAACGTGCCGCCCGCCGACAGCGCTTCGGGCCCCGCCGACCAGCAGGACAAGCTGGTGCGCGAGTGCGGCGAGCGCTCGGCCGACTCGGCGCAGCCGGACGGCGGCGACCGCTGGTTCGAGGTCGTGCGCAAGCTGCTCGACAAGCCGGACAGTGACTGGTGGAAGACGCCGAAGACCCGTCTCGACAAGGCCACCCACAACCGCGACCAGCTGCTCGCACGGGCCATGAAGGACGCCCGCTGGGAGCTGACCGCCAAGCTGGGCAAGGACGTCGACACCTGGAACTGGGGCCGGCTGCACCAGCTGATGCTGAAGAACCAGACGCTGGGCACCGACGGCCCCGGGATCCTGCAGTGGATGCTCAACCGCGGCCCGTTCAACCTGGGCGGCGGCGAGGCGGCGGTCGACGCCACCGGCTGGAACGCGGCCGGCGGGTACGGCGTGGTCTGGGTCCCCTCGATGCGGATGGTCGTGAACCTCAAGGACCTCGACAAGTCGCAGTGGATCAACCTGACCGGGGAGTCGGGGCACGCGTACAGCGCGCACTACACCGATCAGGAGAGCAAGTGGGCCAACGGTGAACTGCTCGGCTGGTCGTTCAGCAAGGGCGCCGTGGACAGGAGCACGGTCGACACCCTGGTGCTGAAGCCGTGACGCGGGGCGCCCGGCGCCGGGGCAGCCGCCCGCCGGTACCCGGCGCCGCCCGCCGTCCTGCTGCCGGCGCTCCCTGTCCGGACCGGGGACTCAGGCGCTGAAGCGACGGATCCCCTCCGGGGTCACCACCGTGTGTACGGGGTGGTCGTGCGGTTCCTCCGGGACCCGTGCGACCACCTCGTCGCCGTACAGCAGCACCACCAGGGCCGGGTGCGCGTCCGCTCGCACGAGCCGGGCGAGCACCCGGTCGTAACTGCCGCCGCCGCGCCCCAGCCGCATCCCGCGCCCGTCGACGGCCAGTCCGGGCAGCAGGACGGCGTCGGCCTCCAGCACCGCGTGCACGCCGAGCCGTGCGCCGTCCGGCTCACGGAGCCCGCGCCCGGCGGGCACCAGCGAGTCGGCGCCCTCGTACGCGCCCCAGTCGAGGTCGTTGTCGGGAAGCAGCACCGGCAGCAGCACCCGTACCCCGCGGGCGCGCAGCGCGTCCAGGAGCGGGCGGGTGCCCGGTTCACGGCCGACCGAGACATACGCCGCGACGGTGTGCGCCCGCGCGAGCTCCGGGAGTGCGACGGCGTGCCCGGCGAGAACCGCGGCGGCCGATTCCGCGTCCTCGACGGACAGGAGGGCTCTCGTGGCCAGGAGTTGCCGCCGCAGGGACGTTTTGTCGAAGTTTGCGGGCGCCATGGGAAGTTCGCAATCCTCTCGTCACCTCAGGTATGAGGATCTATTAACCGGAGCATCATCTTCCGCTCCGAAGCCAGCGGATATGGTGCAACGTATGACTCAGTCGCCACCCAGGATCAGCAAGGCTGTCATTCCGGCAGCGGGCCTCGGCACCCGGTTCCTGCCGGCCACCAAGGCCACTCCCAAAGAGATGCTGCCTGTGGTCGACAAGCCGGCCATCCAGTACGTCGTCGAGGAAGCCGTCTCGGCCGGTCTCTCCGACGTACTCATGATCACCGGTCGTAACAAGCGTCCGCTGGAGGACCACTTCGACCGCAACTACGAGCTGGAATCGGCGCTCACCCGCAAGGGCGACGCCGAGAAGCTCGCCAGGGTCCAGGAGTCCAGCGACCTCGCGACCATGCACTACGTCCGCCAGGGCGACCCCAGGGGACTGGGCCACGCCGTCCTGTGCGCGGCTCCGCACGTCGGCGACCAGCCCTTCGCGGTCCTCCTCGGCGACGACCTGATCGACCCGCGTGACCCGCTGCTGGCGCGCATGGTGGAGATCCAGGAGCGCGAGGGCGGCAGCGTGGTCGCCCTCATGGAGGTCGAGCCGGCCCAGATCCATCTGTACGGCTGCGCGGCCGTGGAGCCCACCGGCGAGTCGGATGTGGTCAAGGTCACCGACCTGGTGGAGAAGCCCGCCGTGGCCGACGCCCCCAGCAACCTCGCGATCATCGGCCGCTACGTCCTGGACCCCGCGGTCTTCGGCATACTGCGCAAGACCGAGCCGGGACGCGGCAACGAGATCCAGCTCACCGACGCCCTCCAGCAGCTCGCCGACGACGAGAAGGCCGGCGGCCCGGTGCACGGCGTCGTCTTCAAGGGCCGCCGCTATGACACCGGCGACCGGGGCGACTATCTGCGTGCCATTGTCAGACTCGCGTGCGAACGTGATGACCTGGGGCCGGACTTCAAGGCCTGGCTTCGCCGTTATGTCACCGAGGAGATGTAGCACGTGAGCAACACCCCGATCTGGTCGGTGGACGAACATCTGGACGACATCCTCGCGGCGGTCCGCCCACTCGAACCGATCGACCTGCAACTGCCGGACGCCCAGGGCTGCGTCCTCGTCGAGGACGTGACGGTCGAGGTCTCGCTGCCGCCCTTCGACAACAGCTCGATGGACGGGTACGCGGTCCGTACGGTCGATGTCGAGGGTGCGAGCGAGGAGTTCCCCGCCGTCCTCACCGTCATCGGGGACGTGGCGGCCGGGATGGCCGAGCTGCCCACGGTGGGGCCGGGCGAGGCCGCCCGCATCATGACCGGCGCCCCGCTGCCGCCCGGCGCGCAGGCCGTCGTGCCGGTCGAGTGGACCGACGGCGGCACCGGCGGGGGAGCGGCCACCACCATGCGGGCCGCGAGCGGCGCCCCCGAGGGCGCCAGCGGCGAAGTCCGCGTGTACCGGTCGGCCGAGGCGGGCGCACACGTCCGGGAGCGCGGCAGCGACGTCCGCTCCGGCGACCTCGCGCTCGAAGCCGGCACGGTGCTCGGCCCGCCGCAGATCGGGCTGCTCGCCGCGATCGGCCGTGGCTCGGTGCGGGTCCGCCCCCGCCCGCGCGTCGTCGTCATGTCCACCGGCAGCGAGCTGACCCAGCCAGGCGAGGTGCTCGCCGAGGGCCAGATCTACGACTCCAACAGCTTCGCCCTGGCCGCGGCCGCGCGGGACGCGGGCGCCATCTCGTACCGCGTCGGATCGGTCACCGACGACGCCGACGCGCTGCGCGCCACCATCGAGGACCAGCTGATCAGGGCCGACCTCCTGATCACCACGGGCGGCGTCAGCGTCGGGGCGTACGACGTGGTCAAGGAGGCGCTGTCGTCCGTCGGCGACGAGGACGAGCACGGCAGCGGCATCGACTTCCGCAAGCTGGCGATGCAGCCGGGCAAGCCGCAGGGCTTCGGCTCGATCGGGCCCGACCACACCCCGCTGCTCGCGCTCCCCGGCAACCCGGTCTCCAGCTATGTCTCGTTCGAGTTGTTCGTGCGCCCCGCGATCCGTGCCCTGATGGGCATGAAGGACGTCCGCCGTCCGGTGGTCCGCGCCACCCTGGAGACCGGCAGGCCGGTCAGCTCGCCCGCCGGACGGCGCCAGTTCCTGCGCGGCAGATACGACGCCGACAAGAGGAGCGTCACCACCGTCGGCGGTTCCGGCTCGCACCTCATCGCGGCCCTCGCCCACGCCGACTGCCTGATCGTGATCCCCGAGGAGACCACGGTGGCCGAATCCGGCACGGAGCTCGAAGTGGTCCTCCTGGGCTGAGGCCCGCGCCGTGGCGGTACCGTGTCTGACCACACAGGCCCGACCGGGAGCGCCACAGCAATGAGTACGCAGCAAGGGCTCACGCACATCGACGAGGTGGGCGCGGCCCGCATGGTCGACGTCTCGGAGAAGGACGTCACCGCCCGCACCGCACGCGCCGGCGGACGGGTCCTCGTCTCGCCGCGCGTCATCGAACTGCTCAGGGGCGAGGGCGTCCCCAAGGGAGACGCGCTCGCCACCGCCCGGATCGCGGGCATCATGGGGGCCAAGCGCACCCCCGATCTGATCCCGCTCTGCCACCCCCTGGCGGTCTCCGGGGTGAAGCTCGACCTGACCGTCACGGACGACGCGGTCGAGATCCTCGCCACCGTGAAGACCACGGACCGCACCGGCGTCGAGATGGAGGCGCTGACGGCCGTCACGGTCGCCGCGCTCACCGTGATCGACATGGTGAAGGCGGTCGACAAGGGAGCGGTCATCACCGACGTCCGGGTCGAGGAGAAGACGGGCGGCAAGTCCGGCACGTACCGCCGACCGGACCCGGAGGGGACCGGAGCATGACGACACCGACCACCCCGCCCACGCCGAAGGCGTACACCGCGCTCGTGGTGACGGCGTCGAACCGCGCGTCGGCCGGGGTCTACGCGGACCGGGGCGGCCCGCTCATCGCCGAGGCGCTCACCGGACTCGGCTTCACCGTCGAAGGGCCGCAGGTCGTCCCGGACGGCGATCCGGTCGAGCAGGCGCTGCGCGCCGGGGTCGCCGCCGCGTACGACGTCATCGTCACCACCGGCGGTACGGGCATCTCGCCCACCGACCGCACCCCCGACATGACCCTGCGCGTCCTCGACCGCGAGATCCCGGGCATCCCCGAGGCGATCCGCGCCGAGGGCCTGGCCAAGGTCCCGACCGCAGCCCTCTCGCGGGGCGTCGCCGGGCTGGCCGGTACGACCCTCGTCGTCAACCTCCCCGGTTCCACCGGCGGGGTCCGCGACGGACTCGCCGTACTCGGACGGCTGCTGGTGCACGCCGTCGATCAGATCCGGGGCGGCGACCACCCCAGACCCGCCGGGAGCATGAGCTGAACCTCTCACCGTGGCCCGTGGAACTGGCAGAAGGCCCCATCGCCCTGCGCCCCATAAAACTGCGGGACCAGAAGGTCTGGCGCGAGGTGAACCGGCGCAACCGTGACTGGCTGCGCCCCTGGGAGGCGACGGTCCCGCCGCCCGCACCGGGCGGCCCGGTCGCGCAGCGCCCCACGTACCGGCAGATGGTCCGCCACCTGCGCTCGGAGGCGCACGCCGGGCGGATGCTGCCCTTCGTGATCGAGTACCAGGGGCGGCTGGTCGGGCAGTTGACCGTCGCAGGAATCACCTGGGGCTCGATGTGCTCGGGCCATGTCGGTTACTGGGTCGACCGGGAGGTCGCCGGCCGGGGCGTCATGCCGACCGCGGTGGCGCTCGCCGTGGACCACTGTTTCCGCACCGTCGGTATGCACCGCATCGAGGTCTGCATTCGCCCGGAGAACGAACCGAGCCGGCGGGTCGTGGAGAAACTCGGATTCCGCGAGGAGGGGCTGCGGCCGCGGTATCTGCACATCGACGGGGGCTGGCGTGACCATCTGGTCTTCGCTCTGACCGCCGAAGAGGTCCCTGACGGGCTGCTCAACAGGTGGCGCCGGGCCCGCCCGGGGACGGGACACCGGGGAGCGAGCCGGGAGGACCCGGGGGCTGCCGGAAGACCCCGTAAATAAAATAAGTGTTCGAAATGGGCGGCCAATCGGATGCCATCCGCAGGGAACACGCCCACATTCGGAGACTGTTCATCCGAACAATCACAAAAAAAGTTCGAGATATCAGCCGGATCGTGCGACACACCGGGCCAATTGGCAGATGGCCCCACGCGGACCCCTCTACGGTGTGAGGGTGAGCAGCAGTGGCCTCATCTACGCAGTCATCGTCGGGGCCTGGGCCGCCTACTTGGTGCCGATGTGGCTCCGCAGGCAGGACGAGCTGAACGAGGCCCGTCCGACGGAACGCTTCAGCACCGCCATCCGGCTGCTGTCCGGACGGGCGGGAATGGAGCGCCGGTACGCCAGGGAGCTCCAGGAGCGCGCAGCCGGTGAGGGCGATCCCGACGATGCGGTGCCGGACGGTGCGATGGACTCCCCGAGTTCCGTCGACGTCCGGTCCTTCGCTGTGTCCCCGGCGGACGTCGCGGACCCGGCCGAGCCGGTGGCCCGCCGGAAGCGGACTGCCCCGAAGGCGCGCCCGGCCGGCCCGGCTGCCGGCCCCGCGGCGGAGCGTGCCCGGCGCCTGAAGGCGCTCGCGCGCCGCAGACGCACCACCGTGCTCCTCTTCGTGGCCTTCACCCTCGGCGCGATCGTCGCCGCGGTCGGCGGCCTCGGCCTCCTCTGGGCGCCTGCCGCGCCCGCGGTGCTGCTGAGTACGTACATCGTGTACCTGCGGACCCAGGAGCGGCGCCGCTTCGCCTTCACGATGGACCGGCGCAGGGCCGAGGCCGCCGCGCAGCGGCTGCGCGAGAACCGTCCCCGCCCCCGCCGCCCCGGTGCGGGTGCGGCCGAGCAGCGCACCGACGCCGAGGCGCGCCACCCCGAGCCTGAGCCCGCCCCGGCCGTCTCCGCGCAGGAGGCCGGCCGACGCGCGCTGGTCGAGCAGACGGACCACGCGGAGTGGGTCGACCAGCAGCGCGAGCGCGGCCGGGACCGGGGCGACAGCTGGGAGCCCGTCCCGGTACCGCTGCCGACGTACGTCACCGCACCGGTCGCGCCCCGCGCGCCGGGCAGTATCGACCTCGGCGCCCCCGACACCTGGAGCTCGGCCCGCTCGTCCAGCGTGGCGGAACCGGCATCGGACGAGGCCCCGGATCCGGCCCCCGCCCAGGACCGGCAGAACCCGTCGGCCCGCCGTCCCCGCGAGCGCGGCCGCACGCCGCTCTTCGACCAGTACGAGGACGAGGACCGGCCGCGCGCGGCCAATGAATGACCGGCTGGGACGGGCATCCGTGACCAGCGGGGGAGCGGATTTCCGAGCACCCCGGCAGGGGTGCTAAAGTTTCACTCGTTGCAAGGGCCTGTGGCGCAGTCTGGTAGCGCACCTCGTTCGCATCGAGGGGGTCTGGGGTTCAAATCCCCACAGGTCCACGCACGTCAAAGCCCCTACCGGGTATTCCGGTAGGGGCTTTGAGCTGTTGTACAGCAACTACTTCGGATCTTGCCGACCCAGGTGCTTGCCGAGCTTGCGTAGGGCTTCCGGGGCGCCTCTGACGGGACGTGCGTATAGATCTCCATGGTGACGGCGATCTTGCTGTGCCGAAGGATCTGCTTGGCGATCCGAGGGTGCACATCCAAGGCAGCGAGGAGCGACCCGCAGGTATGCCGGGTGTCATGCAGGCGAATCCTGCGGACGCCGGCCTTCGCGGACCGATCCGTGAACGACCGGTTGAAGTTCCTCGGCTCGATCGGGGTCCCGTACCGCGTGGTGAAGACGAAGTCTGAGTTCGACCACAGCTGCCCGGCGGCCCCCTTGGCTGTCTCCTGCTCTTTCCTGCGGAGCTGGAGCGCTGTCACACAGATCTGCGGCAGCGGCAGTGTGGCCGATGATGCCTCGGTCTTCGTTTCGTCGTGGACCAGGCGCCGGCGGATGCGCTGGAGTTGAAGTTGCACCGTGACTTCCCCGGCATCCAGATCTACGTTCTCCCACGTGAGACCCAGCACCTCACCACACCGGAAGCCAAAAACGAGGATCAGTACGTACGCCGGGTAGAGCGGATCGTGGACAGCCTGTGCGGCTTCGAGGAACTGCCGGGCCTCTTCCACGGACCAGGGATTGCGCTTGACCTTCCGTCCGGACCACACCTTGACCTGCCCGGTGACGTTCTTCGTGATCATTTCCTCGGTCATGGCATTCGTCAGCGCTGACCGCAGCACAGCGCGAGCGTCCTGCAACGTACGGCGGGAAGGGACCTGTCCGCAGCAGTCCCCAGCGGCACAGCAGCGAGGCCTTTCGCGCCGGGAGCCCTTCCCCTGTGCGCAGCATTGGCACTCCTCCAACAGCCGGTTCACCCAGGTAAGAACGTCAGTTCGCTTCAGTCAGGACCAGAATCTACGCCTCGTGCTCGATGTGGTGGCGAAGGACGTCGTGGCCATGCGGCTTTACGAACGGCTCGGTTGGCGCAAGATCGGGGAAGCCATCCACCACTTCGGGCCTAGCGAGAGCATCCCCGCCGTGTGCTACGTCTCGCCGAAGGCCTGAGAGCTGTTACAGGTTTCTCTACCTCATCAAGCCCAGCCCCCACCCTGCGGGTGGGGAGGAGAGCCCAGGGGAAGCTCTCGTCTGAAAGGGCCGCTGCTTCCGGAATCTGTCGGGCATGAAGAAGGACTCCTCCCCGGGGGATTTCAGGCTGAGGACCACGACAGCGCGGAAATACCAAGCAGGACGGTCCCCACGTGCGAGGAGTCGGTTCCCGGCAGGGTTCCCACAGCCACAGGCTTCCCCCTTGGGCGGGCTCGGTTATTGCCCTTCGGGCATCCGGCGCGGTTGGGCAATCGGCTTCCAGCCGCCGCTACGGATCACACCCCACCGGCCTGCCACGCAGGTCGGCGCGGGCTCGTGGGCTCGGGCGACGCTCCTGCCTTCGGCCCGCTCCGCCCGGCCCACGGCCCCGCGCCACTGAAGTTGCCGCAGGGTGCTCCGTTTCACGCTTTGCCCCGCCCTCCGCTCCGCCGGACCGAGGACGACCACCGGCCCGCCCAAGGAGCCCTGGCGGGGACACCCCACCAACCACCGCACCCCGACACAACAGACGCCAGCAACCCAACGCACCACGGACACCAAGCCCGCTCCGACGGTCAACCCCAGAACCCGTAAGGCGAAGGGGAGGCAAAGAAGAGGGTGGTGGAGAGGTGGGGCAAGGACATGCCTCCGGGGAGGGGGCACCGTTGGCGGTTGCCGGTACGTCGTGGTGAGCGTGGTGAGGGCTTCCATCCCGTCCGCCTCCGACCCAGGCAAAGCCGAACAGCCGCGGCCCAGGGCGTCAAGGTCGTCCGTACAGTGGCGCGCTCCACCTTGACGCCCTGAACCACGCCCGCTCCACGATATGCGGGTCGAAGGCGGACGGGATGGAAGCTCGGGGTGAGTGGTGGGTTGAGCGATCTGGGCAGTCCGCGGTGAAGCGCTACGCCAACATACGCACGATTACCCATGAGTGGAGATCGTCGACGAGTTTCTTATATGTAGCCACGTTCAATTGCCCACCGCGGTAGTTCTGGCCATGGGCGGTTTTATTGCGAACTGTTAGCAAATTCCCCAAGGAGTTACGGCGCTCGTCCACATTAAGAAATTCGGAGATCTCGGATTTCCAGGCATCTCCGAATCTGCCCACTAGTTTCTCTAAAGCCTCTGGGGTGAGATTCGGAGCCTTAGTGAAAGTCGACAGTGCGAAACTCTTCGCGGCGCCAGCAGTAGTGCTGGAGATATACCCGCATACCGCCTCGAAGATGAGTTGCTCCATGTAGCCCGAGAGGCGTATGCACATATATTTATGCATATCCTCCTGTAGTGGGATATCAATCGAAAGAATTCCCTCCCTGTACCTCTTGTATGAGGAGTCCAAGTCGGATTTCAGTTTCAGTATCTCAACCCGGGCGCTACTCTTGTTCGTCGGCAAGTGATTCTCCCCGGAATGCCTTCGTTGCGAGCTTGATACGGGCACTTACTTGCTCCGAGTGCGACGTGCTCTCCGAGATAGCGTACTGGTACCTCTCATTTGCGAGAAGGGCAGTAAGTGCTGTTTCAACGTCTTCCGCTGAAGTATTACTTCGCTGCTCGAATGCCGACATCAAGCCCACCAGCACGGCGTCTGTGTGAGCTGCATTCACCTGCGTGCCCCGAATCTTGAGCGCATCCCGTCCTCGGGCTTCATTCAAGAGCCGAGCTGCCCTGGTGAATCGAGTGCGAATCCCTTCGGAGTCTGCGGGAAGCTGGTCCTGGTTCACTTCCAGGTAGTCGTTCAGGAATCGGGCCATGGGGGGGCGGAACACCTGAATGCCACGAGCTGTTGGCATCAACGAGATAGCCCGAAGGATCAGTTCGTGATCCTTAAGGTCCCGGTTCTGTGGGCCGAATAGATCCCTCCAGTTCGCGTCTTGATTCAGATCTCGTACAAAATTTACAGTCTCGCCAGCGTACAAGGCGACCCGGATTTGCTGCGGCTTTAGATTGGTTCCTCCGCTATTGATTCGCTCAAAAAGCGAATAGACTCCCCGCTTTCCCTCCGCACCCTTCGGGACAATGATCGTGGCTTGAATGAAAGTGTTATCAAAGATGCGTTGCTGTGTGGGCTCCAGGTTTTCATAGGTGTGTCCTTTGAATTCATCGCCGACGTAGCGCAGCGCGAACCTGCTGGGACCACGGACGGATCGATATTGGCCTCGTTTGAAGGCCTGCAGAGTTGTGAGACGCTGCTGGCCATCGAGGACCAGGTAACGGCGGTCGGCCAACTCCACAAGAAATATTCCTGGCACCGGATAGCCGAGCAAGAGGGACTCGATAAATCGGTCCATTTGTTTCTTCTTCCAGACTAGTCCCCTCTGGAAGCCTTCGAATCCTGCGATATCGTCCCCGGTGAGAGGTTCAAAAGTGGGGATTATGAACGTGTCATTGTTGAGTCGCTTGACTAGGCCGTCAACGTCGAAGTCCGCTCCGAAGTACCGCAGAGCGTCATCGGCTCGGATTGGTGTGCTGTCGATCTCGTCGGATTCAAGATCCAGTACATCTGAATCGGCCTTGACTAGACTTTCTTGTGGATCTTCGTCGGAGTCGGGGCCTGCTGCAGCTGTGCTCTGGCTGTCTGTCATGGCGCAACCTTAGTAGCGAGGGGCTCCCTCGGTGGGGTTGCTGTCCAACTTTCGTGCGGCGGTGCCGGCACTTGGCCGTACGCTTCCGCCATGCGTAGAGGAGCGATCACACGAGAGTCCGTACTCAAGGCCCTGGCTGAGCATGATGATTTGGGGCGTGATGCCTTCCTGGCGAAGTACGGCTTCGAGGGAGCGCGGTCCTATGTCTTGGTGCACGAGGGCCGGGAGTACGACTCCAAGGCGGTCGCCGGGGTGGCACACAAGTGGGAACAGGGACAGGCCCTCATGCCGACCGAGTTCAGCGGGGGCAGGGACCAAGCCGCAGCGTGGCTCAAGCGGGTGGGATTCCAGGTCAAGGCCATCAAGAACCCGGATTGGGCCCGCGATGAGATCATCCTCGCCTGCCGCCTGGTGATGGAGAACGACTGGAAGGGGTTGGATGCCCAGGACAGCCGGGTAGTGGAGCTGTCAGCCCTGCTCCAGCTGATTCCCATTCATGCGGAAGCCGAGCGCAACGAAAAGTTCCGGAACCCCAACGGCGTCGCTCGTAAGACGTTCGACATCGCCACCCGGCACCCGGCGTACCAGGGGAAGCCCACCAATGGCGGCACGCTAGATGTTGCGGTGCTGCACGAGTTCCTTGCTCGCCCAGAGGAGATGGCCGAGGCCGCTCGGCTCATCCGTCAGGGCATCGCGACCGGCGAACTGCAATCCCTCGCGCCGACTGAGGACGAGGAGTTCGGTGACGACTACAGCGCGCCCGAAGGGCGACTGCTGATGCGCCGACACAGGGCGCGTGAACGTAACAGGGGCCTGCGTAAGAAGAAGATCGCTTCGGTCCTTCAGCGCGACGGACGGCTCGCTTGCGAGGCGTGCGGCTTCGACTTCGAGGAGGTCTATGGGGACCGCGGCGCCGGGTATATCGAGTGCCATCACGTCCTTCCACTCCACGTAGCGGGGGAGGGGCGGACCAAGCTCGGAGATCTCGCCCTCATATGTTCCAACTGCCACCGCATGATCCACCGGCGCGCGCCATGGTCGACTCCTGGGGAGCTGCGGGCGTCCATAGAGCAAAAGCATGCAGCTGACTGGCGTGCAGCGAAAGTCTTGGCGCAACCGCGCAGGGCGGCTGGCGAGCAGATGCCGAACCGGTGATCTGGCACCAACGTTGGCGCACGGAGGCAGCCTCGGAGAACACTGGGAGGCAGCCGTCCGGGGCCTGCCATGGCGCTCAGCCGCCTCTTGCTGGGCTTACAAAGTAGTGGCCTGTGCTGTACCGCAGCGGAGTACAGCAACCAGTTCGACCACAGCCGATCGGCCGTGCACTTGGGGAGCTGTCTGACGAGCCCAGTGACCCCCAGCGACCACATTGCCCGTAGTTTGCATCGAGGGGGTCTGGGGTTCAAATCCCCACAGGTCCACAATGCAGCTCAAGGCTCCTGCCGGGTTTACCCGGCAGGAGCCTTTTTTGCATGCGCGCAGGGGTGGCGAGGGCTGCGAGGGCGCCGAGGGCACTGCCGTACCGCCGGCCCGCCAGCCATTCGCGTCACGCGCAACGCTCGGAGGCGCTCGGGAGGGAAGAAAGCGGTTCTGCCCCGCCGCGGCTCGGCTCTCGAAGCTCGGGGCCCGGATCGCTTCACATTCTTCGCGAAGGGTGTCGACCGGTCACGCCCCCGGCCTCCTCCACCTGTCATGAGACGCAGATTCCTGCCAGTCCTGCTGGGTTCCATGTCAACCCACCAACTTTTTACGTAAGTTAGTTCGGTTGGCGTCTGTGCAGTCGCATCGGGGGCGGGTTGTTGTGTCGGGTCTGGCGAAGGACGCTGCGTCTGAGGGGCCTGTGGGGCCGTGGAGGGCGCCGCATCACATGGTGAAGCCGGTGCACGGTTTCAAAGCCGCATCGCATGCCCTGTCCATGTCGGTTGCGCCGGCTGCCTCCGGTAAGAAGGGCTGAGCGCGGTGGTGGATCTGAATCCGTTGCACTGGATCAGTAAGGCCAACCATGCCTTCGGGGACACGATGGCCAGTGGTCTGGAGTTCCTGGGGATCACTGATCCGGCGGTCGATCCTGATGGGGTCCGGGAGATCGCGAAGCACTGGCGGTCTCTGGCGAAGGGGTTGGAGGACGCTGCTCACGGTGCTGAAGTGGCGATGTCGGGTGTGACGTGGGAGGGCGAGACCGCGAAGGCGTTCTCCAAGCGGGCGCGGACGATGCGCAAGCACGCCACGGACATGGCGCATTCCCTGCGTGGTGGTGCCACGGCCCTCGACAAGTTCGCCGATGAGGCGCATGAGTTGATCACCCAGATCGGGGTGATGGTCGCGGAGATCGCCGAGTTCGAGATAGCCGGCCTGGCCCTGTCCGTGCTGACCGCCGGGATGTCCGAGGTCGCCTCGACCCTGGTGGCGGGTGAGCGTGCGCTGAAGGTCATCGCGTTGGTCACGCGGATCGAGGAGGAAGGCAGCGCACTGGGCGCCACCGTGCGCACGGTGATGGAGGCCGTCCGTAACGTCGAGCGGGCGCTGAAGGCGCTGAAGGACATCAAGACCGTCGCGAAGGTCGGGAAACTCGCCGGTGAGGGCATGAAGTTCACCGCGTTCACCACCGCCCTCGAAGACCCCGGCGCATTCAAGGACCCCGGGAAACTCGCGAAACTCCTCACCGAGGGTGCTGTCGCGGGGGTCGGTCTCGGCTTCCTCGGAAAAGCCCTCGGGAAGGGCCTGAAGGCTCTCAAGCCCGGTGAGATGGCCGACCTCGCGAAGGCGCTGAACCTCAACGGGTCAGGGTTGTCCCGCCTGAAGCTGCGGCCCTCGGAGTGGGAGAAGCTTCCCGCCTCGATCCGCGGGATGTTCAAGGAATGCAAACTCGACCCGATCGACGTCGCCACCGGCGACATGCTCCTGCCCCAGACCGACGTCACCCTCCCCGGCACGCTCCCTCTCATCCTGGAACGGACGCATATCTCGTCCTACCGGTGGGGCGGCTGGTTCGGGCCCTCCTGGGCCTCCACCCTCGACCAGCGTATTCAGGTCGACGACGAGGGCGTCATCTACACCGCCCCCGACGGCGCCCGCCTCACCTACCCCCGCCCCGACCCCGAGACCAACACACCCGTCCACCCGGAAACCGGGTCACGCCTCGCCCTGACCTGGGACACCGAGACCGACGGCGGACTGCGCATCACCGACCCCGACACCGGGCTCGCCCACATCTTCCACACCCCCCAGCCCACCGACGACAACCAAGCCATCGACCTGCCCCTGCAGGCCATCGTCGACCGCAACAACCAGCGCATCACCCTCCACTACACCGACAACGGCACCCCAGTCGAGGTCAGCCACAGCGGGGGCTACCGCATCGCCCTCGACCACCACCCCACCCAACCCCGCATCACCGCCCTACGCCTGATCGACCCCCACGCCACGGACTCGCCCGGCACCACACTGCTCTCCTACGGCTACAACGACGAAGGCCACCTCACCGACGTCACCAACTCCTCCGGCCTCCCCCTGCGCTTCACCTACGACACCGACAGCCGCATCACCTCCTGGACCGACCGCAACAACACCACCTACGCCTACACCTACGACCAGCACGGCCGGGTCGTCCGCACCCACGGCACCGGCGGATACCTCTCCGGCACCCTCGCCTACAACGACACCACCCGCACCACCAGCGTCACCAACTCCCTCGGTCACACCAGCCACTACGAACACAACGACGCCTACCGCCTCATCCGCGAAACCAACCCACTCGGCCACACCACCCACCAACAATGGGACACCGACCACCGCCTGGTCTCAGTCACCGACCCACTCGGCCACACCACCCGATTCGCATACGACGTGCACGGTCGCGTTGTCGCGGTCGTGCGGCCGGATGGACACGAGGCAAGGTCTGAGTACAACGAACTCGGACTGCCCACCACAGTGCCTGGCCCAGGTGGAGCCGTCTGGTACCAGCAGTACGACAAAAGAGGCAACCGCACCGTCATTACCGATCCGGCGGGCGCCGTCACCCGTTTCTCCTATGACGCAAAGGGCTACCTGGAATCGGTTACAGACAGCCTGGGTTACAGGACACTGGTGCGCTGCAATTCTGCCGGGCTCCCCATCCACATCACGGATCCGCTAGGTGCCATTACTCGCTATCGTAGGGATAACTTCGGCCGTACGGTCGCTTCCACAGACCCTCTTGGCGCAGATACCCATCTGGAATGGACGGTCGAGGGAAAGCTTGCTCGTCGCATCGCCCCGGACGAATCTGCTGAATCATGGGCGTATGACGGCGAAGGCAACTGCACGGTTTATACCGATCCCATGGGTGCAAAGTCCCGCTTCGAGTACTCCCAGTTCGACTTGCTCACGGCCCGTACCGGGCCGGACGGGGCCCGTTATGCCTTCAATTACGACACCGAACAGCGTATGACGCGTGTTTCCGGTCCCCAGCAGCTGACATGGGATTACGCGTATGACGAGGCCGGGTCACTGATATCAGAGACAGACTTCGATGACCGGACACTCACCTACTGCTATGACCCGGCGGGGCGCCTCGCGGCACGCACCAGCGAAGCTCTCCGTCAGGTCGTCCGATACGAACGTGATGCGCTCGGCCAGGTCATCCTCAAGGATGCTGACGGGCTCATCACCACCTACGCCTATGACCTCACCGGACAGCTGATCGGAGCGACCGGCCCGGATGCGAGCCTGACACTGGAACGTGATGCAGTCGGCCTCCTGAAGTCGGAAACGGTTAATGGGCGTACCACCACCTATACATACGACGCGCTCGGACGTCGCATCAGCCGCACGACTCCCACCGGGGTCACCAGCACGTGGAGTTACGACGCGGCAGGCCGTTGCGCGGCCCTCACCTCGTCGAGCGGGCATGCGATCACATTTACCCATGACCCGGCAGGCCGGGAGTTGACTCGACTCTTCGGTGGCTCTGTCACCATGGCGAACTCGTTCGACAATATGGGTCGCTTGACTGCTCAGACGGTTACCGACAACGTCAGTAGCATTCAGCGCCGGTCCTACAGGTACCGAGCCGATAGCAGCCTGACGGGTCTCGATGACCAACTGAATGGAGCGCGCCAATTCGAGCTGGACGCAGCCGGCCGTGTGACGGTCGTGCAGGGTTTTCAGTGGACTGAGCGATACGCCTACGACACGGCAGGAAACCAGACCGACGGGCACTGGCCACCTACCCACCCTGGCCACGAAGCTACCGGCCAACGCATATACAGCGGTACTCGTATCACTCATGCCGGAAACGTTCGCTACGAACATGACGCACGAGGCCGCATAACCTTGCGAAGGAAGGCAAGGCTGTCCCGCAGGCCGGATATTTGGCGCTACGAGTGGGACCCGGAGGACCGTCTGACCTCCGTGATCACCCCGAACGGCACCCGGTGGCGCTATCGCTATGACCCTCTCGGTCGGCGCACCGTCAAGCAACGGCTGATGACGGACGGCGAATCGGTCGATGAGCAAACCGAATTCGTCTGGGACGGCACCACCCTCTGCGAAGAGACGACGACAGCAACCGAGTTGCCGGACCCGGTCACGCTTACCTGGGACCACCAAGGGCTCTGTCCGATAACCCAGACGGAGCGTGTTGCCGCAGCCGATGCACCGCAGGAGGAGATTGATTGCCGATTCTTCGCGATCGTTACGAACCTCGCTGGTGCTCCTGTCGAGCTTTTGGACGAATTCGGCGGCATCGCCTGGCGTATGCGGGCCACGCTCTGGGGCTCGACGACATGGGCATCGGACAACACTGCTTACACGCCGCTTAGGTTCCCCGGTCAATATTTCGATCCCGAAACGGGGCTGCATTACAATTACTTCCGCCACTACGACCCCGAGACTGCCCGGTACCTCACCTCCGACCCTCTCGGTCTGGAGCCCGCACCAAATCCTGTCGCGTACGTTGAGAATCCGCACACAACAGTCGATCCTCTAGGCCTCGGTCCCTGCTCGATCGGGGCCAGGAAGAGTGCGACTGAACTTCGGAACTCGCCAGGCATGGTTACGGGAGGTGACAGGCTCCCCGATGTCAATGGAAGGTGGCTCAGGGGTTCGCAGGGAAACGCGGGACGGATCCCGGGGCAAGTGGCTCGAGGCCTGCAAGGGCGGGAGTTTCGTAGCTTCAATGACTTCAGATCGGCGTTCTGGGAAGAAGTCTCCAAGCATCCTTCCATTGCCAAGCAGTTTAGTGCGTCCGGACAGACAGCGATGACGGGGGGTAAAGCACCATTCGTTGTTGAAGGGCAGTCGGTTCCTGGACAGTACCGGTACGTCCTGCATCACGTGCAACCAATTCAGCGTGGCGGCGGCGTGTATGATCTTGATAACCTTGTCACGGTAACTCCGCGCTACCACAAGGAAATTCTCGACGGCAGCTACCATTTCGGAAGCTGAACACTCAATCCGGGAGGATATTTCAGATGCCCACGAAGTCTCGTGCAGAATTGGTCTCAATGGTGCAGCAGCTCATCGGTGCCACTCTTCCGGAGAGCGAGGAGGATGCACTGGTGCAAGAGCTCAAGGAGAGCGTGCGGCATCCCCGGGTGACCGACCTGATTTTCTATTCTGATCCGCCGCTCAGCGCGGAAGAAGTAGTGGATCAGGCCCTGGCCTATCGGCCCATTGAGCTGTGACGGTAATGTGACTGCCTGGCGTGATCGTGGTCGTCGGAAACTCGGCGGTCGCTCCCCGGCTCTCGGAAAATTCATCTGTGATGGAATTTGAAAATAAGGATTCAACTCGCGAACTGTCGAGATTCCTCAATATCGATCTCTATCCTGATTTGATTCAACTGGGCGGCCTCGCGGCTGCCATGTCCCATGTCGCCGAGGAGAATGGGATAGAACTGCCGCCGGTTCGCCCACAGTCCGTGTCCGGGCGGGCGCAGTTCAGTACTGCGCGGGTGGAATCGGCTCACGGTGTCATTCTGATTCTTCTCGGACTGGACGAGCGTTGGTTTTCCATCAGCCTTGAAGGTGAGATCAACCCGTGGGCCGCCGGTGGCACCGGCGATCTCCGCGCTGCGGTGGAGGTGGTGGGTGCGTGGCACCGAGGTGCAAGCCTGGATGAACTGGGAAAGCGTTTCCCGTTCATGCGCTGCAGTGAGCTGGCGCACGCATACGAAAGCGGTGATCCCGTTGTAACGCAATGGGATCGGCTTCTTTCGGATGGCGATTTCTCTTCCGCTCACCCGCTGTTGAGAGAGATTCGTTCCAGCGATCGACTGTGTCTACTTTTCCCGTTCTTCAGTCATGGTGTGCTGCGTCTCGCCATGGATCATCTCGACAGGTCCGCCGGAGAAATCTGGATCACCCCTCTGCCTGGCACGCGTTATCGAGTGGAACTCACCAACTCCGGCGTGGCGGACGAGGAGGTGCAATCAATGGATCACGTGATCGAAACCATCCTCTCTCTCCTGGATCATTCATAGGTGCCCCGGTGCTGCCGAGGTCGTGGCGGTAGTGGAGAGTGAAACCCGGTCGGAAGTCTTCCGTCCCGACCGGGATTTCTGCGCCGCCGCGGCACTATTTACTCGAACGCAGCCGCCGCCTTCTTCAGCGCCGCTGCCACCGCTTCCGGGGAGTCCGGGCCCGGTTCTCCCGGGTGGTAGGTCACCGAGCGGAGGCGGCCCTGGTGGCGGAAGGCGCCGTGGCGTTCGTACAGCGGCCAGGAGACCGGGGACTTGCGGTCGAGCCCCACGCTGATGCCCTGGAACGGGGCCATCCCGATGAGTTGGTGGACGCTGGGCGGGGCGGCCCGTGGTTCGCCGTCGACGCTTACCGTGAACGCCCAGCGCAGGCCCCGTTCCGCCCTCGCGGACAGCACGATCACCTGCTCGCCCGGCGGCGTCGGCCCGGCGTCCGTCTCCTGGAGCACCCCGTACTCGTTGTACGCGAAGCGGAGCCGGCCGTCCTCCACGTACAGGCTGTAGCCGCCGCCCTGGTCGCCGTGGGAGACCAGTACCCCGTCGCCCCCCTCGTCGACCGCCACGGTGATCTCGAAGGACCGCAGCGTGATCAGGCGGGAGGAGCGGTAGCGCTCCAGTTCCGGGGTGCCCGGCAGCAGGGTCAGCGGGCGGGACAGCCGGCGTTCGGCCGGGTTGCGGCGGGCCAGTGCGCCGCTGCCGTCGGGCAGCGGGAAGACGCCGTTGCGCTGGGCCGCCGTCTCCCAGGCCGCCGACAGTTCCTTGACGAGGGCGGGCCGGTCGGCGGCCAGGTCGTGGATCTCGGTCGGGTCGGTCCAGATGTCGTACAGCGCCCACTCGGTGTCGTCATAGGGCGTGCCGGGGCGGTGGAGGGTGACGAGTTTGTGGCCGTCGCGGTAGTAACTGCGGTTGCCGGTCATCTCGCAGTACTGCTCGGGGTGCGTGGACCGGTGCTCCTTGTCGGCGAGTACGGGCGTGAAGCTGACCCCGTCCTCCTCCTGGACCGTGACGCCGCGGCGCTCGACCGGCCGCTCGATGCCGGCCAGCCGCAGCAGGGTCGGGGCGATGTCGGTGACGTACTGGTGCTGGGTGCGCAGCCCGGGGGCGAGCTGTCCCTCGCGGGCGCCCCTCGGCCACGACAGCACGAACGGCACGCGCACCCCGCCCGCGTAGGTGTGTCCCTTGTAGAGACGGAAGGGGGTGTTGGACGCCATGCCCCAGCCGCGCGGGTAGTGCACCAGGCTGCGCGGGCCGCCGATCAGTTCGGGGTCGCGGTCGACGTCCGGGGTCCAGTCCTCGGGCAGTGCGGGGTGGTGGACGAAGCGGCTGAAGTAGGAGCGGGTGCCCTCGGCGCCGCCCTCGCCGGTGCCGCCGTTGTCGGAGGTGAAGACGATGATGGTGTTGTCGAGTTCCCCGAGGGCTTCGAGGGTCTCGGTGAGCCGGCCGAGGTTCTGGTCGATGTTGTCGACGAGCGCGGCGTACACCTCCATGTAGCGTGCGTACAGCCTCTGTTGCTCCTCGGTGAGGTCGGCCCAGGCGGGGACGTCGAGTCCGGCCTCGCTGTTGCGCTCGGGCAGTTCGGTGCCGGGCGGGAAGAGGCCGTCGGCGAGCTGGGCGGCGAAGCGCCGCTCGCGCAGCACGTCCCAGCCCTCGTCGTAGCGTCCCCGGTGGCGGGCGATGTCCTCCTCCTTGGCCTGGAGGGGGCCGTGGACGGCGTTGTGCGCCAGGTAGAGGAGAAAGGGTTTGTCGGGGTCGTGGGCGCGCAGTGACTTCACCATGGAGATCGCCTGGTCGGTGATGTCGTCGGTGTAGTAGTAGTCGTCGGGGAACTCGTCGATGTCCAGCGGGCTGTTGTCGCGCACCAGTTGGTGCGGGTGGAAGAGACTGGTGAGGCCCTCCAGTACGCCGTAGTACTGGTCGAATCCCTTGCGCAGCGGCCAGTTGTTGCGGTCGTCGGCCGCGTTGGACGCCGAGTCGCGGACCAGGTGCCATTTGCCGACGGCGTACGTGGCGTAGCCGGCGTCGTGGAGCAGTTCGGCGAGGGTGGGGATGTCGTCGGCGATCTCCATGCCGTAGCCGGGGAAGCCGGGGTCGGAGTTGGCGACCATGGCGTAGCCGACCCGGTGCGGGTTGAGGCCGGTGAGCAGCGCGGCGCGGGCCGGTGAACACAGCGGCATCGTGTGGTAGTTGGTGAGCTGTACGCCCGTCTCGGCCAGGGACGCCAGGGTGGGGGTGGCGATCTCGGAGCCGAACGGGCCGATGTCGCTGTAGCCCATGTCGTCGACGAGGACGATCACGATGTTCGGGGCCTTCTCCGGCGGGGTGGTGCGCGGGGGCCAGGCCGGCTCCGATGCGGCGAAGGTACGGCCGATCCGGCCGGGGAAGCCGTCGTACGGGTCGCGTCGGGCGCGGGCGCGGGTACTCATGGGCGTGTGGACTCCGTCGTCGTGGGTCGGGGGAGCGGTGTGGGTCGGCGAAGCGTCGTGGGCCGGACGAACCGTGGGTCGGGTGGTGTACCGGTGCGTCGGCTCGGGTGGTCAGTTGTCCGCGCCGCCCGGGGTGCCCCCGGGCGCACGTCCTTCCGGAGCCGTGGGCGGCGTCAGGTCCCGGGCGCAGCGGAAGCCGCCGTGGCCGGTCGAGGAGTCGGGGGTGTTGTGGGAGCGGGCGGCGACCCGGTAGCGGTTGCAGTACGAGGCGTGGCACAGGTAGGAGCCGCCCCGGATGACGCGTTCGCCGGGCCCGAAGGCGTCGGCGCACCACTCCCAGACGTTGCCGGACGTGTTGTGGAGGCCGTGGCCGTTGGGCTCGTAGGCGGTGACGGGCACCGTGCCCGTGCGGCCGCCGGGGCGGTCGGAGCGGTGCGGGAAGCGGCCGTGCCAGGTGTTGCACATCTCGCGTCCGCCGGGGGCGAAGGCGTCACCCCACGGGTAGCGGGCGCCGTCCTTGCCGCCGCGGGCCGCGTACTCCCATTCGGCCTCGGTGGGCAGCCGGGCCCCGGCCCACTCGCAGTAGGCGCGGGCGTCGTGGTGCGAGATGTGCACGACGGGGTGGTCGGCCCGGTCCCTCAGTCCTGAGCCCGGCCCTTCCGGTTCCGCCCAGGTCGCCCCCGCGACCCCCAGCCACCAGGGGGCCCCGGGCACCCGGCCGAGGATGTGGCGTTCGGCGGCCGGGTGGACCAGCAGGTGGAACACGTAGGAACTGCCGTGGCGTTCGGCGTCGGTGCGGTAGCCGGTGGCGTCGGCGAAGTACGCCCACTCGGCGTTGCTGACGGCGGTGGTGGCGATGGCGAAGGGCGCCACGGTCACCTCGCGCACCGGCCCCTCCCGGTCGGCGCGGTAACCCTCGCCGAAGGCGTCGCCCATCCGGAAGACACCACCGGGCAGTTCGGCCATCGCCCGGTGTGCGGCGGGCCGGGGCCCGGGAGGCGCCGGTACCCCACTGCGTACGGGCGGTACGGGAAGCAGGGCCGCACCCGTACCGCCCGTACCCGCCTCGCCCCTGCCGCCCCGCCCGGGGGCGCAGCACGCGTTCACGCGGGGACCTCCTTGCGCTGCGGGTGCGGCGCCGCGGGTACGGGTTCGGGCGCTGCCGCGAGCAGGGCGCGGGTGTACGGGTCGCGTGGGCGCTCGCAGATCTCGTCGGCGCTGCCGCTCTCCACGATCCGGCCCCGGTGCATCACCGCGATGCGGTGGCTGACCTGCCGCACCACCCCGAGGTCGTGCGCGATGAAGACCAGGGCCAGGCCCAGGTCGCGCTGGAGGTCGGTGAGGAGGCCGACGATCTGGGCCTGGACGGAGACGTCGAGCGCGGAGACGGGTTCGTCGCAGATGAGGACGGACGGTTCGGGGGCGAGCGCCCGGGCGATGCCGATGCGCTGGCGCTGTCCGCCGGAGAACGAGCGGGGGTAGCGGTCGGCCACGGCCGGGTCGAGGCCCGCCCTGCGCAGCAGTTCGGCCACCCGCCGCTCCCGTTCTTCCCGGTCACCGATACCGAAGGCGAGCAGCGGCTCGGCGACGATCCGGCCCACCGTCATGCGGGGGTTGAGCGAGGCGTACGGGTCCTGGAAGACCATCTGGACCTGGCGGCGCACCGCGTGCAGCTCGCGGCGCGAGGGCCGGGTGACGTCCGCACCGCGCAGCCGCAGCGTGCCGCCGTCAGCGGGGTGGGCGTGGGCGAGGACCCGGGCCAGGGTGGACTTCCCGGAGCCTGACTCGCCGACGATGCCGAGGGTCTCCCCGGCGGCGAGCGTCAGGGACACTCCGTCGAGCGCGGTGAAGCGGCGTCCCCCGGCCCGGCGCCCCTTGTACGTCTTGCGCAGCCCTTCGGCCGCCAGGACGGTCGCGCCCGGTGCGGGGCGGTCGATACGGGCGGGCGCGGCGGGTGCGCTCAGCGGTTCGGCGCGGCGGGCGGCGGGCGGGCAGGCGGCCCGTACGCCGTTCCCGAGCGGGGTGAGCGCCGGTGTCTGCGTACGGCAGCGGTCCTCGGCGAAGGCGCAGCGGTCGGCGAACGCGCAGCCGTCGCCGAGCAGGGTGAGGTCGGGCGGGCTGCCGGGGATGCCGGTGAGCCGGGTGCCGGAGGGGGCGGACAGACGCGGTACCGCGGCGAGGAGTCCGGCGGTGTACGGGTGGCGGGGGCGGGCGAGCACTTCGGCGGTGGGCCCGTCCTCGACGACGGTGCCGCCGTACATGACGAGGACGCGTGCGCAGGCGCGGGCGACGACGCCCATGTTGTGCGTGATGAGGACCAGGGCGGTGCCGGTCTCCCGGTTGAGGTCGTCCAGCAGGGTCAGGATCTGGTCCTGGACGGTGGCGTCGAGCGCGGTCGTCGGTTCGTCGGCGAGCAGGATGTCGGGCTCGCCCGCCAGGGCCATCGCGATCAGGATGCGCTGGCGCTGGCCGCCGGAGAACTGGTGCGGGTGGTCGTCCGCGCGGCGGTGCGGGTCGGGGATGCCGACCCGGTCGAGGAGTTCGACGGTACGCGCCCGGCGGGCGGCCCGGTCGTGGTTCCCGTGGGCGCGGAGCACCTCGTCGAGGTGGCGGCCCGCTGTCAGGACGGGGTTCAGGGCCGTCATCGGGTCCTGGAAGATCATGCCGATCCGGGCGCCGCGCACCGCGCGCAGCTCCTGCTGGGTCGCGGTGGCCAGGTCCTGCCCGGCGAGGCGGACCGAGCCGGTGGTGATGCGGCCGGTGCCCGGCAGCATCCGGGTCAGGGCGAGTGCGGTGGTGGACTTGCCCGAGCCGGACTCACCGACGACGGCGAGCGTCTCGCCGCGGCGCAGGTCGAAGGAGACCCGTCGTACGGCACGCAGGGCCGGGCCGTACGGTGAGGTGAACTCGACGCCGAGGTCACGCACCTGAAGCAGTTCCTGCGATGTCATCGGCGTATCTCCCGGTTGAGCGCCTCGGCGATCAGCGAGAGCCCGAGGACGAGCGCGGTCACGGTGATCAGGGGCCCGGCCGCGAAGTCGGGGGCCTGGGCGAGATAGGGCATGGACTGGCTCAGTACGGCTCCGAGCGTGGGTGCGGGCGGCCGCACGCCCACCCCGAGGAAGCTCATCGCCCCCTCGATGAAGACGGCGACGCTCAGCGACACGGCGACCTGGACGATGAGCGGGTCGGCGGCGTTGGGCAGGATGTGCCGGACCAGCACCCGGCGGCCCGAACTGCCGCCGACCCGGGCGGCCGTGACGTACTCCTGCTCCCGCTGGACGAGGATGCTGCCGCGCAGCAGCCGCCCGAAGGCCGGGACCTCGGCGAGCGCGATGACGAGGATCACGGGGAGCCTCCCGGGGCCCAGGATCGCGGTGATCGCGAGCGCCAGGATCAGGCCGGGGAACGCGAGGACGAGGTCGAAGACGCGCTGGACGACGGTGTCGGCGACCGGGTGCGCCGCGGCGACGAGGGCGAACAGGCAGCCGAGCACGGCACCTGCGGGGACCGCGAGCGCGATGATGCCGAGGTCGGCGCGGATGCCGTACAGGACCCGGCTGAGCAGGTCGCGGCCGAGGTCGTCGGTGCCCAGTGGGTGACCCGGGGTGCCGAGGCCGGCGAGGCTCTGGCCGCTCTGGTCGGTGGGCCCGTGTCCTGCGATGAGCGGGGCGAGCAGCCCGGCGAGCACCACCGCGCCGACGAGGACGAGACCGGCGCGGCCGCGGACGGTGGACAGCGCGCTGCGGTAGGGGTGGCGGCTGCGGGCCGGGCGGCGCGGGCGGCCGGCCGCGGTGGGAGGCTGCGGGCCGGGAACCGCGGTGAGGCCGGTGGTGGCGGGATCCGCCTCCGCGGGGGCGGGGGCGGCTTGATCTGCCCCGGCGGGGCCGGTGGGATCGGAAGCGGCGGGTTCCGCCCCGGCGGGGCCGGTGGGGTGGAGATCTGCGGTTGAGCTCATGGCGGTTACTCCCACCTGATCCGGGGGTCGACCCAGGCGTACACGAGGTCGGTGAGCAGCTGGACGACGACGAAGACGGCGACCAGGAGCAGCAGGAGGTCCTGGACGACCGGGTAGTCGCGGAGGGTGAGGCCCTGTTCGGCGAGCTGGCCGAGGCCCGGCCAGGCGAAGATCGCCTCGACGAGCACGGCTCCGCCGAGCAGTTGGCCGGTCTGCATGCCGAGCAGGGTGACCACGGGCGGCAGGGCGTTCGGCAGGGCGTGGCGCCACAGCAGGCGGCGCGGTGCGACACCGGCCGCGGTGGCGGTGCGGATGAAGTCCTCGGCGAGCGCGCGCTCGATGCCGTCCTTGAGGTAGCGGCCGAGGACGGCGGCGCTGGGCAGTGCCAGGCAGAGCGCGGGCAGGACCAGGTACTGCACGGCGAGGTCGGGGGCGGAGAGGAAGGCCACCCGCCCGCCCGGGGGCAGCACGCCGAGGCTCACGGCGAAGAGCCACACGAGCAGCACCCCGCTGACGAACGGCGGCACCGCGAGGGCGGCGGTCGTCGTCACCCGCACCGCGCTGCGGATCCACCGGCTGCGCGATGTGGCCCCGAGCATGCCGAAGGCCGTACCGAGCACGATCACGAACAGCAGGGCGGCCAGAGTGAGTTCGGCGGTGGCGCCGAGCCCGTTGCCGATCAGGTCGGCGGTCCGTCCGCCGACCGCGTACGAGGGACCGAGGTCTCCCGTGAGCAGGGAGCCGATCCAGTGGGCGTACTGGGAGAGCAGTGGCGCGTCGAGGCCGAGGTGTTCCCGGATCGCGGCGACGGTCGCCGCGTCCGCGTCCGGCCCGGCGAGGGTGGTGGCGGGGTCGCCGGGGACGAGCCGCAGGATGGTGAAGATCAGGAACGAGGCGGCGACCAGGACGAGGAGAGCGGACGGAAGCCGCCGGAGCAGGTAGCTGCGCATGTCACACCAGGTAGGCGTGGTCGAGGTCGAGGTACGAGAACTTGTTCAGGGCGACGCCGTGCAGGCGGCCGGCGGCGACCTGGACCTGTCCGCGGACGACGAGGTCGATGATGAACGCCTCGTCGAGCAGGATGCCGGAGATCTCGTCGTGCAGGGTGTTCGCCCGCGCCGCACTCGACTCGGGCTCCGTCCACGCCTCCCGCACCACCTGTGTGTAGTGGGCGGAGCGGTACTTGGAGGTGTTCTTGGCCTCGTTGAACGGATAGGCGCTCACGGCGAGGGTGGAGGGCTGGACCTGGGCGAAGCCGTGGCTCATCGTCCACAGGGCGGGCATGCCCTGGGAGATCAGCTTCTTCTGGGCGGTCGCCGAGTCGGTGGGCTGGAGCGTGACGTCGATGCCCACCTGTTTCAGGTCGTACTGGAGGGCTTCGGCGATGGCCGTGTCGCTGGGCAGCGCCAGGTGCAGCAGGGGCAGTTCGAGCCTGCCGTGTCCGGCGGACTTCAGCAGTTCACGGGCCCTGCCGGGGTTGTGGGTGTAGTGGGTGCGGTGCGCCTCGGTGAAGGCGGGGGAGGACTTGGGCCACGGCGCGGCGGAGGCGAGGCCGTACCCTCCGAGGGCCTGGGCGAGGAGCCGTTCGCGGTCGACGGCCCAGGCGATGGCCTGCCGGACGGTCCGGTCGTGCAGCGGCTCGACCGTGGTGTTGACGCCGAGGTAGACGGCGCCCGCGCCGGTGGCGTAGCTGGTGATGCCGAGCTTCGGGTCGGCCTTGACGGTGCTCAGGCTCTTGCCGGGGACGTCGAAGGACAGCTGGGACTGGCCGGAGCGCAGGGACGAACTCAGCGCGTCGGCCTGGGGTATCACCCGTATGTGCACCCCGTCGAGGTGGGGGCGGTCCGGCAGCCAGTAACCGTCGTGACGCGTGAGGCTCAGACCGGAACCTGGGCTCCACTTCCTCAGCTTGAACGGGCCGGTCCCGATCAGCCTCTTGCCGGTGACGGCGTCCTCGACCGTCCCCGGATCGGTGATGATCATGAACTCGAAGAG
Source organism: Streptomyces sp. NBC_01471 (assembly GCF_041438865.1). Taxonomy (NCBI): domain Bacteria; kingdom Bacillati; phylum Actinomycetota; class Actinomycetes; order Kitasatosporales; family Streptomycetaceae; genus Streptomyces; species Streptomyces sp. NBC_01471. Next base: position 4,713,114 of record NZ_CP109450.1, read on the forward strand.
GTCGAAGAGGTTGTTCACGCGGTGTGCGAGCTTGAGGACGAGTTCGTGGTCACCGCGCTTCTCGAAACCGGTGATCGTCGCCGCCGTGCTGCGCAACTGGGCCGCTCGCACCGGGTTCTGAAGGTTCCTCACCGCGAAGATGACGTCGTCCGCGGTGAACTTCCGCCCGTCGTGGAAGGTGACGCCCTCACGCAGCCGGAGCGTGATGCTGCGCCCGTCCTTGGCGTACGTCCAGGAGGTGGCCAGCTCCGGCTGGGGGGTGAGGTCGTCGTCGTACCGGGTCAGGGTGTTGTAGATCAGCCGGTGCTGCAGCGACTGGTTGCTCTGCGAGAAGAGCAGGCCGGGGGTGAAGTCGCTGTTGACGGCGACGTCGAGGGTGCCGCCGCGCCGGGGAGCGGAACTGGCGCCCTGTGCCGGGGACGAGGCGTCCGAGACCGCGGAGCGGCAGCCCGCCAGCCCCAGCCCCATCAGCAGGGTGCCGCCGCCTGCGGCACGCAGGGCGGTGCGGCGGGACGGCCCGGTGGGCGTGGAGGGGTGGAGCTCGGTCATCGGAACCTGCCTGTGACGGTGAGGGACGGTGAGAGGGCGCCGAGGGGCACCGGGGGACGGTGGTGCGCGCTGAGCGGGACGGGCCGCTGGTGCGGGTACGGGTGCGGGCGTGCCGCGGCATTGCTTCCGCAGCGGTACGAATGGAGCCCGCAGAGCGCGGAAGCCGTACGGCGTCAGCGCGAACGGGCAGGGCGGTGGCGTGAGTTGTGCGCTCCGGCGCGAGGTGACTGGGTCGGCGGACCGGCGGAAAGCGGGTACGGAGCCACGGCCCCGCTCGGGGCGGCCGGGAGCACGGCGGCGCAGGGCCCGGACGACCGGGTCAGCTGTGGGTCACGGGCAGCCGGACCCGCGGGAAGGCGTCCGGGTCAGCCGCGCGGGGCACAGACCGCGCTGGCCTGTCGACAGAGGTCGACGTGCCTGCGGGAGATGAGGCGCATGTCCGGGTTCACGGGAGCAATATGGCAGTGGCTTCGCCGGGCGGTCAACATGCCGCGTCCGGATCCTGATACCCGGGCCTGCTCCCGTTCCGTCCGGGCGGCTCCTGGCCGAAGGCCGTCAGAGGGCTTCTGAACAGCGGGTTCAGCAGAATCGTGCCGGCCGCTACGGGCAGCACCGCCGTACCGGCATGTGGAACCACGATCCGTTCGGGGTCACCGCAGACGTGCGACAGGTCGACCGCGGCGCCCCGGATCTCCTCCAGGTAGTCCGGGTTGACCAGGCTGGAACTCTCGGTGACCACGACCAGATCGGGGTTGAGCACATCGAGCAGCAGGGCCGCCGCCCGGCCGACCGCGCGGGCGCGTTCCCGCAGCAGCCGGTCGGCCCGCAGGTCACCGGCCGCGGCCGCGTCCACGACCAGGAACACATCGGGCTCCGGAACGATCCCGCGCCGTACGGCGGTCAGCGCGACGGCCGTGTTGGAGGCCGTCGCCTCAAGGCAGCCGGACCGCCCGCAGGGGCAGGCGACGGTGGAGTCGGGTACGGGAAGATGCGCGACGTCGCCCGCACCGGACCCGGGGCCCTGGTGGACCACTCCCGCGATGCCCAGAGCCGCGTCGACCACATTGCCGACGAAGAGATGGACCAGGCTGCGGCGCGCCGCCGGCCGGCCGAAGAGGATCTCGGACTGGGCGATGGCCCGGGCGTGATTGTCGATCCGCACCTGAAGTCCGCCCAGATCACGGGCGAGTTCAGCGGCGAGCGGCCGGTGGTGCCAGCCCAGCGCGTCATGCCGGACGGCCGTCCCCGGGCCCGGGTCCACCCATCCGCCGAGGGCCGCGCCCACCCCCAGCAGGCGGCGGCCGTCGGCGGCGTCGTCGAGGAACGCCCGCAGCCCCTGACGGATCCGGTACGGCAGCTCCCCGGGGGCGATGGCGTCGTGCGGGAACGCCCGGCGGGCCAGCAGCCGTCCGCGCAGGTCGAGCAGGCCGAACGTCGACGAAGGCACACCGATGTGGACACCGCCCGCCACCGGGCCGCCGGGCTCGCCGGTGTGCAGGTCGACCGGGACCTGCGGTCGGCCGACACCGCTGTTCTCCGTGAGATCGGGCAACTCCCGCACCAGGCCGAGGCGGACGAGGTCGGTGCACTGACGTGAGACGGCGGCCGGGCTGAGTCCGGAGAGTTCGGTGATCTTCCGGCGGGCGACCGGGCCGTGGTCCAGCACGGTGCGCAGCACCGATGCGGCATTGGCCTCCCGGCGGCCGTCACCGGGCGCCGGGGAGGTCCGGGGAGCGGCTGTCATGGGGGCTTCCTTCGGTCCGGCGCCGCCGGGGCGGCGGACGCGACATTACGGCGGCATGAAATCGCGCCACTGCCCCCGGCAGGGTCCGGAAGAGGGTGCGCGAACCCCACCCGAGCTGATCCCGAGCTGATGAAAAACCGCTGCTCAGAGGTGATTTCCCGGTGGACGGGCGCGGTGGCCGCCGGCCCGGCGCAGACGCCGATTCAACCACTTCCGCACACCACCCGGCAGGTGGCGGGCTCTTGACGCGGACGGGAGGGCGCTGGAAACCTCCGGGGCATGTTCGCGACGGCCGTCCCCGACGCGTGGCCCGCCCACGCCGCCCACGCCGCCCGCTCCGCTGTGCGGGTGGCGTGTCCGGGCCGCTGTACCGCCGCCTGACCGGACACCCCGGCCGCGTCGCCCCGTAGCCCCGCGACCGCGACTCGCCTCAGGCCGCCACCTCTCCGTACCGCTACCTCTTCGTACTCCACCTCCGGGGCCCGACACCTCCTCGGGCCGACACCTCCTCGGGCCGACACATCCTCGCGTCGGCATCTCCTCCGGCCGGCATCTCCTGGTTCACCGCCCCGTTCCGTCCCGGTCCACCGCTCGGTCTCATTAATTCCTCTCCGGGATTAATCAATCGATGATCCCGGCTTCCGAAGGGAATCCCGCCATGTCCTCGGCAACCACCGCCCCTGCCACCACGCTCACCGTCCAGAAGCTCGGCGGCCGTATCGGTGCCGTCATCTCCGGGGTGCGCCTCGGCGGCGACCTCGACCCGGCCACCGTCACCGCCGTCAGGGACACGCTGCTCGCCAACAAGGTCGTCTTCTTCCGCGGCCAGGACCACCTGGACGAGGACAGCCACGAGGCGTTCGGCCGGCTGCTCGGTACCCCGGTCGCGCACCCCACCGTCCCGTCCGCCGACGGCCGTTACTCGCTCGGCATCGACTCGGACCACGGCGGCCGGGCCAACCAGTGGCACACCGACGTCACCTTCGTGCCCGCCTACCCGGCCTTCTCGATCCTGCGTGGTGTCGTCATCCCGCCGTACGGCGGCAACACCCTGTGGGCCAACACCGCGGCGGCCTACGCCGGACTTCCCGAGCCGTTGCGGGCCCTCGCCGACACTCTGCGCGCCGTCCACTCCAACGACTACGACTACGTGGCCCTGCGCCCCAACGCCCGCCCGGAGGCACTCGCCCAGTACCAGAAGGTGTTCACATCGACGAAGTTCCTCACCGAGCACCCGGTGGTGCGCGTCCACCCCGAGACCGGCGAACGCGTCCTGCTCCTCGGCAACTTCGTGCAGCGCATCAGCGGACTGACCGGCCGGGACTCCCGGGCCCTCCTCGACCTGTTCCAGTCGCACATCGAGCGCCCGGAGAACACCGTGCGCTGGCAGTGGCAGACCGGTGACGTCGCGATCTGGGACAACCGCGCCACTCAGCACTACGGGGTCGACGACTCCGACGACCACGAGCGCAAGCTCCGGCGCGTCACCATCGACGGCGACATCCCGTTCGGTGTCGACGGCCGCCGGTCCACCCTCCTCAGCCCCGAGGAGGTGCCCGACCCCGCCTTCGGCATCGCCTCCGGAGCCTCCGGAACATCGGACCTCCCGGGCGCGCCGGGCACCCGGGCAGCGGAGAAGACCGGCGCATGAGCGGCTCCGCCTCGTACGGTGAGGTCACCGGTCCGGCGGGCGGCGGGGAATCCCCGCCGCCCGCCGGGGCGCCCCCGCAGGTGATCGTGGTCCTCACGGATCAGCAGCGCTGGGACACGACGGGCGTGCACGGCAACCCTGCCGGGGTGACCCCCGAATTCGACCGCCTCGCCCGCGAAGGCACCCTGTTCGAGCAGGCGATCACGCCCAACCCCGTGTGTGCACCGGCCCGTTCGGCCCTCCAGACCGGCCGCTTCCCCACCGCGACAGGGGTGTTCCGCAACGGGCTTCCGCTCCCGCAGGACATGCCCACACTCGCCGGCGAGTTCGCCGCGGCCGGGTACACGACCGGGTACATCGGCAAATGGCATCTGGCGGGCGAGGACGGCCCGGACGGCCCGGTGCCGCCCGCGCGCCGCGGCGGCTACGCGAGGTGGCTCGCATCGGACCGGCTCGAATTCACCTCGGACGCCTACCGCACGGTGGTGTACGACGAGGACGGCGAGCCGGTCCGGCTGCCCGGCTACCGCTCGGACGCACTGATCGACGCGGCGATCCGGTTCGTGGCCGACCACCACGACCGCCCGTACCTGCTGTTCCTCTCCCTGCTGGAACCGCACCACCAGAACCCCACCGACGACTACCCCGCCCCCACCGGCTTCCGCGAGCGCTACGAGAGTGCCTGGCTGCCGCCCGACCTGGCCGCGCTCGGTCCCGGCGCCCCGCAGGGCGGCGCGCACCGCCACCTCGCCGGATATCTCGGCCAGATCAAGCGCGTCGACGAGGGGGTGGGGCGGCTGCGCGACGCCCTGCGCAGTCTCGGGACGGAGGAGAACACCGTGCTGGCGTGGACCGCGGACCACGGCTCCCACTTCCGCACCCGCAACAGCGAGTACAAGCGCTCGGCCCACGAGGCGTCGGTCCGCGTACCGCTCGCGCTGACCGGGCCCGGATTCAGCGGCGGCGGGCTCGTCCGGGAACCCGTCGGCACGGTGGACCTGATGCCCACACTGCTGGCCGCCGCGGGCCTCGCGGTGCCGGACGGTGTGCAGGGGCGCTCCCTGCTGCCGCTGACCGGCGGCGGCCGTGATCCCGGCCGCTCCGGCTCCGCGTTCGTGCAGATCAGCGAGGACCGGGTGGGCCGGGCGGTGCGTACCTCGCGCTGGAAGTACGCGGTGGAGGCACCCGGGGCCGACGCGTGGAACGACCCGGACGCCGACCGCTACACGGAGACCGAGCTGTACGACCTGGCGGCCGACCCGTACGAGCTGGACAACCTCGTCGGCCGCGACTCGCACCGGGCGGTCGCGGACGGACTCCGGGACACCCTGCTGGGGTGGCTGGAGCGCATCGAGGACACGGAACCCGTCATCGAACGGGCCCCTTCCCGCCCGGCCGGCCAGCGCCGGGCGGAGTCCTTCCCGGCGGAAGCGCCGTGGGACGGGGTGCGGTTCGGGCACCGGCCCGGAGGATGACGGCGGGTGCCGGTGCCCGGGGGTGTGCGGCCCGGGGGTGCGGGCCGCACACCCTCACCCGCCGAAGGTCTTCGTCGGCGGGTGGGTCGACAAGGCCGCCTGGTTGAAGGTCACGGCCACTCCGTGCCCCCGCAGCCGGGAGGCGCGCTGGTCGATCTTCCAGCCGTCGATCCGTACGCCGATCTCCGGGTGGCGCCGGGCCTGCTCACTGTCCAGCCGTACCCGGGCGGTGCCGGACTCGCCGCCTGCCAGGTTCAGGTAGTTGTCGCTGAACGTGGCCGGCAGGACCCGTTCGCCGGTCCGGGTGTCGTACACCTGAAGGTGCAGCATCAGGGCCATGGCCGTGCCGGTGTTCTCGGCCTCCACCGTCAGTTCGACGCCGTCCCGCCGGTGCTGCGCGCGGGCCACGACGGAGACGGCGGCCGCGGGCGCGTCGTCCAGGCTCACGAACCCCGCGGCCCGGGCCGGATTCTCGACCCAGTAGAAGTTGCGGACCGTTTCCGCGCCGTGCGGGTCCTTGAACACGAGCCGGACGAAGGCGACGTCGGAGGGCGCGCCCTTCAGCTGGGGGGCGATGGTGCCGATCACGGTGTGGTCGGACGCCGCCGCTCCGCCGACGCGCAGCGAAGTACTGGCGAACGCCTCCCCGTTCAGGTCGTGGAGCGTGACGGCGACGGCGCCCCGCACCGCCTCCCGGGTGTGGTTGGCCACCACCACGTCGAGGGTCTGGCTGTTGAGGATCACGTTGACCCGCCGGCACGCGTGCTGCACCGCGTAGAACGACGCGTGCGCCTCAAGGTCGTGGCTGTACATCTGCCAGACGAAACTGGGCTGCGCGGGATTGGTCATCCACATGATGACGCCGGTGCGCGGATACGGCTTGCCCTGCGCGGCGCTCTCCATGTTCGCGGCGTGCGCCTCGTAGATCGCCCTGGTGCACTCGTAGTTCATCAGCTGGGACTTGCGGGCGAAGTCCGGGAGGTTCTGCAGTTCGCCGTAGCGCTCCGCGGTGAGCTTGAGATAGCCCGCGCCGCCGCCGTTGCCCCCGTTGCCGTTGACGTCGCGGTCGGCCCAGAAGTCGTCCGGGTGCTCCCACGACGCCTCGGGGAGCATCTTCCTGATGAATTCGAGCGTCGGGATCGAGTACGAGCCGACCTCGTTGTGGAACGGAGGCCAGTGCGTGCCGTCGTTGAGGGAGAAGTGGGTGGCCGGGGTGACCCAGTGGTACGGCCCGCCGGAGCTGTACCCGCCGATCGGGTCCTTGCCGGTGTCGCCGGCCGAGCTGGTCAGCGCCGCGCGCTTGGGGTCCAGTTCGGCGACCAGCGAGTCCAGGCCGTCGATGAGCGGCTGCGGCGGCGGGCCTTCGTTGCCGCCGCACCAGAGGAGGACCGACGGGTGGTTGCGGAACCGCACGATGCAGTCGCGGATGTTGTCCAGGTCGCGGGCGACGTTCGCCGGCGGGGGGCCTTCGGTCGAGCAGAAGAAGTCCTGCCAGACGAGGATGCCGTACTCGTCGCACGCCTCGAAGAAGTCCTCGGTGCTGCTCTGGCCGTTCCAGTTCCGGATCAGGTTGAGGTTGGCGTCGCGGTGCAGCCGCACCTGCTCACGCAGCCGTTCCCGCGGAATGCGCTTGAGTGCCTCGTCCAGGCCCCAGTTGCCGCCCATCACCAGGATCGGCTGGTTGTTGACGGTGATGGCCAGGCAGTCGACCGGAGTGCCGGACGGTGACTGGACCGGCTTGGTGTACTCGATCCGCCGGACCCCGAAGTCCACCGTCCGCTCGTCGTGGACCTGGCCACCGGACTCGACGCCGATCGTCAGCCGATAGCGGTGGGCGTCGCCGTAGCCGTTGGGCCACCACAGCTTCGGCCGGTGCAGCCGCAGGCAGCCGATGTCTTTCGACGTCAGCGTGACCGAGGACGAACCGGCCGGCACGGTGACGGTGTGTTCGAACTCGTGACCGTCGAGGGACCCCTTCACCAGTACGGCTCTGGGCTTGCCGGAGGCGCTGTCGAGGCTGAGGCCGATCGCGACGTCGGCCGTGCGCAGATCGGCGGAGAGCGTGGGATCGACGTGCACGTCGGCCAGGCGGACCGGCCCGGTGGTGTACCAGGTGACCGGCTGCCAGATGCCGAGGTCCCGGTCGGGGATGGTGGGCAGCCAGTCCCAGCCCGCCGTGCAGAAGAGCGTCGGCCCGTTCTTCAGGGTGATCCCGGTCTTGCCGCCGTTCTTCCCGCCGCGGGTCACGCCGCTGGCGTAGCTCGGCGGCGACGGAGGGTCGGCGTAGTCCAACTTACCTACCAGCACAGCGAGATGGGCTGTGCCGTCCGCCTTCGCGACGATGTCCGTGACGTCGAAGACCCCGCGTTTGAAGGCGCCCTCGACGGTGCCCACCTCGGTGCCGTCGAGCCAGACGGTCCCCAGGTAGTTGATGCCCTCGAAGTGCAGCCAGAACCGCTGGCCCGGGATCAGCCTCGGTACGGGGAACGCGACCCGGTACCAGTAACCGGTGTCCTTGAGGGTGTCCGGGACCGTGTCGGTCACGATGTGGCCGTACAGCGGATCGGGGTACTCGCCGTTGGCGATCATGCTCGTGAGCGGTGTCCCCGGCACGACGGCCGGCTTCATACCGGCGATGTGCCGCGCGCTGGCCAGCCCGTCGCCGGGCACCGTCGTGGAGTCGGCCGCCGTGAAGGTCCAGCCGCTGGTGATCTCGTGGCCGCCGGTGCGGAGGGGGTGATGGGATCCGGCGCCGCCCGGCGCCGCCCTCGCGGCACCTGACGGCCCGAGCGCACCGAGGACACCACCACCGGCGACGGCGATCCCGCTGGACAGGAAACGCCTGCGATTCAACTGGGTCACGTCGCTCCCGATGCACGCTTGACAACGTTGTCAGACCTGAATTCAATGATCGGTAGCCCCCGGTCCCTTTGTCAAGAGGCCCCGGGGGGTTCTCCGTAGGCTCCCGGTGGGAGGCTCCGCACACGCTCAGGGGGGCTCCGCTCGCGCTCAGGGGTCTCCGCGCGCGAAGGGCCTTGTCGCGCGGACTACCTTGTACGCACGCGATTCGAACACCCGAGGAGCATCCCGTGACGGCCCGCAGCGACAAGCCTCTGATCGACACCAGCAGACCCCACCCGGCCCGCGTCTACGACTGGCTCCTGGGCGGCAAGGACAACTACCCGGTCGATCAGCGGGTCGGCGAGAAGCTGCCGCCGGAGGCGCGTGCCAACGCGGCGCGGAACCGGGCCTTCATGCACCGTGCGGCCGGGTGGCTGGCGCGGAACGGTGTCGACCAGTTCCTCGACGTCGGTACGGGCATTCCGACCGCGCCCAATCTGCACCAGGTGGTCCAGGCCGTCACGCCCACCGCTCGTGTCGTCTACGCGGACAACGACCCGATCGTGCTGCGTCACGCGGAGGCCCTGCTCATCAGCCACCCGGAGGGCGCCACCGACTACATCCACGCCGATGTGCGCGAGCCGGAGCTCATTCTCGGCCGCGCCCGTGAACTGCTGGACTTCGAGCGGCCTGTCGCCCTGTCGCTCATCGCGCTGATGCACTTCCTGCCCGACGACCAGGACCCGTACGGCATCACCCGCACCCTGGTCGACGCCCTGCCGTCCGGCAGCTGTCTGGTCCTCTCGCACGGTACGGCGGACCAGCACCCGGAGCTGGAGGACGAGACCAGGACGGCGTACCGCGACGGTGCCATCTCGCTGCGGATGCGCACCCGGGCGGAGGTCGAGCCGTTCTTCGACGGACTCGATCTCGTCCCGCCGGGCCTGGTGTCCGCGACCGAGTGGTACCAGGACGGGCCCGCGCCGGTGAAGGAGCGGAGTGGCTTCTACGTGGGGGTCGCCCGCAAGCGCTGAGCGCCGCCGGGCCGGCTCCGTGCGGGGCCGGCGGTCATCCGGCGGTCATCCGGCGGGCGGGGTGAGCGGCTTCGCGAAGCAGCGGCTGCTCTGGTACTCGCGGTAGTGGCCGAACTTCGGGCAGGGGGTGTAACCGCTCGACGTGTACAGCGCTATCGCCTCGGGCTGCTGGTCGCCGGTCTCCAGCACCATGCGGGTCCGGCCCGCCGCGCGGGCGCTCTCCTCCAGGGCGGCGAGGATCCGGCGGGCCAGGCCCAGGCCGCGCGCCTCGCGGACCACGTACATCCGCTTCAGCTCGGCGTCGCCGGTCGAGTACCCGTGGTCGCCGCCCTCGTCCTGGTTGCGCCAGCCGCCGGTGGCCACCGGGCTGTCGTTCTCGTCGTACGCCAGGAGGTAGAGCCCGGCGGGCGGGGCGAACATCGTCGCGTCGAGCGGGGTGATGTCGCCGCCGTCGCCGTAGCGCTCGATGTATTCGAGCTGGACCTGGTCGTTGAGCTTGACGGCGTCGGGGTGGTCGTAGCGGACCGGCCGGATATTCATGCGGGGCATGGTTGCATCTGTGCAATCGACGATGGGGTGGGACACGTGGTGGGGGCGGGCTCCCGGCCGTGGTCGGTAGGGTGCCCTGATGCTCACTGTGACAACCGTAAACGTGAACGGGCTGCGCGCCGCCGCCAAGAAGGGCTTCGTGGAGTGGCTGGCGCAGACCGACGCCGATGTGATCTGCCTCCAGGAGGTGCGCGCCGAGCCCCAGCAGCTGACCCAGGAGGTCCGCGAGCCGGAGGACTGGTTCACCGTGCACGCTCCGGCTGCCGCCAAGGGGCGCGCAGGTGTCTCGCTGTACGCCCGGCGTGAGCCGGAGCGGGTGCAGATCGGATTCGGCAGTACGGAGTTCGACGGCAGCGGGCGGTACGCCGAGATCGACCTGCCCGGTGTGACGGTGGCGAGCCTCTATCTGCCGTCGGGCGAGGTCGGCACGGAGCGGCAGGACGAGAAGCTGCGGTTCATGGCCGAGTTCCTGCCGTACCTCAAGGGGCTCAGGGAGCGGGCGGCGGCCGACGGCCGCGAGGTCGTGGTCTGCGGTGACTGGAACATCGCCCACCAGGAGGCCGACCTCAAGAACTGGAAGGGCAACAAGAAGAACTCCGGCTTCCTGCCCGAGGAGCGGGAGTGGCTGACGCGCGTCCTCGCCGGGGACGGCGGCGACTACGTCGACGTGGTGCGCGGGCTGCACCCGGATGTGGAGGGTCCCTACTCGTGGTGGTCCTACCGGGGGCGGGCCTTCGACAACGACGCGGGCTGGCGCATCGACTACCAGATGGCGACGCCCGGGCTGGCCGCGAAGGCGGTCAAGGCATGGGTCGAGCGGGCCGCGACGCACGACGAGCGGTGGAGCGACCACGCGCCGGTCACGGCGGTGTACGGCCTGTAGGACCCGGCCCGGCCCGCCCGTAACCCGACCCGCCCGGTCGGCCGCAACCCGACCCGACGGATCGGCCCGGTCCGCCGGGCGCGTGTGGTGTGAGGCCCGGTACGGGGTGTGGGGCGGCGGCGGGTGCTACTCCGCTTCCGGGTCGCTCTTCTCCGCCCGTATCCGGCGGTCGAGCGACATCGAGAGCTCCGCTTCCACCACGTCCTTCGCCAGCGGCCGCACCCGGTCCATCGCGCTCGTGAAGTCGTCGTCCCGCAGATGGGTGTGGACCAGGGCGGAGAAGAGTTCCGTGAGTGCCTCGGTGTGCTTGCGGACCTCGTGGCCCGCCGCGAGGACCGATGCCAGCGGCACGCCCTGGCGGACCAGTGCCGCCGACACGTCCAGCAGGCGGCGGCTGATGTGGACTATGTCGTCGCCGTCGGTGGCGAGATAGCCGAGGTCCAGGGCGGCGGCGAGGTTCTCCGCCGTGACCTCGCCCTCGAAGTAGTCCGCGAGCTGCTCCGGGGTGAGCCGGACCGGCTCCTCCTCGGTCCAGGCGGGGGGCTCGGTGGTGGCCAGGCCGAGCAGCTGTGCCACGTCCCGGCCGCTCTCGAAGGCCGTGGCGAGATCCGCGATGCCGCTGAGCGTGTGGCCGCGCTCCAGGAGGGCCGAGATCGTGTGCAGCCGGGCCAGGTGGTGTTCGTCGTACCAGGCGATGCGGCCCTCGCGGCGCGGTGGCGGGATCAGTTTGCGTTCGCGGTAGAAGCGCAGGGTGCGCACGGTGATCCCGGCCGCTTCGGCCAGTTCCTCCATGCGGTACTCGCGCCCCGTTCTTTCCTCTGCCACGCCGGAAGCCTATGTCGTACCGGTGCGAACTTTCCTCGGTCCGCCCCCTACCCATGAGTACGAAGCTGCTCTACTCTCCAACAGTGCCAGTGATTACTGGCAGGGTCCGGGGTACTGCGGGAGGCGGCAGCATGGCCCAGCACGAGCATGTACGAGTGGCGGTGATCGGATCCGGATTCGGCGGCCTGGGGGCCGCCGTCCGGCTGCGCCGCGAGGGGATAACCGACTTCGTCGTCCTGGAGCGGGCCGGTTCGGTCGGCGGGACCTGGCGCGACAACAGCTATCCGGGGTGCGCCTGTGACGTGCCGTCCCACCTCTACTCGTTCTCCTTCGCCCCCAACCCCGACTGGCCCCGCACGTTCTCCGGCCAGCCGCACATCCGGGCCTATCTGGAGAACGTCGCCGACACCTTCGGGCTGCGGCCGCACATCCGCCTCGACCACGAGGTGCGGATGATGCGCTGGGACTCGGGTGAACTGCGCTGGGAGATCGAGACCTCGCAGGGGACGCTGACCGCCGACGTGGTCGTCTCCGCGACCGGGCCGCTCTCCGACCCCAAGCTGCCGGACATCCCGGGGCTCGACTCGTTCGCCGGTCAGGTCTTCCACTCCGCGCAGTGGGACCACGGGGCCGACCTGCGCGGCAAGCGCGTCGCGATGATCGGGACCGGGGCGTCCGCGATCCAGATCGTGCCCGCGATCCAGCCCGAGGCCGGGCGGCTCACCCTCTTCCAGCGCACCCCGCCGTGGGTGATGCCCCGGATGGACCGTGCCATAAGCGGCGCCGAGCGGTGGCTGCACGGCAAGGTGCCGTTCACCGCCGCCGCCCGCAGGCGGCTGCTGTGGAGCATACGAGAGCTCCAGGTCAGCGCCTTCACCAAGCACCCCAACGAACTCGGCCTGATCGAGTCGATAGGCAGGGCCAACATCGGCCGGTCGATCAAGGACCCGGCGCTGCGCGCCAAGCTGACGCCCTCGTACCGGATCGGGTGCAAGCGCATCCTGCTCTCCAGCTCGTACTACCCGGCGCTCGCGCAGCCCAATGTGGACGTCGTGGCGTCCGGGCTCAAGGAGGTCAGGGGAAATACGCTGGTCGCCTCCGACGGAACCGAGACCGAGGCGGATGTGATCATCTTCGGTACCGGGTTCCACGTGACGGACATGCCGATCGCCGAGCGGGTGGTGGGCGCCGACGGTGCCACGCTCGCCGAGTCCTGGAAGGGCGGCATGCAGTCGCTGCGCGGCGCGACGGCCGCCGGGTTCCCCAACTGGATGACGATCATCGGCCCGAACACCGGCCTCGGGAACTCCTCGATGATCCTGATGATCGAGTCCCAGCTGAGCTATCTCGCGGACTACATGCGGCAGTTGAACGTACTGGGCGGACGTGTCGCCCTCGACCCCCGGCCCGCGGCGGTGGACGCCTGGAACGTCCGCGTCCAGGAGCGGATGAAGCGGACCGTGTGGAACACCGGCGGCTGCACCAGCTGGTACCTCGACGCCAACGGGCGCAACACCACGATCTGGCCGGGCACGACAGCCGAGTTCCGCAAGGCCACGCGGGGGGTGGACCTCGGCGAGTACGAGGTCGTACGGGCCGGGACCGACCTCCCCCTGGTGCGCCAGCGCACCGGCGACCACGACCGCACCGGCGACCGCGACCCCGTCGTGGACCGCGGGCGCACCGGTGACCAGGGCCGCCCCGCGGACCGGGAGTCGGTGTGAGCGGCGCCGGGACACGGGAGCCGGCGGTCGTCTCCGCGGACGGCGCCCGGATCCATGTCGAGGTGTACGGGCCCGAGGGTGCCCCCGCCGTGGTGCTCTCGCACGGCTGGACCTGCTCGACCCGCTTCTGGGACGCGCAGATCAGCGAACTCGCTGCGGACCACAAGGTGGTGGTGTACGACCAGCGCGGGCACGGGCGTACGCCCGCGGCCGGTCTGCGCGGCTGCACCACGGACCTCCTCGCCGACGACCTGGAGGCGGTGCTCGCGGCCACCCTCGCCCCGGGCGAGCGGGCCGTGCTCGGCGGCCACTCGATGGGCGGGATGACCATGATGGCCGCCGCCGGGCGGCCGGTCTTCCGGGAGCACGCGGCGGCGGTACTGCTGTGCAGTACGGGCAGCTCGCGGCTGATCGCCGAGTCGACCGTGCTGCCGCTGCGGCCCGGACGGCTGCGGACCCGGCTGACGGGCGCGGTGCTCGGGGCGCGAGCCCCGCTCGGGCCGGTCACGCCCGTGTCGAAGCGGATCCTCAAGTACGCGACGATGGGCCCCGGTTCGGCCCCGGACCGGGTGGTCGCGTGTGCGCGCATCGTGCACGCCTGCCCGCGGGCGGCACGGGTGGCCTGGTCGGAGGTGCTCGCCGGGCTCGATCTCGACGCTGGAGTAAGGGAGTTGGCCGTACCCACCGCGGTGGTCGCCGGGACGGCCGACCGGCTCACCCCGGTGGTGCACGCGCGGGCGCTGGCCGCCGCGCTGCCGCACTGCACCGGCCTCACCGAACTGGAGGGCGTCGGGCACATGACCCCGGTGGAGGCCCCAGAAGCGGTCGGCGCGCTGCTGCGTGAACTGGCCGCCGCACATGTACCGGTGGACCTGGCAGCAGGCCGGCGAGTGGACAAGGAGAAGGCCGTATGAGCAGGAACAGCCTGGAGGGTCAGGTCGCGGTCGTCACGGGAGCGGCGCGCGGGGTCGGCGAGCTGCTGGCCCGCAAGCTCTCGGCGCGTGGTGCGAAGGTGGCACTCGTCGGCCTGGAGCCGGACGAGCTGAAGGCGGTCTCCGGGCGGCTGCACACCGAGAGCGCGCACTGGCACGCCGATGTCACCGACCACGTGGCGATGGCGGCCGTGGCGCAGGAGGTCAAGGCGCACTTCGGCAAGGTCGACATCGTCGTCGCCAACGCCGGGGTGGCGTCCGGCGGGCCCTTCACCGACTCGGACCCCGAGGCGTGGCGGCGGGTCATCGAAGTCAACCTGGTGGGCGGGGCGGTGACGGCGCGGGCGTTCCTGCCGGTGCTGATGGAGAGCCGCGGGTACTTCCTCCAGATCGCGTCGCTGGCCGCGATCACGCCCGCGCCGATGATGTCCGCGTACTGCGCGTCCAAGTCGGGCGTCGAGGCGTTCGCCCACTGTCTGCGGGCCGAGGTCGGTTACAAGGGCGTACGGGTGGGCGTCGGCTATCTGTCCTGGACGGATACGGACATGGTGCGCGGCGCGGACGAGGACGAGGTGATGCGGGAGCTGCGGCAGCGGCTGCCGTGGCCGGCGAACCGCACCTATCCGCTGGGCCCGGCCGTCGACCGGATCGTGGCCGGGATCGAGCGCCGCTCCTCGCACGTGTACGCGCAGTGGTGGCTGCGCGGGATGCAGTCCGTACGCGGTTATCTGCCCACGCTGATCGGCACCGTCGGCCAGCGCGAGATGCGGCGGTTCGAGCCGCGGCTCGCCGGGGTCGGCCGGGGGCTCGTGGGTGCGGGCGGGGCGGCGGACGAGAAGGCGCGCACGGAGCGTTACTGATCGAAATGCGGCGAATGTTCCGTCATGTCAGTCTGGTCGAGGCCTGGAGGGCAGAGCCCCTCCATCCCTCACACGTCACTGGGAGTGAACCTCATGGGCATGAAGGACCAGTTCAAGGACAAGGCGCAGCAGCTCGCCGACCGGGGCAAGCAGCCGGCGGACGGTGCGAGGGACGAGGCTTCGGAGCGACTCGCGCGCCCCGACGACCAGGTGAGTGAGCGCGGGAACGTCGCGGACCGGGAGCGGGGCCAGGACCGGGCGGACCGGGTCCGGGACCAGTTCGACTCCTGAACGCGAGCCGTGAGAGGGCGCGTCCCCTTCGGGGGGCGCGCCCTCTCGCTGTGCGCCCGCCAGGGATCACGGGACAGCCCTTACCGCGGCGGCAGCTTCGGCCGCCTCTTGTCCGGAACATCCGTGTAGTCGGGCGGCTCCGCCGCAGGCGTCGCCGCCAGCAGGTCGAGTGCCGTCCAGACCGCGTCGTCGAGCTGTCCGTGGCGGCCCTCGGCCCAGTTCAGCGGGGTGCGCAGGGCCTCGATGTCCGGTGCCACGCCGTGGTTCTCGACCGACCAGCCGTACTCGTCGAACCAGGCCGCGTTCATCGGGACCGTGATCACCGTGCCGTCGCCGAGGCGGTGCCGGCCCGTCATGCCGACCACCCCGCCCCAGGTGCGCTGGCCGACCACGGGGCCAAGACCGAGCAGCCGGAACGCCGCCGTGATCATGTCGCCGTCGGACGAGGTGGCCTCGTCGGCGAGGGCGACCACCGGGCCGCGCGGTGCGTTCGACGCGTACGAGACCGGCTGGGCGTCGCGGGTGAGGTCCCAGCCGAGGATCGTGCGGGTGAGCTTCTCGACCACCAGCTCGCTGATGTGACCGCCCGCGTTGCCCCGTACGTCCACGATCAGCGCGGGGCGGGACACCTCCAGGCGCAGATCGCGGTTGAACTGGGCCCAGCCCGAGCCGCCCATGTCGGGGATGTGCAGATAGCCGCACCGCCCGTCGCTCAACTCCCTTACGACAGCGCGCCGTTTGGCCACCCAGTCCTGATAGCGCAGCGGGCGTTCGTCGATCAGCGGGACCACCGCGACCCGGCGGGAGCCGCCCTCCCGGCCGGCCGGGCTGAACGTCAGCTCGACCGTGGTGCCGCCCGCCGCCGCGAGCAGCGGGCAGGGCCCCGCGAGCGGGTCCACGGGGCGGCCGTCGACATGGGTCAGTACGGCGCCCTCGCGGATGCCCGTACCGGCCAGCGGGGAGCGTGCCTTGGAGTCCGACGAGTCGCCGGGCAGGATGCGCTTGACCACCCAGGCGCCGTCCCTGCACACCAGGTTCGCGCCCAGCAGGCCCATCACCCGCTGGTAGTGCGGCGGCCCCTCGTTGCGGCGGGCGGCGGTGACGTACGCGTGCGAGGTGCCCAGTTCGCCGAGGACCTCGCGGAGCAGATCGGCGAACTCGTCCGGGGACGCGACCCGTTCGACCAGCGGGCGGTACTGCGCCAGGATCGCCGACCAGTCGATGCCGCACATCCGCGGCTCCCAGAAGTAGGCGCGGATGATGCGCCCCGCCTCGTCGTACGCCCCGCGCCACTCGGCCGGCGGATCGACGTCGTGCAGGATGCGGCGCGGGTCGAGATAGACCGTGGTGTCGTTGTCGCCGGGCTCGGTGGCCGGGACCGCGCGCAGCTCGCCCAGGTCCATGACCACCAGCCTGCTGCCGTCGCCGCTGATGGCGAACCAGTCCAGGTGGTCGACCAGTTCGGCCTTGCGGGCCCTGGCGATGGCGAAGTGTTCGAGGGTGGGGCGGCCCGAGAGGTCGGCCGGATTGACGAAGGTCTCGCCGAGCGCGCCCGAGATGGGCCAGCGCAGCCAGACGAGGCCGCCGCCGCTGACCGGGCAGAGCGACGAGTACTTCGACGCGGGGACCGGGAACGGCGTGACCCGGCTCTCCAGGCCCTCGATCTCGACCAGCACCTTGCTGCCGTCCGCGCTGTCGGCCCCCGGATCGTCGGCGGGGTCGAGGCCGCCCGCCGCCGGGCGGCCGTCGGGGGAGAGCGCGAAGGGCGAGGGCGTCGTGGAGGTGAGCGGCACCAGGTAGGGGCGACAGCCCAGCGGGAACGACAGGTCGCCGGTGTGGACGTCGTACACCGGGTCGAAACCGCGCCAGGACAGGAACGCCAGATAGCGGCCGTCGCTGGTGAAGACCGGGTTCTCGTCCTCGAAGCGGCCGTTGGTGACGTCGACCACGGTGGGGGCCATCGGTCCGGCGATCTTCGCCATCTTGATCTGGCGCAGGGAGCGGCCGATTCCCGGGTGCGACCAGGTCAGCCAGGTGCCGTCGGGGGAGAAGGCCAGGTCGCGCACGGGCCCGTTGAGGGAGCGGATCAGCTCGGTGACCTCACCGGCGCCCGGCTCGTCGGCCGCCCGGACGCCCGGTGGGGTGCCCGGGGCGCCGTCCGGCGCGGTGTCCGGGGCCTCGTCCGGTACGTCCGTCACGTCGTCGTCCACCGTGAGCAGCAGGAGCCGCCCGTCGTGCGAGGCGATGGCCAGCCGCTCCCCCGCGGGGTCCGAGACCATCTCCTGGACGCGGCCGAGCTCGCCCGCGGCGAACCGCCGGGGCGGCAGGTCACCGCTGGCGCGCGGCATGTACGCGATCTCGACCGCGTCCTCGCCCTCCGCGTCCGTGACGTACGCGATGCGTCCGGCGCTGCCGAGCATCTCGGGGAGGCGGACCCGTACCCCCGGGGTGTCCGTGATGGTGCGGGCCGGGCCGTCGCGGTGGGTGAGCCAGTACAGACTGCCGCGGACGACGACCGCGCTGGCCCGGCCCGTCTCGTCCACGGACAGCCCGTCGACGTTGGTGGACGCCGGGACCTGGTAGGCGCGCCGCCCGGTGCGCGGGCTGCCGATGCGGACGTCCAGTTTGCGCGGCACCCCGCCGGGCGACAGGTCGTCGGCCAGCCAGATGTCGCCCGCGCACTGGTAGACGACCCGGTGGCCGTCGGTGGACGCGTTCCGCGCGTACCACTCGGCGTGGTCGGTGTGGCGGCGCAGATCGGTGCCGTCCGGGAGGCAGGAGTAGAGGTTGCCGATGCCCTCGTGGTCGGAGAGGAAGGCGACCCGGCCGCCGACCAGCATCGGACAGGCCAGATGGCCGTCGATCCCGGCGAGCAGCCGCTTGCCGTGCAGCCAGAGGCGGCCGGTCGCGCCGCCGCGGTAGCGCTTCCAGGCGGCCGGTTCGTGCGGCGGCTTCCCGGTGAGCAGCAGGGTGCGGCGCTCGCCGTCCACGTCGCCGACGGCGATGTCGTGGACCGGGCCCCAGGGCAGCTTGGCCCCCGGCGACCCGTCGGTGGCCACCGTGTAGGCCCAGCTGAAGTGCGAGAACGGCTGGCTGTGCGAGGCCACGGCCAGGATGTCGCCCTCCGGTGTCCAGCCGCGGACCCGGGTGTCGAGCGAGCCCCAGTACGTCAGCCGCCGGGACGGGCCGCCCTGCACGGGGGCCAGATGGATCTCCGGGTCGAGGCTGCGCCAGGACGTGTACGCGAGGTGCCCGCCGTCGGGGGAGAACCGCGGCTGGCCCACCCGGGTCCGGTCCGCGGTGATCCGCCAGGCCCGCTCGGGCCGCCCGGCCCCGTCGTCCAGCGGAGCGACCCAGAGGTCGTCCTCGGTCACGAAGCACAGCAGGTCGCCCCGGATGTTCGGGAAGCGGAGGTACGCGGCGTCTCCCGCATCGGCGTGGCTCACCCCCCAATGCTTTCCGCGCTGGGAGGGCCCGGCAACTCGTGGCGCCGGCCCCGCTGCTCTTATCCCGGTCCGACAAGCGTGATCGAGTCCACAAGCGAAACGTTGTCGTTTCGCTCGGGCGCGGCGTACCGTCGTGGTGTACGAATCCGTTTCGCTCGGGAAGGCCGGGGATGGCTAGCAGACTGACGCCGGAGCGCGAGGGTGAGCTGTACGCGGCCACGCTCGATCTGCTGCGGGAAGTCGGCTACGAAGCCCTGACCATGGATGCCGTCGCCGCCCGTACGCGGTCGAGCAAGGCCACCCTCTACCGCCAGTGGGGGAGCAAGCCGGAGCTCGTCGCCAGGGCCCTGCGGTACAACAAGCCCGTCCGTATCGACGAGGTCGACACCGGCTCGCTGCACGGGGACTTCCAGTCCATGGTGGCGCGCGAGGACGACTGCGAGATGGAGCGGAACTCCGCCCTGATGCGGGGGCTGATGCACGCCGTGCATGAGAACCCGGACCTCTTTCAGGCACTGCGCGAGCTGCTGATCGAGCCCGAGGTGACCGGGCTCAACCGCATGCTGCAACGCGCGGTGCGGCGCGGCGAGGTCAGTGCCGACAATCCCGCGCTGAGCTTTGTCCCGCACATGATGGTCGGCGCCTTCGTCGCCCGTCAGCTGCTGGAGGAGCAGCCTGTCGACCAGGCTTTCCTCTCCCGTTATCTGGACGCCGTGGTTCTCCCCGCTCTCGGCGCCCAGCCACCGGTCAACCCGTGATCGGTCACTGATCAACGACTGGTCACCACCGTGACCACCCCCTGAGCCACCGCCTGACACACCTGAACATCTCTCCACCTGACACGCCGCTCTCGTCGTCGGGCTGGTTCATGACGCCCCTTTCCACCCGACCTGACCGGGAGACGCCCTCGTGGCCACGTACCTCTACAAGCTCGGACGGTTCGCCTTCCGGCGCCGCCGTTATGTCGCCCTGGTGTGGGTGGCGCTGCTGGCGCTCGCCGGCTTCGGCGCCTCCTCCGCCGCCACCGCGACCGCAAGCTCCTTCTCGATACCCGGCACGGAGGCCCAGAAGGCCTTCGACCTGCTGGGCCAGCGGTTCCCGGGGGCGAGCGCCGACGGCGCCACCGCCCGGGTCGTCTTCAAGGCCCCCTCCGGCGAGAAGATGACATCCGCGCCGAACAAGGACGAGATCAAGACGGTCGAGAAGGAGCTGAGCGCCGGCTCCTCCCAGATCGCCTCGGTGACGGACCCCTACCAGGCGAAGGCCGTCTCCAAGGACGGCACCACGGTCTACGTCCAGGTCTCCTACAAGGTCAGCTCGATGGAGCTGACCGACAAGTCCAAGGACGCGCTCCAGGACACCGCGGACAAGGCGCAGCACAACGGATACACGGTGGAGATCGGCGGTGACGCGCTCCAGGCCATGCCGGAGACCGGCTCCGGCGAGATCATCGGTGTCGTACTCGCCGCGATCGTGCTCATCGTGACGTTCGGCTCACTGATCGCCGCGGGGCTCCCGCTGCTGACCGCGCTCATCGGTGTCGGCATCGGCGTCTCCACGATCACGGCGCTGGCCAACGTGCTGGACCTGGGCAACACCACATCGACGCTGGCGATGATGATCGGTCTCGCGGTCGGCATCGACTACGCGCTGTTCATCGTCTCCCGCTACCGGGCGGAACTCGCCGAGGGCAGGGAACCGCAGGAGGCCGCGGGCCGGGCGGTCGGCACGGCCGGCTCGGCGGTGGTCTTCGCCGGGCTCACCGTGGTCATCGCCCTGGTCGGCCTGGCCGTCGTGAACATCCCGATGCTCTCCAAGATGGGCTTCGCTGCGGCCGGTACGGTCGTGATCGCCGTCCTCATCGCGCTCACCCTCATCCCCGCGCTGCTCGGCTTCGCCGGAAAGCGCGTGGTGGGACGCAAGGCCCGCAAGAACCCGCCGGTGCCGGGCGCCGAGGTCAAGCCCAACAACGGCACCCGCTGGGCGCGCGTCGTCCTGCGCCGCCCCGTCCTGGTGCTGCTCGTCGGTGTGATCGGCCTGGGCGCCATCGCGATCCCGGCGGCATCCCTGGAGATGGGCCTGCCGGACGACGGGGCACAGCCCACCAACACCACCCAGCGCCGTGCATACGACCTGCTCTCGGACGGCTTCGGCCCCGGGTTCAACGGACCGCTGACCACGGTCGTCGACGTCAAGGGCGTCAGCGACGGCAAGGCCGCGGTCGACGAGGTGCACCAGAAGATCTCCAGGCTCGACAGCGTGGTCTCGGTGGCGCCGCCGTTCTACAACAAGGCGCACGACACCGCGACGATCAGCGTCATCCCGAAGGACCGGCCCTCCTCGGTCAAGACCGAGGACCTGGTCCACTCCATCCGTGACGCGGGTGCGCAGGTCAAGTCCGACACCGGCGCCCCGGTGCTGGTCACCGGCGCGACGGCGATGAACATCGACTTCTCGCAGAAGATGAACGACGCGCTGGTCCCGTATCTGGCGCTCGTCGTCGGGCTCGCGTTCCTGCTGCTGATGCTGGTCTTCCGCTCGGTGCTGGTCCCGCTGAAGGCGGCGCTCGGCTTCCTGCTCTCGGTGGTCGCCGCTCTGGGCGCGGTCGTCGCGGTCTTCCAGTGGGGCTGGCTCGGCTCGCTGTTCGGCGTCCAGCAGACCGGCCCGATCATGTCGATGATGCCGATCTTCATGGTGGGTGTGGTCTTCGGTCTCGCGATGGACTACGAGGTCTTCCTGGTCACCCGGATGCGGGAGGCGTACGTCCACGGGGAGACCCCGGGCCAGGCCGTCGTCACCGGCTTCAAGCACGGTGCGCGCGTGGTCACCGCCGCAGCCGTCATCATGATCGCGGTCTTCTCCGGCTTCATCGGAGCCAGCGACTCGATGATCAAGATGATCGGCTTCGGCCTGGCCATCGCGGTCTTCTTCGACGCCTTCGTCGTACGGATGGCCATCGTGCCCGCCGTCCTGGCGCTGCTCGGCAAGCGGGCGTGGTGGCTGCCGCGCTGGCTGGACCGGGCGCTGCCGAACGTGGACGTCGAGGGCGAGGGCCTGAACAAGCACATCGAGGCCCAGACGCAGCGGGAGCTGATCGACGCCTGACCTGACCGGGCCCGGGTCTTCCGAAAGGCCTTAGCTCCGCAGAGGCCCTCCATGCCCCACGGCATGGGGGGCCTCTGCCTGCCGGGGCGCCTCGTGGCGGGAGGCTTCCTCGCGGGGCGTCTTGTCGAGGGGCTTCGCATGGGTGCTGCGCAGGAACCGGATCAGCGGCGCGTTGTCGAACTGCACCACCGCCACCCCGTCCGGCGAGTAGAACTCCAGCACCACCTGGGCCCGCCCGCACGGCCAGATCCCGATGTCGCCGGAGCGCCGGGGCGTCCGCAGCCCGGCTTCGAGCAGCTCCCTGGCGAAGATCCACTCCCGCCCGCCGGGGAAGAGGAAGCGCACGGCGCCCGGGTCACCCTCGGGGTCGTACTGGAGCGCGACGTAGACCACCGACCACTGGCCGGGGACGTCCGTCACGACATGACCTCGTACGGGCACCTCGACGGCGGGGGACATGTGCGCTCCCTTGATCTGGCGATATACGCAATTAGGCCTTTTGAGGCTATTTGTATTCCAATGTCCCATATTTTGGCAGGGATGCCACCGCTGGGCCACCGCTCGGCCGCCGCAGCTGGGAGCCAGGCGCTCTTGCGAGCCGTTCGCAACAAGGCTCTATCATCGAACGGTTCACCACCGCCGGTGCGCCATCGCGAGGAGAGAGTCACCACATGCATGTCCCCGACGGATTCATCAACGCCCCCGTATCGGCGGTGACCGGTGTCATCGCCGCGGGCGCGATAGCCGTCAGCCTCCGGGGCGCGCGCCGTGAGCTGGACGAGCGCACCGCGCCGCTCGCCGGTCTGGTCGCCGCCTTCATCTTCTCCGTGCAGATGCTGAACTTCCCCGTCGCCGCCGGCACCAGCGGACATCTGCTGGGCGGCGCGCTCGCCGCGATCCTGGTCGGCCCGTACACCGGGGTGCTCTGTGTCTCCGTCGTCCTGCTGATGCAGGGCATCCTCTTCGCCGACGGCGGGCTCACCGCGCTCGGGGTGAACATCACGGACATGGCCATCGTGACGACCGTCGTCGCGTACGCCGTCTTCCGCGGCCTGGTCAAGGTGCTGCCCCGCCGCCGCAGCTCGGTCACCGCCGCCTCCTTCGTCGCCGCGCTGCTCTCGGTGCCCTGCGCCGCGCTCGCCTTCACCGCGATGTACGCGCTGGGCGGCACCACCGATGTCCCGGTCGGCAAGGTGCTCACCGCGATGGTCGGCGTCCACGTCCTCATCGGCATCGGCGAGGCCGCGATCACCGCACTCACCGTCGGCGCCGTGATCGCCGTCCGCCCCGACCTGGTCTACGGCGCCCGCGGTCTGACCGCCCCGCTCAAGCTCCGGGTCGGCGGCGAACTCGTCGACGCGCCCGCGGCCGAGCCGGTCCCGGCCGCCGCCCGGTCCGCCCGCTCCACCCGCAAGATCTGGGGCATCGGGCTGATCACCGCCCTCGTACTGGCCGGGTTCGTCTCCTTCTACGCGTCCGCCAGCCCCGACGGCCTGGAGAAGGTCGCCCACGACAAGGGCATCGACGCCAAGGAGCAGCCGCACCACACCGGGGACTCCCCGCTCGCCGGGTACGGCGTCAAGGACATCTCCGACGCCCGGCTCTCCGGCGGTCTCGCCGGGCTGATCGGCGTCGGCGCCACGGTCGTCGTGGGCAGCGGTGTCTTCTGGGTGATCCGCCGCCGCCGTACGCAGGCCCCGGCCGGTCCGCGCGCGGAAGCCGTCTGACATGGGCGCCGGTCACGCGCACAAGCTCTACCGGCACGGCCACTCGCCGGTCCACGACCTGCCCCCGCACTGCAAGCTCGCCGCCGTCTTCACCTTCGTCATCGTGGTGGTCTCCACCCCGCGCGAGGCGATGTGGGCGTTCGCGCTGTACGCGGTGCTGCTCGCCGGGGTCACCGCCGTGGCCCGCATCCCGGCCGGGTTCCTCCTCAAGCGGCTGCTCATCGAGATCCCGTTCGTGGCCTTCGCGGTGCTCATGCCGTTCGTCGTCCCCGGCGACCAGGTCCACGTCCTGGGCCTCTCGCTCAGCGTGCCCGGACTCTGGGGCGCCTGGAACGTGCTGGCCAAGGGCACACTCGGGGTCGCCGCGTCCGTGCTCCTGGCGTCCACCACCGAGCTGCGCTCGCTGCTCCTCGGGCTCCAGCGGCTGAAGCTCCCGCCGATGCTGGTGCAGATCGCGTCCTTCATGATCCGGTACGGTGACGTGATCACCGACGAGATGCGCCGGATGTCGATCGCCCGCCGCTCGCGCGGCTTCGAGGCGCGCGGCGTACGGCAGTGGGGGGTGCTCGGCAAGTCGGCAGGGGCGCTCTTCATCCGCTCCTACGAACGGGGCGAACGCGTACATCTGGCCATGGTCAGCCGGGGATACACCGGGACCATGCCGGTCATCGACGAAGTGACGGCGTCGGGCGCGCAGTGGCGGTCCGCCGCGGCACTCCCCGTGGCCGCGCTCTGCGTCTGTCTGCTGGGATGGACCCTGTGACTACGACCCCCACCGCCCCTCCTTCCCTAGAGGTCGCCGGCCTCGCCTACGCCTACCCCGACGGCCATCAGGCGCTCTTCGGGGTCGACCTGGCCGTCCAGCGCGGCGAGCGGGTCGCCCTGCTCGGCCCCAACGGCGCGGGCAAGACCACGCTCGTCCTCCATCTCAACGGCATCCTCACCGGCGGCGCGGGCACCGTCTCGGTGGCCGGGCTGCCGGTCGCGAAGGCCAACCTCGCGGAGATCCGCCGCCGCGTCGGCATCGTCTTCCAGGACCCCGACGACCAGCTCTTCATGCCGACGGTCCGCGAGGACGTGGCGTTCGGCCCGGCCGCGTCCGGGCTGCGCGGCCCGGAGCTGGAGGCGCGGGTCGTCGCGGCGCTCACCCAGGTCGGCATGGAGTCCTACGCGGACCGCCCCCCGCACCACCTCTCGTACGGCCAGCGCCGCCGCGTCGCGGTCGCGACGGTCCTCGCGATGGAGCCGGAGATCCTGGTCATGGACGAGCCGTCGTCCAACCTCGACCCGGCGTCCCGCCGCGAACTCGCCGACATCCTGCGGTCGTTGGAGGTGACGGTGCTGATGGTGACGCACGACCTGCCGTACGCGCTGGAGCTGTGCCCGCGCGCCCTGGTGCTCAGCGACGGCGTGATCGTCGGCGACGGGCCGACCGGCGACATCCTGGCGGACGAGACGCTGATGCGGGCGCACCGGCTTGAGCTGCCGTTCGGCTTCGACCCGCGCGCGGCGGCCCGACCGGCCGCCACCGCCTAGTGCAGCGCCGCGTTGATCCTGCGGGGCCGCCATCGGCCTCCGCCCATCAGCACGTTCGCGCGCAAGCGGCGGTCAGACCGCGACGCGGCCCCCATCGGCGTGCAGCACAGCCCCGTAGATGAAGCTGGCCTCGTCGGAGGCGAGGAAGCAGACGGCCGCGGCGATCTCGTCGGGATCCGCTCCTCGTCGTGCCGGCACGGTTGCGGTCAGGGCGTCGAACATCTCGCCCATCGCGGCGTTCGCCGGGGTGCGAGTCGGTCCCGGGGCCACGACGTTGACCCGTACGCCCTGCGGGCCGTACTCGGCAGTCCAGGACTTGGTCAGGGCCTCGATCGCCGCCTTGGAGGCTCCGTAGGCGGCCAGGCCGCTCATGCCGATGGTCGCCGCCATTGTCGAGATGCTGATGATGGCGCCACCGCCCCGGGCGGCCATCCGCGGCGCGATTGTCGCGGTCAGGTAGAACGGTGCCTTGACGTTGACGTCGAAGACGAGGTCGAAGTCCTTCTCCGTGGTCTGCTCGGTCGGGCGGCCCGGGAAGACGCCGGCATTGTTCACGAGCACGTCGACATCCGCCGCGGCCCCGGCCAGGCGCCGCACGTCGTCGAAGTTCGCGAGATCGGCGGCGATGAACCGGGCATTGCCTCCCTGCGCGTCGATCTCGGCGATGACCTCCTCGCCGCGCCGCTTGTCGCGACCGGTCACGATCACGTGCGCGCCGCGGTGCGCCAGCTTCATTGCAACGGCGCGGCCGATACCCGAAGTGCCGCCCGTCACGAGCGCGGTCTTTCCCTGAAGCGTCATGGTCCCGTTCCTTCGTCTCTCGGTGTGCCGTCTACGCGAACGAGGCGGCGTAGTCGCCGGCGTACTGTTCGAACGAGCGTGCCGGGCGGCCCAGTAGGGTCGGCAGGTCCTGGGTGACCCAGTCGGCGTCGCCCTCGGCGGTCAGACTGAACGCCTGGGCGTTCATGTGGGCGATCCGCTCGGGGACCCCGGCGCGGATCATCGCGTCCTTGTTCTCCTCGAAGCTCAGTTCCCGGTAGGTGATGGTCCGGCCCAGCAGCCTGGAGAGCACGGCGGCTGCCTCGTCGTTGGAGAGCGTTTCCAGGCCGGAGAGCCAGTAGGTCTTATCGGCGTGCGCGGCGGGCATGGCGGCGATCTTGGCGGCCACCGCCGCCACGTCCCGGGCGTCGACCATGCCGGTGCGCCCCTTGCCGGCTGCGGACCCGAAGCCGCTGGTCTTGGTGATCGCGGGCGCCAATGCAAGGACGTTCTGCATGTAGGCGTTCGAGCGCAGCACGGTGTGGGGCATCCCGCTGGCGGCCAGCCCTGCCTCGATCTCGCTCTGCCCGCGCCGCCGGGCGATCGGCGAGTCGGGCGAAGCCTTGCTGCTGGCCTTGACGATGTGCCCGACCCCGGCCCGCGCGGCGCTGGCGACGACGTTCAGTTCCTGCGCGGGTACGGCGGGGCTGACCAGCACCACCGCGGCCACTCCCGCCATTGCCGCATCGATGCTCGCCGGCACCTGCAAGTCGCCCTCGACGACGTGCGCGCCCGCATCCGCCAGCGCCTTCGCCTTCGCCGGGTCCCGGACCAACACCCGGACCGGCATCTGCTGCTGCGTGAGCAGGCGCACCGCTTCGGAGCCGACCTTCCCGGCAGTGGTGACAAGGATCATGAGGGGCCTCTTTCCCTTACTCAAACTGGGTTACACAACCCACTCTTCGGCATTCAGACTGGGTTGTCAAACCCATAAAATGTTAGGATCGGACTCATGGGAACTGATGGGCGGGACCGGCCGAAGCTGACCGCAAAGGGGGCGCGCACCCGAGCCCGGATCGTGGACGCTGCCGCCCGGCTGATCCACGAGCGGGGCGTCGCGAGCACCACACTTGACGATGTGCGGGCTGCGGCAGAGGTCAGCGGATCGCAGCTCTATCACTACTTCGCCGACAAGGACGAACTCGTCCAGGCGGTCATCGACCACCAGGCCGACACCATCCTGGGCAATCAGCGACAGGCCGACCTCGGCAGCATCGAAGGGCTCACAGGCTGGCGGGACATGGTGATCAGCCAGGCGAAGAGCACCGAAGCCAGGGGAGGCTGCCCCCTCGGATCGCTCGGCGGCCAACTCGCCGAGGCCGACCCCGAGGCCCGCGCCCTGATCGCCGCCGGATTCGACCAGTGGTCCGCCACCATCGGCGACGGCCTGCGAACCCTTCACACGGCCGGGCACCTCGCGAGCGAGATCGACCCGGACGACCTCGCTGTCACCCTCCTCGCCGTGCTCCAGGGGGGCCTGCTCCTCGCGCAAATCCACCGCGACCCCCGTGCCCTCGAAACCGCGCTCGACACCCTCATCGCCCTCGCCTCCAGCGGGCCGGCCGCCGCACCGCGAGGCAGGAACCCAGCACGCACCGAGCCGTCCACCCCGCACTGATCCGAACGCCGCCCCACCGTCGCGTGCCAGAAGACTGTTCCCACGCCTGGGCCGAGCAGCCCGGTCCGTTGCACGACCGCAGTGAGCGTCCGCAGCGCCGTATCGACCCAACGACGGCGCAAACGGTTCGCCGCCGACGTCTGCGCCGAGTACCGCGTCTGCCCGCCGAACGCAGTGGTGCTCTCGGTGGACGAGAAGACCGGGATCACCGCGCGGTCCCGGAAACACCCCGACGTTCCCGCCCGTCCCGGGCAGCCGGCCCGCCGAGAATCCGAGTACGTCCGCCACGGCACGATCTTCTTCTCCACGCTCACCCGGCGGGTGGTGCGCCGAGGCCAGTTCGCCTCTCGTGACGACCTCGCCCACGCGATCGGCGAGTTCGTCACGGCCTACGACGAGCACGACGCCAAGCCCTGTCGATGGACCTGCGACGGCACCCCGCTCAAAGCCACCTGTGCCCTAAGACGCGGCCGGTGGCCGCCCGCCGGTGGCCGCCCGTACGAGCCCGGAAGCCGGGTCGGAGCCGGTCAGTTCGCAGCTGACCTCCCACAGGCGCGCGGCGACCGCCGGATCGGCCAGGTGCGGACGGACCGCTTCGGGCTTCGGCCTGCCCCGCAGCCCGAACACCCGGGGGCCCCACAGCTGTCCGCCCTCCACCGCCGGATCGAGGACGGCCCGGACAGCGGGCCGGGCCGCGGCCTCCTTGCCCTGGAGGAGGAGGCCCGCGGGCAGGCCCCGCAGCCGCTCACCCGTGGTCCGGGCGTGGACCGGCGGGCGGTCCGGTGTGAGGGAGTCGAGCGCGCCGCCCGGATGCACCACCACGCTCAGCGTCCCGCTCCCGGCGGCCCGCAGACGGCGGTCCAGCTCGAAGCCGAACAGCATCTGGGCCAGCTTCGACCGTCCGTAGGTCCGCTTGGGCCGGTAGTCCCGCAGACACTGGAGGTCGTCGAGATCCAGCCGCTCCGAGCGGGCCGCGAAGCTGCCCGTGGTCACGACACGGCTCGCGGCCGCCGCCCGGAGCAGCGGTGCCAGCCGGGCGACCAGGGCGAAATGGCCGAGATGGTTGGTCGCGAACATCAACTCATGTCCCTGCGCGGTCTCGTGGCGCTGCGGCCGGTCGAGCAGCACCCCGGCGTTGAGCACGACCGCGTCGAGGGGGTCCGGGCCCAGCACGGCCGCCGCGTCCCGGACCGAGGCGGGGTCGGCGAGATCGAGGGGCAGGTGCCGGAGCCGGGCCCCGGGGACACGGGAGCGGATCGAGGCCATGGCGGCTCGGGCCTTCGCCGCGTCCCGGCTGCCGAGGACCACGGTGGCCCCGGTCCCGGCGAGCTGCTCGGCGGTGAAGTATCCGATCCCCGCGTTGCCACCGGTGATCAGGAAGGTCCTGCCGTCGGCCCGGGGCAGCCGGTGGACGTCCCACGGCCGGGTCCTTGCCCGGGCAGACGGATTTCCGGACGGCGTGGCGGGCGTGGCGGGCGTGGTGGGCATGGCGAACTCCTGCGTACGAGCGGACCGGCCGGCTGTTCCGGCCGGGGCTGCCGGTCAGACCTTCACTCTGGCCGCCCCGGCCGACAGCCCGCCGACAGCGGACACCACGCACCGACAACCTGCCGACACCCGGGCCGCCCGCACGGACCCGGCCGGTCACACGGAAAGACCCACCCCCCGGCACTCGCCGCCGCAGCCGCACCGCACCATGGACCCTGTACGCCAGTCCGGGCGTACAGCTAGATGTGGGAGTGCGACGTGGTGGACGTCCAGGGCACAGTGGCGGACGGATTCGAGGCGGTCCGGGACGCCTTCGTACGGAACTTCACACACCGTGCGGAGCGGGGCGCCGCCGTCACCGTCTACCGCGACGGGCACAAGGTCGTCGACCTCTGGGCCGGTACGAAGGACGTCGACGGCGCCGAACCCTGGGCCCTGGACACCGCCCAGGTCGTCAGGTCCGCGACCAAGGGGGTGGCCGCCGCCGTCCCGCTGCTCCTGCACCAGCGCGGCCAGCTGGACCTCGACGCCCCGGTCTCCACGTACTGGCCGGAGTTCAAGGCCGGCGGCAAGGAACGCGCCCTCGTCCGGCACTTCCTGGCGCACCGCACCGGCGTCCCGCTCATCGACCGCCCGCTCACCCCCGCCGAGGCCGTCGACGGTGTGTCGGGCCCGCGCGCCGTCGCCGCCCAGCAGGCCGTCTGGGAGCCCGGCACCGAGCACGGGTACCACGCGCAGACGTACAGCTGGCTGCTGAGCGAACTCGTCCGGCGGGTCACCGGCCGCACCATCGGACGCTGGATCGCCGAGGAGATCGCCCGCCCCCTCGACATCGACTTCTGGGTCGGCCTCCCCGCCGAGGAGGCGCACCGGGTCGGCCGGATCGGTACCGTCGCCGCGCCGCCGGTCGGCAGCGGCCTCAAGCTCAAGCCGAAGCGGTCCGTCAGCGACGCGTACCAGGACCCCTCCTCGCTGACCAGCCGCGCCTTCGGTGCGATCGAACCGTTCCCCGACGAGAACGACGCCGGCTACCGGGCCGCCGAACTCCCCGGCTCCGGTGGCATCTCCACCGCCCGCGCCCTGGCCCGTGTCTACGCCGCGATGATCGGCCGCGTCGACAACGGCCCCCGCCTCTTCGCCCCCGCCACCCTCGCGCTGGCCCGCAGCGAGGAGTCGTCGGGCCCGGACCGCGTGCTCGTGGTGAACACCCGTTTCGGCCTCGGCTTCATGCTGCACGGCCCGTCGGCCCCGCTGCTCGGCCCCGGCTCGTTCGGCCACCCCGGCCGGGGCGGCTCGCTCGGGTTCGCGGACCCGGAGTCGGGGGTCGCGCTGGGATATGTGACCAACGCGCTCCAGAAGGGCGTCACCGCCGATCCGCGCGCCCAGGCCCTGGTCAGGGCGGTCCGCTCGGCGACATGATCGGCGTATGGATACCACGAGGCGGTTCGAGGGTTACGCGGTCCTGATCACCGGCGCCGGAAGGGGAATCGGCGCGGCCACCGCCCGCCGGTTCACCGACGAGGGCGCCCGCGTCCTGGTCACCGACCTGGACGGGGACCGCGCGGAGAAGACTGCGGCGGCACTGCCGGG
Organism: Streptomyces sp. NBC_01471; assembly: GCF_041438865.1. Taxonomy (NCBI): domain Bacteria; kingdom Bacillati; phylum Actinomycetota; class Actinomycetes; order Kitasatosporales; family Streptomycetaceae; genus Streptomyces; species Streptomyces sp. NBC_01471. The sequence goes on from NZ_CP109450.1 coordinate 4,743,801, forward strand.
TGCGCTGCCGTTCACGTGCGACGTCACCGACCGGTCCGCCGTCGAGGCGGCCGTCGCGTACGCGGTGGCGGAGTTCGGCGCACTCGACGTGCTGGTCAACAACGCGTACGCCTGCTCGCCGGACGCCCCGCTCTTCGAGGACGAGGACGACGCGTCCTGGCACCGCGACCTGGACGCCACGCTGAGCGGCGCGTTCCGTGTCTCGCGCGCCGCCCTGCCGCATCTCGCGGCGGCGGGCGGCCGGGGCGCGATCGTGAGCGTCGGATCGGTCAACGGGGCCCAGGACTTCGGCAACCACGCGTACAGCGCCGCGAAGGCGGGCCTGACCAGCCTGACCCGTACGCTCGCGGGCCACGCGGCGCCGCGCGGGGTCCGGGTCAATCTGGTGGCGCCGGGCACGATCCACACGGACGTATGGGCGTTGCGCGGCGTGGAGGGCACTCTCGAACAGGCCGCGAAACACTACCCGTTGGGCCGGGTGGGGGTTCCGGACGACATCGCGGCGGCCATCGCGTTCCTGGCGTCGCGCGACGCCGCGTGGATCACCGGGGTGACGCTGCCGGTGGACGGCGGCCTCCTGAACAGCAACCTGGGGCTGCGCGCCTCGCTGGGCTGATCCGCGGTACGGGGCGGGGGAGCGGAGCCACCCGCCGCACCGGGGCGCCGCGCCGGTTCCGTCTCCCGGGCCGCACCGGGCGGGCCACGGTGCAGCCGTCGGCAGGTCACGGCGCGCGGTGGGGTTCAGCCCACCCCGATCGGGTTGACGAAGGTGCCGGGGTGGGTGGCGCCGGACTGGTCCAGGATGGCGCCGCCGTAGGGCCAGTCGAGGGTGACGTGCGTCGTCTCGTTGGGCGGGGTGACCAGGACCTTGCTCGGTACGAAGGGCTTGGTGTCCTTGGAGTCCGCGGGGATCGCCAGGAGGTTGAAGCTGACCATGGCCGTGGCGTCGCCGGGGTGCAGGGTCATGGTGCTCGGCGTGTCCCCGGAGCGGCGCAGGTCCCATGCCACACCGGACTTGCTGACCAGGCGCAGGCCCGGGAAGCCGCGCAGGGTGCAGGTGCGCCCGCCGCTGTTCTTCAGCTGGATCGTCGCCACCTGCTGGTCGGTGGAGTCCTGCATGTCCGGGGCGCCACCGTGCGGGCCACCCCAGGTGTAGCGCAGGTCGCCGGTGTGGCAGCGGCTGCTGGTGCCGGCCGATGCGGGGTTCACGGCATCGGTCCGCGAGGCCGTCTGAGCCGCCGTCTTCATGCCGGGCCTGGAGGAGGGGTTCTCCGCCTTGTCCGATGCGCCGCCGGGGGCCTTGTCCGGTGCGGCGCTCTGGGCCGCGTCCTCCGTGCCTCCCTGGGCCTTGTCCTGCGAGCCGTCCTGCTGGCCGGACGAGTCCTGCGCCGTACCGGCGGCCTGTGCACCGGCCTTGGGTGAGGACCCGGAGGACGAGTCGCACGCGGTGGCACCGGCGCCGACCGCGACGACGGCCAGTACGGCGGCGGCACAGCGGACGGCTCGGTTCAGCTTGGCGGTCATGGTTCCCCTTTTCCGGCGCCGGCCCCGGGCCGGTCCTCCATGTCGAGTGCGTCTTACGGAAAGTGAGATGGGCCGGCCGCCGGGGGAGTTCTCGCGGGACTGTCCGGAACCTGTAACGGCACGTAACAGCCGACCGTGCCCTCCGCGCGGCCCGGAACGCCGTGCCCGCCCCACCCGTGCAGAAGGGCTCCGCCCACACACGGAAGGCCCCCGCTCGTCCGCCGTGGGGGTGGGGACGGGGCAGGGGCCTGGGGCGCCGAACGTGCGCGTGGTGCGCGCCGTGCACGTTTCAGTGCGTGTGCAGCGCCGGGGGTGTCGGTTGCTCAGTCAGTCAGTTACTCAGTGGGCGAAGCCCCAGTCGAGCATCTTGGCGGCGTCGTCGAAGCGGGCCTTGTCAGTGGTGTCCCCGAGGACCACGCCGACCAGGGTGCGATTGTCCCGCTTGGCGGCGAAGACGACGCAGTAGCCGTCCTCCGGGCCGCTGCCGGTCTTCACGCCCAGGGCACCGTCGTAGCTGCCCAGCAGCTCGTTGGTGGTGTTCCAGGTGTAGTACCGGGTGTGGCCGTTGGCCGCCGGGGCCTCGGTCTTGTACTGCGTCTTGTTCACGACGTCGGCGAACACCGGCTGCAGCATCGCGCGCTGGCCGAGCTTGGCCAGGTCGCGGGCGGTGCTGTGGTTGTTGCCGTGCGAGATGCCGTCGAAGGTGTCGAAGTGCGTCCCGGTCAGGTTCAGTTGCTGCGCCTCGGCGTTCATCTGGGCCACGAAGTCGGCGATCCGCGCGTCCTGGGTGGCGCCGGTGCCGAAGTTGTCGGCCAGGGCCATGGCGGCGTCGTCGCCGGACGGGATCAGCATGGCGTTCAGCATCTGCCTGACCGTCAGCTTGTCGCCGGTCTGAAGGTCGGCGGTGCTGCCGCCGGCCTTCTGGACGTAGTCCCGGTACTCCTGCTTCACCGTGATCTGGTGCTCCAGCCACTCCGGGTGCTTGAGCACCACCAGGGCGGTCATGATCTTGGTGGTGCTGGCCATCGGCACGCTCTCGTCGGCCTTGGCCCCGGCCCACATCTCCCGCTCCTGGCTGCCGTCACGGGCATCCAGCAGGAAGGCGTGGTCGGCGGTGATCTGGGGAGCGGCCTGGTCCTTCGGGTCCTGAGCGGCGGCGGCCTTGACGGCGTGCTGCGCGGACCCGGCTGGCTGGGACTGCTGCTGCACGGCCTGGTCCTGGTGGGCCGGAGTGGTGGCCTCGCTGCCCTGCTGGCCGTTCTCGTCGGCGGAGTGCGTGGCACCGGCGCCGGGGGTGGCCGCCTCGGCGAGACCGCCTGCGGTGATGGGCAGGGCTGCCCCGACGAGTGCGACCATCGCGATCCGGACTCCGGTGCGGTGTATCCGGTTGGGGCGGGCGTGGGAACCCATGGGCGTCCCTTCTCCCGGCGCGGGGACGCCGGTATGCAGTGGAAATTAGGTTTATACCGAACCTACTTGTGCGATGACAGCGACTGTCAAGCTGGGTATGTCATAGCCACGTAACGACGTTCACTCCTGTGAAGATGTTGCGCGGGTGACTGGTGGGGCCTGTGGTGTTCCTCGCCCGCGGTGCCCGGCCGACTCCCCTGGGGCACCGGAGCCCGGCGGGTCAGGCGGGCGACGGCGAAGGCGAAGTGGCGGGCGCGGCAGGCGTGGTGGCGCCCTCCGTCCGCGGCGGGTTGAGCCGTGCCGATACGACATGGCAGACCACCACCGCGACGATGACCAGCGGCATGACACTCACCCCGTCAAGTCCCAGCAGCAGCGTGGCCAGCAGCACGGAGGTCATGGGCAGTCTGAGCAGCGCCACCGCCATCGCCCCCATCCCCATCGCGGCGGCGGGGACGAACGGCAGCCCCGGCAGGTGGGACAGCGCGATCCCGCCCGCGGCGCCGAGGAACAGCGCCGGGAAGATCGGGCCGCCGCGGAAGGCCGCCAGCGACACGCAGTAGCCGAGACTCTTGCAGGCGAGCAGCAGGACCAGCGCGCCCAGGGAGTACGTGCTGGTGCCGAGGAGGAGGTGCGGCAGGGCGCTCTGCCCGGAGAACAGCACGTCGGACGAGTCCTTCCCGGTCCCTTCGGTGTACGCGATGGCCAGCCCCGCCACGACAAGGCCGGCCACCGGTGTCCACACCGTCCTGCGCCGGTTCACCCCCGGTTGCATCCGCAGGGCCACCCGGCGGATGCCCGTACCGAGGAACGCCGCCGCGATGCCGATCACCAGCGCGTACCCGAACTGGGCGACATCGGGGCGCCCCACGTGGGGGAGGCTGGGGATCACCAGCGTGCCGGCGCCGAACCCCGCCCAGGTGCCGAGCCCGGTGAAGACCAGCGAGCCGATCCCGGCGGCCAGCAGCCCGGGGACGAGCACGATCCCGAGCATCGGCCCACCGATCCCGGAAGCCTCCATCAGCAGAAACGCGCCCACCAGCGGCGAACCCAGCAGCGCACTGATGGCCGCGAAGCTGCCGGCCGCCGCCACCAGGGCCTGCGCCGGCGCGGGGGCCCCGGGCCGCAGCAGACGGAAGCCGTAGAGGGCGAGGCCGCCGCCGAGCGCGATCAGGGGGGCCTCGGGCCCGATCACCGCACCGAACGCGAGGGAGGCGACAGCGGCCAGGAGGATGCCCGGCAGCTCGGCGGCCGGAGCGGCGCCCTTCGTCTTGAGCCCCTCGGCGGGCTGGTGACCGCCGTTGCCCGGCAGATACCGCACGGTCAGCGCGACCAGCAGCCCGCCGAGGGCGAGCACGGGCAGCGGCCACCAGACAGGAACGTGGTGGAGGCCGAGCGCGTGCGGGAGGCTGGAGTAAAGGACCTTCTGAAGGTGCTCGACCGCCTGGAGGAAGCCGTAGGCACCGGCCGAGAGTACGACGCCGAAGACAGCGGTGAGTACGAGGAGCATGAGGTAGTCCCTGCTCCTGAGCGGCCCGAACGGGTCGGCGAGCAGAGCGGCTTGCTGATCGGCCGCGGGCTCGGCCGTGGGGCCGGCCGCTGACTGGGCTGTTGGTTCGTCCGCTGACTCGGCCGCCGGTTCGTCCGCTGACATCAGGGCGTCTCCTCAGGGCTGTCCGGAGCTTTCCGAGGCCTTCCGGGGCTTTCCGGGGCGGTCGGCTGCCTGACGATAATGTCAGCAATGCGGATATTTCCCCGCATACGGAGGCTGAGTCGGCGCGACGAGGACGGGGGCGCCAAGCCGGACGTCGACCCGCCCCGTCTCGCCATGGGCTGCGGGTGAGGCGGTCAGCGGTGCCCGGTCAGCGGTGAGGTGACGGAGTGGAGTACGTCGAAGCTGGAGTTGCCTTCGAAGAAGGGACGGCCGGCTTGTACGGGGCTGGTGCCGAAGGTGTCGGCCAGGGCGGCGGCTCCTGCCGCGGTGAGGTTCATCGGGAGGTGTTCCGCGCTGACCTTGGTCAGGGAGAGCTTCGCTCCGGCCTTGGCGGAGGTGAACATCTCGATGCGCTTGCCACGGTGTTCCGCGGTCCACGACCCGGTCCTGTCCGGGTGAAGTGCCACCCGGGGGTGGGTGAACTCGGCCCGGTGACCGTCACGGCTGAAGGTGAAACCGCCGGTCCCTTCCCCTTCCAGACCGGTCAGGTCGGTGTTGATCTGACCGCTCTTGAGCGTCGCACGCATGCACCGGTGCCCCTTGTCGGTCACGATCGTGCCGGGTGCGACGGCGCCCAGCGTGATCCGGGCTTTGCTGAGGGCCTTCTGGGACGCGTCGGTCAGACAGAACGTGTACGGGTCTCCCGCCTTGAGCTTGAGCGGCGGCAGCAGACCACGCTCCTGTGCCGAGACCGAGGCCACCGGTGCGAGCGCTACGAGGGAGAGGGCGGCCAGGGCAGCCAGACGCAGGGACGGCTTCTTCATGACGGACTCCAGGTGATGAGGGTGCAGCTGTTGAGGCTGAGGTCGGATGCGCTTGATCAACGCGACCACGCCGCACGGGTCACGCCCCGGCCCTCACCCTCGTGCCGACACTCCGACGATCAGGCGAATTGATCCGGATGTATTGGCTTGCTGGGTCTACTGGTGCCTGTCTCTGTTCCACGACCAGCACTGGAGTGACATGCGCTTCCGTACTGCCCTCGCCGCTCTCGGTCTCGCCGCCGCCATCGCAGGCACCGCCGGGAGCGCCGCTGAACGCAGGCTCTGAAGGGGCCGGCGGCCCGCACCGTCCAAGATCACCTCCTCCGCCGGGAAACCGGAAAGCGGTCGGGAGACCTCGTATCAGGACGGGCGGGCCGCAGCCGGCTCAGAGCATGCACGCAGCACGAACGCGACTGCTGGTTCGGGCTACTTGTTGGGATCGTCGTCAATCCCCAGACGCTGCTCCGCCTGCTGCTGGGATTTGTCGATCTGATCGGCGTACTTGTCGCCGGTCCTCTCGTTGGCCTCCTGTTCAAGGTTGTCCGAGATATCCCTCCCCTTGGCCTTCGCCTGGTCCCTGAACTTGTCGAAGATTCCCATCCGCGTCTCCTTTGTGTCGAAAGGTCGCGGAACATCATCCACGCCGACTGAGCCGCACGGCGTCCCGGCGCGCGACTCCTACGAGGGAATTGAGCGTTGTCGGCTGTGGCACTTCGGGGCTCGGCCCCGGTACGGACATGCGAACGCCCTGGCTGCCGGGGGAGGGGCCAGGGCTGTTCGCGCGGGGTGACCGGTTCGCGTTACGCGGTGAGGTGTCCGCCCTTCACGGCGGTGACGAAGGAGGACCAGCCTTCGGCGGGGAAGACCAGGGCGGGGCCGTGGGGGTTCTTGGAGTCGCGGACGGGGACGGCGGCGTATCCGTCAGCCACTTCCAGGCAATCGTCGTTGCCGGGGCCGCTGTAGCTGGACTTGCGCCAGTTGCTGACGAACGCGAGGTCGATGCGCGCGTTACCGTTCACGTTCATACTCCTTTGCTGCGGCCCTGACCAGGGCCAGCGATTCCTTGGCAGACAGCGCGTCGCCGAGGGCCAAATCGTAGGCGAGGTGACAGTGCTTCACCATGATCGGATCGTCGAAGACATGGCCGGTCCCGACGCCTTCCACGTAGGCGATGGGCGGAGCGTCGTCGAAGCTCATCAGATACAGCATTCCAGCGAGCAGGGCGTGCGCCCCGACTCCGAACGGCAAGACGTGCAATCGGATTCGTAGAGCCTCGGCCAGGTCGGCGATCTTGTGCAGTTGTTCAGCCATGATCTGCGGACCACCGATCCGCCGCCGCAGTGCCGCTTCGTCCAGTAGGGCCCAAAATACTGTGTCGGATGGACGCTCAATGATCGGTGCACGGTCCATGCGGTTGACGACGTGTTCGTCAACCGGAGTCATCGGGTCGAGCGCGGCATGGGCACTGAGCACCTCCTTTGCATAAGCGGCCGTCTGGAGAAGGCCGGGGATCAGTGAGCTGCCGTAGTGCCGGATTTCCTTGGCCTGTTGCTCGAACTCCGCTACCGGAGCGAAGTGGCTCGCGTACTTCGAGTCCAAATCCTTCAGCCAGCGGGCGAAGAACCCGTCCGTCCCCAGGGCGCGGTCCAGCCGCTGTGCGTCGTCCGGGCTGGGCAGACGGCGCCCCGCTTCGTAGTGACTGATCAGTGTCGGTGAGCAGACCACCACCTCGCTCACCTCTTCCTGCGTCAGGCCCGCAGCGATGCGCCGGATCCTCAGCTCCTCCCCGTACTTCTGTCGCATCGAGCGCCGTTTGTTTGCTGCCGCCACGAGCCCAACTCCCTCACTTGAATTGCCCGTTGTCAGGTCGAAACCCCTAGAAGCGTAGCGACGCAAACCACAGGCTGTGAGTTATTGGTCACAGTGCGACAGGAACGCACGAGACCCCCGCGACCGCAGCAACGGTCCGGGGGCGTGGCCAACGCCTACCCAGGAGCGCCGACATGCTGAAGTTTATTGCCCGTCTCGTCGACCCCGTGGCCCGATTCCTGAATCGGTCGGCGAGACGGCGGCCCGGTCCGCCGCCCCCGCTCGTACTGCGTCGGCGCCGTCTCCTCGTATGCCGTGCGTATCTGCCGCTCGGCCATCAACTCCGTCCCAACCTCGGCTCGTTCTCGTCCCTGGCGTACGAGCGGCTGGAGCACAGCCGGATCGCGTGGTTCGATCTGCACGGCGTCGACGTCGGACCGCCCTGCCCGCTGCACGGTGTGGTGGTGCGCTGATGGAGCGGATCGCCAGGAACGCAGTCGTACGGCGGTGGAGCCGACACCCCGCCTGTGTCGCCCGGGCGCGTGCGGAACTCCGTACAGCACTTGAGGGTTGGGGCCTCGCACCGCTCGTGGACGTGGCCTCCCTCGTCCTCTCCGAGCTGCTGACCAATGCCGGACGGCACGCCGTGGTCTCGCCGGGGCGGGAGATCGAGACCCGCTTCATGCCGGACGCGCACGGACCCGGCATCCGTATCGAGGTGCACGACGCGTCGTCCGTGCCTCCCCGGATGGTCGGTCCGGACCTGGATGCGGACGGTGGCCGGGGCCTTTTCCTGGTGGACGCGCTGGCCGACACGTGGGGCTTCGGCGAGCGGGTCGGACCCGGCAAGGTCGTCTGGGCCGAGCTGGGCCGGGGCGGCGGTGGCGGGCGTGCGGGGTGAGTACGGCCTGTGCGCCGTCCTGGTGGTCCGTGGCGACCTCATCAGGGTCCAGGGGGTGTGGCACGAGGTGCGGGCATCACGGCTGGAGCGGTTCATGACCGGCGGCGCGGTCATAGTGCTGACCCTGGCGGAACGGCCGCCGCTGCGGGTGCCGGTGTTCCTGCGGCTGGAGGTGTCCCGCTGAACCAGTCGGGGCCTTGCCGCGAGGGGCCGGGTGGTGCCCACCTGTCGGGAGCCGGGTTCTGTCGTTGGTGGGAGTGCGGCCCGGGTTCGTCCGGCCGGCGTCAGCTGTACGGGCACCGGGACACGGTTCCGGATGAAGGAGGAGCGCGATGGGCGTGGAGACGCGGAGCACGGGTGGTGTTGCGGGACGTGCGGGTGCGCGGGCCGCGGTACTGGGTGCGGTGGCCGGGGTGGCGCTGCTTCCGGCCACTGCCGCTCACGCGAGCGTGATCGGTATCGGGAACGCGGTGTTCGGCAACACCTGTGTCAGCCAGGGCGGTGCTCGGGCCGTGGGCTCCACGGTGGCCGGGAGCGGGGTGGGGAGCGGCAACCAGGCCGGCCTGCCGCTGGATCTGCCGCGCAACCACTGCGGCAACAGCGGCATCGTCTGCACCGCCGTGTTCATGTCGAGCGTGTGAACGGGCCGGTGAGCCGGGCATGAGCGGCGGGACGGCGGTGGGGGCGGCAGTGGCGGGTACGCCACTGGCGGAGCGGGCGGTGGAGGCGCTGCTGTCCCTGAGCGGGCGGGTACTGCCTCTGCTGCGTCAGTGGGCCGGCGACGATCCGGGCTCCGGCGTGGCGCGGGCGCTGCTGGCGCTGGCGACCGGGGACCGGTGGGACGACGCGGTGCTGAAGGAGCAGCTGTCGATCGCGCACCGGGACGCGCTGGCCGCCGGTGAGCGGGAGGCGAGTCTCGTGTACGGGGTTTTTCTCCACACCCACCGGCAGTACCGCCTGACCGCCGATCACCTGGTGGAGCACTTCGACCGGTGGCCCGCCGATGAGCAGGCCGGCTCATGCTGGGCGCGTTCTCCTCGTGCGGGGACGCCGCCTACCGAGCGCACGGCGATGTGCTGACGGAGCGGCAGGCGGCGGCAGCCGGTCCGGACAGCTGGCCGTGGCAGAGCTGGCTGGCCGCGGCCAGGGCGGAGCAGGGCCGGGTGCGTGAAGCGTACGAACTGGCCGGTCACGCACTGGACTTGTATCCGCGCTCGGGAGTGGCCGCGCACGCCCTCGCGCACGCCGAGCACGAGCTGGGAACCGGCCGGGACGCGGCCGACTTCCTGGACCAGTGGCTCCGGGAGGACCCGCAGGCGGTGCAGTCACGGCACCTGAACTGGCATGCCGCGCTGCAGTCCATCGCCTGCGGCGATTTCCCGGACGCGCGCCGCCGGGCGGACACGGCACTGGCGCGTACGGATGTCGGCATGCGGGCCGCGACGAACTGGCGCCTGTTCCTGGTCGGACAGTCGCCGGCCGGGCGCAGCGATCCGGGTCAGGTACGGGAGCTGCTTTCCGCACCGGGCGGGATGGCGGAGATCTTCCACACCTTCAACCTGGCCCTGGCGCTTGCCGTGGAGGCCGCCACCGACGACCTGCACATCCTGGCCCGCCGGGCCGCCGCCGACGAACGCGCCGACTTCCGCGATGTCCTGGCCCCTGTGGTGCGGGCGCTGGCGGAGGTCACCGCAGGCCGTCCCCGTGTCGCGGTGGATCTGCTGTCCGGCCTGGGCGAGAGCGCGGAACGGACCGGTGGAGTACGCGTCGAGCGGGAGATCATCCAGGACACCCTGGCCCGCGCCCTCGTGGACTCCGGCGAGCACGTCCGCGCGGCCGGGCTCCTGCACCACCGCACCACCACCCGTCGCCACCACACCTACGAGGACCTCCTCCTCGCCGTACGTACTCCGGCCGACGCGGCCGGTCCCCACTGACGCCCACCGCCCCTGCTGTCAGCCCAGCTTGAGCAGCAGGCCGGCGAGCTCGGCCGGCGTGGTGATCATGCAGTCGTGGCCGGTCGCCAACGTCCACACCTGGGCCGGTGTGCCGTTGGGCTGGATCGCGGGGACGGGGCGCCGGGTGAAGCCTTCCGGCTTGCCGACCTCACAGTGGATGTGCGTCCGGGGGATCGGGCGCGCGTCCGGGTTGTCCAGCCGGACCGGCTGCTGGAGGCAGCGCACCGGCTGGTCCGACAGCATGCTGCGCAGCCAGGCGACGTCCGCCGGGTCGGTGACCCCGAACAGGCCCATGGGCGGCGGCATTTCGGGCAGCGGCGGAACCCGCCAGCCGCTGTCCGACCGCAGGGCGAGATCGATCAGGGGCTGGGTGATGGGCATGACATCGGCCGCGCTCTCGCCGTCCTCCGGGACCATCGCGTCGAGGTACACCAACTGTGCTATCCGGTCCGGGACCCGGTTGGCCGCGGACGAGATGACCAGCCCGGCATAGCTGTGTCCCACGAGTACCACCTCGCTGAGGTCCTCCTCGGTGATCAGCCCGACGATGTCGTCGACGTGGGTGTCGAGCCCCACCTCGGGGCCGAGCCGGTGCGCCTGGTCGCCGTAGCCGGCGAGCGACGGAGTCACCACCCGGTGTCCGGCCGACTCCAGCAACGGGACCACCCGCTCCCAGCACTGCCCGCTGTGCCAGGCACCGTGTACCAGCAGATACGTCGACATGGGTTCGCTCCTTGCTGTGTGTCGTGCGGGGAAGGGCGTACGGATAAAGACGTACGGGGCAAGACGTACGGGGAAAGACCGGGTCGGTGAGCCGGTGACCAGGCTGCTGTCCGGGCTCCGGCCGAGCCAGGGCCCCAGCGATCCTGGGGGTGACAGGACCAGGCACGCGCTCGGGCGAGCGACTTACAGTGGCGGCATGACCGGCGAACCGAACCTGCTGGGCGACTACGTGCGCGCCCGCCGCGAGCTCGTCACCCCTGAACAGGCCGGTATCCCGGTCCTGGGGGTACGGCGCGTGCCGGGTCTGCGCCGGGAAGAGGTCGCGATGCTCGCCGGTATCAGCGCCGACTACTACCTGCGCCTGGAGCAGGGCCGCGACCGCAACCCCTCCGTGCAGGTCCTCGAATCCCTCGCCCGCGTGCTGCGGCTCGATGACGACGCGACGGCGTACCTGCTGAACCTCGGTGCCGGCACACCCCGGCGCCGACGGCGACGGCCCCGCAGGGAAACCGTTCCGCCGGGCATCGCCCAGCTCGTCGCCACGCTCTCGCTGCCCGCGCTGGTTGAGGGCCGCTACTTCGACGTCCTCGCCGCGAACGCCCTGGCGACCGCACTGTCACCGCGTCTCGCGGCGGGAGCCAACCGCCTGCGGGACGTGTTCCTCGACCCCGCCGAGAAGGACCTCCACCCGGACTGGGAGAGCGCGGCCGCGGGCATGGTCGCCGGGTTCCGTGAGTCCGTCGGCGCCGACACGGACGACCCCCGGGTCATCGAGCTCGTCGGTGAACTCTCCCTCGCCAGCCCCCGCTTCAGCCGGATCTGGGCCCGCCACGACGTCACGGCGTGCGAAGGCGCATCCAAGCACATCGACCACCCCCAGGTCGGTGGCCTCTCCCTGAACCGGGAGCGGCTGGGCATCGCCGGCACGGCAGGCCAGACGCTCGTCATCTTCCATCCGGACCCGGGCACCGACAGCGCCGAAAGACTGGCCCTCCTCGCCTCCGCCACCCGGACGCCTGCTGCCCCGCGAGGTATCACCGGCGAACAGGCGGGAGACCCGGCGGCGCGACCACGGGCAGGGCGTGCTGACTGAACCAACCCCGCCCTGAAGCCTCACGCGGTGTTCGGGCCCCCTGCGAACGCGAGTGATCCGAGAAAGCGCGTCTGCTCGTGTTCCACCGTGGCGTCCAGCTCGCCCATGGCCTCCACGGCACGGGGATCGCTGAGCGTCATGGCACCGAGTGCGCGCTCCAGGTGGCCCTGGTCCTCGATCTCCCACAGGTTGAATGCCTCATACAGCGGCCCGACCTGCGTCACCGTGCCCGCGACCAGCGAGATGCCCCGCGATTCGAAGAGTTCGCGGATGGTCACCATGGCGGCTTCGTAGCGCGCCAGATTCGCGAAACCGTACTTGAGCTGGAGCTGCGCCAGCATGTAGCTGCTCATCCGTCTGCCTTTCCTGCGGGTCCCGCTCGGGGCCTTCGCCAGGAAGGTAGACGTTCACACTGGCGTGAAGGGCAAGTCAGCTGTTGTCGGTCACCGCGTTCAGTACGGCTTCCAGGCCGGTCAGCTTGGCGTGCAGTTCTTCCGCTTCACGTGAGAGTTCGGCGTGCCGCGTACGCAGAAGAGCCTCGACCCGGGGCGCGGAGTCGGGGAGTTTCCACTCCTGGACCACCGTACGGATCAGGTCGCTCGGCAGGCCCGCGCCGTACAGACGCTGGATGAACCCGACACAGTCGGCGTCTTTGGCCTGGTACCTGCGGTGCCCCACGGCGTTGCGCGACGGGAGCAGGAGACCTTGCTCCTCGTAGTACCGCAGTGACCGCGTGCTCACTCGGCACCGGTGAGCGAGTTCGCTGATCGACAGCGAGACGGGGTTCGCATCGGGGTTCCGCTCGGGGCCGGACTCGGAGGTCGATTCGAGGCTGTGCGCCGGCCTGCTCCCGCGCGGCGGGAGGGCCCTTGGAGACGCCGCAGCGCCATCACTGGACGGGTCATTCGAGGCATGGGGACGCATAGTGAACTCTAGCCCCCTCTCGACTGGTGCCGTCGGGCATGCCGGTCGGGCGAGTGCGGGCTCAATCCGCCGCGAGACGTGCTTCAGCCAAGTGGGCCTGGATGGCGTCGCGGTGCCTGGTGAGGATGTCGATCCTGCTCTGGATGTTCTCCAGCTCGCGGGCCAGGCCGGCGGCGAGTTCCGTGTCCGCCTTCGCCCGCAGCGACTCCCCCGCCCCGGTGAAACAGCAGCCGATGTCCTTGATGGCCTCGGTGCCGAGGCCGGACCTGAGCAGGTCGCGAACCCGCTCGGCGCATACGAGGGACTCCTCGGAGTAATCCCGGTAACCGTTGGGGAGACGACGGGGGTGAAGCAGGCCCAGCTGCTCGTAATAGCGCAGCGAGCGGCTGCTGATCCCGGTGTGCTGGGACAGCTCACTGATCTTCACGCCGCATCCTGTTCGCCGTCGTCTTGACCTTGACATCGGTGTGAAAGTTTACCGTTCCAGCCGTGAACAGCCTTGTCAAAACCACGTCATCTCTCCGGTCCGGGCGTGCCGGCCTGGCCGTCCTGTTCCTGGCCGGCTTCATGTCGATCACTACGGAGACGCTGCCCATGGGGTTGCTGCCCCAGGTGAGCGGTGGCCTCGGTGTCTCGGAGTCGCGGGCCGGCCTGCTGGTGGCCCTGTACGCCTTCGTCATCATGGTGGTGACGCTGCCGATCACGGCCCGAACCGCGCACTGGCCGCAGCGGCGTCTGCTCCTCGTCATCATGGCCGTGTTCGTGCTGAGCAATCTGCTGCTCGCCGCGGCCCCTTCCTACGCTGTGGCTGTCGTCGCCCGTCTGATCGCCGCTTCGACGCACGGGGTCCTCTGGTCGGTCCTACCCGTGTACGCCACCCGCCTCGTCCCGCCGGAGCGGGCGGGCCGCGCCGTTGCCGCCGTATTCGCGAGCAACTCCGCCGCGCTGGCCCTTGGTGTGCCGCTGGGAACCACCGTCGGCAACGCGCTGGGCTGGCGCAGCGCCTTCGTCCTGCTCGCCGCGGTGGCCGCACTCGCCCTCGTCACCGCGCCACTCCTGCTGCCTGAGGCGTCCGGCTCACCGGAGACGCGGGTCACGGCCCTGGCCGCCTTCAAACTCCCGGGCGTGCTCACCGTCACCGTCGCCACGACCTTGGTCATGCTCGGCCACTTCAGCCTCTACTCCTACGTCTCGCCCTACTTGCGGCACATCGGCGTCAGCTCGGCAGCGGCAGGCCCGGCGCTGCTCGCCTTCGGACTCGCGGGAGTCGCCGGAGTGTGGACGACCGGCGTACTGGTCGATCACCGTCCCCGCGGCGCGACCCTGCTCTTCGTCGGCGCGATGGCACTGGTCTTCGCGGCGTTGGCCGCCACGGGCAGGGCCACGTCCGTGAGTCTCGTCCTGATCGTCGTATGGGGCCTGCTCTTCGCGGGTCTGCCCACCCTCTTGCAGTCCGCCGCGCTCACGGCCGCACCGCAGGCCCAGGCCGCGGTGTCCGCGCTGTACGTCATCGGCGTCAACCTCAGTATCGGCGGCGGGTCCATCGTGGGCGGGCAGGTACTGGACCGTCTGGGAGTGGCGTCCTTGCCGCTACTCGCCGTCGTGCCCACGACCGCGGCATGGTTCATCGTCGTCGGCGCCCGCCGCCATGCCTTCCCCCGGCGCCCGATCGCCAGTGCCGGCGCCCGGTCGGAACGGGACAGCGGCGACAGCGTGCCCCGCGAGGCGGACGAGGCGCCACTCATCGCCCGGCCGTCCGCCGACATCGGCCGAGCGGACGCCGCGAGCCCTTCGTCTCCGGAACGGTCAACCACGGTGAGGTGTGACTGAGCGTACCGATCTGCCGTGGGGGGACGGCAGTTGACGGAAACCCGCATGTCGCCGTGCGCCCGGGGGAGGCTGAGCCAGGCCTTGTTCGTGACCGGTGGCGCTGGCTGGTGCCACGGGCAGGCCACCGGCGGTGAGTCCGTCCGCCGACCGGTGGCCGACGGCGGGCCGATGGCCACCGGCGATCCGAGGGCGTTGTCAGACCCCCGTGTCACGCTCGGTGCATGGGATTCTTCGATGATCTGGTGATGCCGGAGGAAACGGCCGCCGAGCGGTCCGTGCTGGTCCGGTTACGCCCGGCGGCGGAGGACGACGGGCAGTACACGCCGCCCGTCGACCGGTTCGCGCCCGTGGTGTTGCCGCAGTGCGACGTGGTCGGTGCCGGTCCGGATGTCCGGGTGCTGCTGACGGGCTGGTCGGTGTGGCCGCGGTCGGTCACCTTGCACCTGGCGGTCTTCCGCAAGGTCCGCAGGCAGGACGCGGATCCGGGACGTCAGTCCGGGCTCCGGGTGGGCCTGCTGCCGGCCGACGGCCGCCGGGTGACCTCGCTGGACGGCACGACGACGCGGAGCGTCTCGATCCCCGGGCCGCCGGGACGGACCAGGACGGCGGTGACGGACCAGGCAGTCGGTCTGATCCCGCTGGATCCCGGCCTGCACCATGCCCGGCGGTCCTTGTTCAAGACGGACGTCGACCTCTACCTGGCGGAACTGCCGGCGCCCGGGGAAGCGTGGTTGATCGTCGAGTGGCCGGACGAGGGGATAACCGAGACCCGCACCCCGGTCGATGCGGCGGCGCTCCGTGCCGCGTCGGAGCGGGTGGTCGAGGTCTGGCCGGGACTTGAGCTTCTGGATCCACCGGAACAGCAGGGTGCCTCCGTGTATGTGGAGAGGGGCGGACCGCCGTCGTTCCTGGCGCCGCCGCTGACGCGCTCCCAGCTGGAGACGGCGCGTCAGGAGGAGGAGGCCCGGCAGCGCTACGTACCCCGGGCGGACTGGGAGCGGATGGGGTACCAGGACTGGGGTGATGCGGCCCTGGTCCGGGCCCGGCTTGAGGGCGGGGCACCGCCCGGCGGCGCCGGGCCGTCCGGGACCATGCCGCTGCACAGGGCAGCCGGGGCCGGGGCGGCGGATGCGGTTGCGGCGCTCCTGACGTACGAGGCGGAGGTCGACGCACGCGACGAGGAGGGGCACACGCCGCTGTGGCACGCCGCCCGGAGTGTGGACGAGGCCGTTGTCCGTGCGCTGATCGGTGCCGGGGCGGATGTGTGGACGCCTCAGTCGGGCCCCTGGTCGCCAGGCCGACTGCTGCTGACCACGCCGCTCGCGCCGTTCGTCGCGGGTCTGCCGGGAGCGGTGGAGCTGCCCGCCGGCGAGGCCGCCGCTGTGCGGGCGGCGGATGCGCTCATCGCCGCTTTCGGCGAGGGGCCCTTGTGGACCGAGGGACTTGGTGTCGCGTTCGTGCGCGGTCTGAGCGAGGACGAGGTGATCCGGCGGCTCGGCGCCGACCCCGCGCAGTGCCCGGAGGCGGACCTCGACGAGGCGCCTTTCGACCCGGAGAACTGCGACGAGTGCCTGCGCCATGTCGGTGTGACGGGTGTGGCCGGTGACCCCGGCGGGTGCGTGATCACACAGGAGGGGTACATGCCCGGCGACGCCGCCGTGCTGGAAGCGATATCGGCGGGCACCTCCGCGTATGGGCTGTATTTCAATCCCAAGGGCGGCACCTTTGGCACCCTGGCACGCGATGGCGAGATCGTCGTATCCGAGGAGACCGGCCTCTGCCCGGACGCGTCGGATCCGCCCGCGTACTGGAACTTCCGTTTCTGGCAGAACGAGCACACGTTCCCCTACGGCGCCAACAGCCTTGCCTACGCGTGTGCCGCGGCGGGGCTGAGGATCAGCGACGGCCGGGAAGCGGCCGATCCCAGCACCCCTCGGCGCTGGGTGGCACTGCCGGAGCGGTTGCAGCGGGGATGAGCCCGGTACGCCCCCCGCAGCGGGCGTACCGGGAGCAGGAGCGCCGGGATTCAGCAGAGGCTAAGCCGTATGCAGCATCAGCCCGATGCCGACCACCATCAGCCCGGCCGCGGCGATCCTCGGCGCCCCGAACTTCTCCTTGAAGAAGAGCGCGCCGATCGCCGCGCCCACGATGATCGACGACTCCCGCAGCGCGGCGATCGGGGCGAGCGGGGCGCGGGTCTGGGCCCACAGGACCAGGCCGTACGCGACCACCGACATCGCGCCGCCGACCAGCCCCTTGGTGGCGTACGGGCGTACCTGGGCCACCAGTTGGCCACGGCGCCGGTACAGCGCGTATGCCGGGATGGCGATGCCCTCCAGGACCATCAGCCAGGCGATGTAGCCGAGCGAGGTGCCCGAGTCGCGGACGCCGACGCCGTCGACCGTGGTGTACGAGGCGATGGCCAGGCCGGTGGCGAGCGCCGCGATGATCGCCGGCCACTGCGGGCGGGACCCCTTGAGGCCCCAGAGGGCCACGCCGACGAGTCCGGCGCAGGCCACCGCCACCCCTGCCAACTGCCAGCCGTTCGGGATCTCATGGACGAAGACGGCGGCCAGCACGGTCACCACGAGCGGCGCCGTGCCGCGCGCGATCGGATACATCTGGCCGAAGTCGCCGAGCGTGAACGACCGCATGAGGAGCAGCATGTACGTGACGTGCAGCGCGGCCGAGACGAGCAGATACGGCCACGCGGCGGCGGCCGGGAAGGGGACGAACAGCGCGCCCAGCACGCCGATCAGCAGCCCGCCCGCGGAGATCAGCGTGAAGGAGACCAGCTGATCCTTGATGTGGTGGGCAATGGCGTTCCAGCTGGCGTGCGTTATCGCTGCGACGACGACGGCGAGGATGACCGTGGGAGTCACGCGGCGGACTCCCGGACATCGGCCAGGGTGGCGCCCGCGTGGGCGACCACCGACTTCGGCTCCATGGCGAAGACCGTGTGCGGAGTGCCTGCGGCGGCCCAGACGACGGGGTGCTCCAGCAGGCCCCGGTCGGCGATGACCCGGGTGCGGTTGCGGTGGCCGAAGGGCGGCACCCCACCGATCGCGTACCCGGTGGTCTCCCGTACGAGACCGGCGTCGGCGCGCTTGACCTTCTCGGCGCCGAGCACCTCCCGTACGAGGTCGACGTCGACCCGGGACGCCCCGTCCATCAGGACCAGGACGGGCGCCCCGTCGGCCTCGAAGATCAGCGACTTGACGATCGCGCTGAGCTCGCAGCCGATCGCGGCCGCCGCCTCGGCCGCTGTCCGCGTCGCCTCGGGGAAGCCACGGACCTCGACCTCCAGGCCCAGTTCGCGCAGCGCCTCGGCGAACCGGGGATTGGCAGTGGGTTCGGAAGTGCTCATGGCCCGTAACGCTAACGTCCGGTGTACCTACCACGCGAACCAGTTGATCCCCCGCCCGGAAGACTCCGGAGCCTGGTCCTGAGCCGCCGCGTCCGGTGCCACCGAGCCCGCGTCACGTGGCCAGGCGTATCGCCAGGGCGATGAGCACGAGCACGGCGAAGGCCAGGAGGCTCGCGTACGGCACGGCCCCCAGCTCCCGCAGCCGGGTCTGCCGCTGCCACCAGTTCCGTACGACGTCGGCATCCGCGGCACCCGCCAGGCACAGCAGCAGGGCGAGCGCGGCACCCAGTACGCACACCCCGTTCCAGCCCGCGTGGGCGTGGACCACCCCGACCAGGGCCGAGCCGATCGCCCCGCCGACGAAGTAACACGTCATGTACGCGGAGGTGATGCGGCCGCGGGCGTCCGGGCGCAGGGCGTAGATCAGCGACTGGTTGGTGATGTGCACGCCCTGGTGCGCCAGGTCCAGCAGCACGATGCCGGCGATCAGCAGGGCCAACTGGTGGCCTCCCAGGGCCAGCAGCCCCCAGGAGCCGAGCAGCAGCAGCGCGCTGACCATCGTGGTCTGCGTGGTCCGTCCGCGGTCCGCCAGCCGCCCGGCGAGCTGGGCGGCGACCGCGCCCGCGGCACCGGCCAGACCCAGCAGTCCGATCTCGCCGTCCGACCAGCCCCAGCCGGGTCCGGAGAGCAGGAAGGCCAGCGACGTCCACAGCGCGCTGAAGCAGGCGAAGGCCAGCAGGCCGATCAACGCCCTTGCGCGCAGCACCGGTTCCTCGACCAGCAGACGTGCGGTGGAGTGCAGCAGCCGTCCGTAGCGCAGGCCGGCGTTTCCCCGGTATTGCGGCAGCGCCCGGTGCAGGGCGGCGGCCAGGAGCACCATCGCCACGGCCGCGGCCCAGTACACCGTGCGCCAGCCGCCGACCGAGGCCAGGGCGCCGGACGCGGTACGGGCGAGCAGCATGCCGAGCACCAGCCCGCTCATCACCGTCCCCACGATCCGGCCGCGCTGCTGCGGGGCGGCCAGATCGGCGGCGAACGGTACGAGCACCTGCGCGGTCACCGACAGCAGACCGGTCAGCGCGGTGCCGGCGAGCAGCAGCCCGGCGTTGGGGGCGACCGCGGTCAGCGCCAGGGAGAGCGCCGTGGCCAGGGTCAGGCCGCACACCAGCCGGCGGCGTTCCAGCAGGTCGCCCAACGGCAGTACGAGGACAAGCCCCAGTGCGTAGCCGACCTGGGCGACGGTCACCACCAGCGCGGCGGAGGCGGCGGACAGCCGCAGGTCCCGGGCGATGGTGTCCAGCAGGGGCTGGGCGTAGTAGTTGCTCGCCACACACAGCCCGACGGCCACGGACATCAGCACGACCGTGCCGCGCCCCGGGCCGTCGGTGGTGGCGCCGCCCGCAGGGAGCGGGGGAGCGCCCGCGGTGGACGGGGGGTGAGCAGCTGAGGAAGCCGAGGAGGTGGCCACGTCCGTTTCCTTTCCGGGAGTTCACCGTCCGGGGGCGCGGCACAGCGCCCTCGGCGCCGGCCGGTCCGGACTCGCGTTCATGCTCCCCGGCCAGGACGGATGAATCCAACAGATGGTTGTCATGCCAGCGATCGTGAAACGCGATGGATGGCGGACACGGGTGACACGATGGACGCGTGGAACTCCGTCAGCTCACCTATGCCGTCGCCGTCGCCGAGACCGGCAGCTTCACCCGCGCCGCTCACCGCTGCTTCGTGGTCCAGTCCGCGCTGAGCCACCAAATCGCCCGGCTGGAGAGCGAGTTGGGCACCCTGCTGTTCGAGCGCACCAGCCGCCGGGTGCGGGTCACCGAGGCCGGTGAGGCGTTCCTCGGCCCGGCCCGCGAGGCCCTGGCGGCCGTCGAGCGAGCCCGCGGGGAGGTGGCGGCCTGCGGCAGCGAGGTACGCGGCCGGCTGAGCATCGGCACCATCACCCCGCTCACCGCGGTGGACCTGCCCGACCTGCTCGCGACCTACCGGGACCGGCATCCGGCCGTGCATGTCTCGCTCTGCGCCAGGCCGGTCCGGGACCTGCTGCAACAGGTGCGCGACCACGTCTTCGACCTCGCGTTCGTCGACACCCGCCCCGGGGGACCTCCGGCCGGACTGGCCGGGCGGGTGCTCGCGTACGAGGAGCTGGTCGCCATCGTCCCGCACGGGCACCGGCTGGCCGGGGCCGCACCGGTCACGCCGGGTCTGCTGGCCGATGAGGACATGGTCGACATGCCGCCGGGCTCCGGGATCCGGCGGCACAACGACGCGGCGTTCGCGGCGGCCGGGGCCACCCGCACCGTCGCGTACGAGGCCGACACCATGGCGCTGCTCGAACAGCTCGTGGGGCGCGGCCTCGGTATCGGTCTGGTGCCCGCTGCCACGGCCGCCGGCATGCCCGGGGTGAGCGCCGTGGCGACGCAAGGCGTGCCGCCGCGCACGGTGCGCGCGGTCTGGATCGCCTCCGCGGCCTCACCGGCGGCCCGCGCCTTCCTCCAGCTCCTGCGCGAACGCACACCGGAGGCTTCGGACGGGTTCTCGGACGGGGCACCGGCGGAGGCACCGGCGGAGACCCCGGCGGGGGGGGGGGCGGGACCCCGGAGAACTGACCCCCGGCTCGCCTCACCCCGCAGGGCTCCCCCTCCCCGCCGGAATCAGCCTCAGGACCCCGCCGGGAACAGCCTCAGGACCCTGCCGGAATCAGCCTCAGGACCCCGCCGCCAGCACCGCCGCGACCACCGGACCCGCGGCGTCCCCGCCGTGGCCGCCGGACTGGACGACCGCAGCCGCGGCCAGGTCGTTGCTGAATCCGGCGAACCAGCTGTTGGACTTGCCCTGGGCGTCGACCTCGGCCGATCCGGTCTTGGCGCCCTTGTACCCGCCGACCCCGGACATCGCCACGGTGCCCGTCCCGTACCCCGCCGTCGCCGTCGTGTGCATCATGTCGCGCAGCTGCTGCGCGGTGTTGGCGGGCAGGGGCTGCGCGGAGGCCGTGTTCCCGTCGCGCAGTGACGCGGGCACGATCACCGGCTGGTGGAAGGCGCCGCTGCGGGCGGTGGCGGTGACCGACGCCATGTTGAGCGGGTTCATCTGGACAAGACCCTGACCGATCATCGCCGCGGCGGTGTTGGGGCCGCTCGTCTGCGGCACGCTGCCGTCGAAGGTCGGGATGCCGACGTTCCAGACGGAGCCGATACCGAAGTACTTCTTCGCCGTGTCCGGCAGCGCCGTGTCCGCGATGCCGCGGTCGTTCAGCTTTCCGACCGGCTTGATGAAGGCGGTGTTGCAGGAGCGGGCGAAGCTCTGCTCCATGGTGCCGCTGGGGATCGAGAAGTTGTCGAGGTTGTGGAAGGTCTGGCCCTGCCACATGACCGACGGCTCGCAGAGGATGGGGCTCTTCTCGGCGGCCAGCCCGTTGTTGATGAGCATCGCAGCCGTCATGATCTTCATCGTGGAGCCGGGCGCGAGCTTGCCCTGCATCGCCGCGTTGAAGGCGTCCTCACGGTTGTTGGCGACAGCGCGTATCTCACCGGTGCTCGGCTTGACCGCCACCACCGACGACTCGCTGAACTTCTTCACCGCTGTTTCGGCCGCCGCCTGCGCCCGCGCGTCGAGCGTGGTGTGCAGCAGCGCGGGGGTGCCCTTGGAGAGGGTCAGCAGCGTCTTGGCGGGGGCGGTGCTGTCGGCCGGGCCGGCGCCCGCGATGTACGTCTCGATGCCCGGCTTGCCGCCCGCCTTGTCGCCGTACTTCTGCCGCAGCGAGTCCAGGACCGGCCCGAGCGAGGGGTACTTCTCCTTCGTCAGCTCGGCGCCGTTGTCGTCGACCGCCTTGATGGGCGCGGACTCCGCCTCGCCCGTGGTGAGCGTCTCGCCCTTCGCCAGGTCCGGGTGGACGACCGACGGGGCCCAGTCCACCAGCGCCCGGCCGGTCGTCAGCCCGCGTACGACGCTCAGCGAGGACGTGTAGGACCAGGGCTTGGTCTTCCCCTCGAACGAGACGGTGGCCTTCACCGTGAACGGCACCTTGGCACCGGAGGCCGCGCCGGGCGTCAGGGTGACCCTCGTGACGTGCGCGTCCTCGCGGTAACCGGTCAGCAGCGCCTGCGAGTCCGTCGCGTTGTTGGTCAGCCGCGACGCCGTGTCCGCGTCGCCCTTCGCCCAGGCGGCGAGGAAGTCCTTCGCCGCACCGCTGATCTCGTCCGCCGTCGGCGGGCCGGTGCGCACGGGCGCGGCCTGGGTCGTCCCCGTGGAGTCTCCGGCTCCGCCGCCCGAACCGTCCACCGCGTTCCAGATGTTGTACGCGCCGTAGCCGACCCCGCCGACCACGACCGCGAACGCCCCGCCCACGATGCCTATCTTTACCCCGTTACGCACTGCTGCGTCCCCTCCCCGGGAGTCTCTTTGAACATGTTCAAGAGAGTTACGTCAAGCAGCGTACGGGACCCGAGTGGCGCCGGGGGTGTCGTTACCCGACCGGAACCATGGGCCGTATCACAGGCCGCAGTTCGGCAGTTCCGCAGTTGCAGAGGGAGCGGAGTGGAGGGCGGGGAGCCGGGCCCGGCGTCAGATCCAGGTACTCAGCCACATCCGGTTGTTCCACTGGCTCAGCGGGATCGCGTCCCCGGTGAACAGCGGCCAGAAATAGATGAAGTCTCGCTACCAAGGGAGACCTACGTCCTGACCAGCAGGTTAACCGCTGACCAGGGCGTAAGCGCGGCTACTGGGCCGCCTCTGGGCCGTGATCATGGTCCGCAGGCGCCTTGTACAGGGCATCGACGGCCGAGCGGGTACGCCCCTCGCTGCTCGGCATGAGGTGCGTATAGATCCGCAGAGTGAAACCGGGATCGCTGTGACCTAGGTACGCACTCAGGGCCCGGATGTTCTCTCCGGCATCCAGCAGGACGGAAGCGTAGAAGTGCCTCAGAGCATGCATGCCGTCCTCAGACGCTGATGCGTACCTCTCGCCTGTCTTCGGTTCCGGGATGACGCCCGCAGCGGCCAGAGCAGGCTTCCACAGGTGGTCATTGAAGTGACTTACCCGCACGTGGCTGCCGGAAGTTCCGCTAAAGAGAAGCGTCTTTGTGACGGGTGGCCCATCGGGCGTGCGCCAGGGCAGCGTCACTCTGACCGGGGGGAACTGCTCGGAGTGGGCTCGGAGCGCGGCTCCTACCGCTTTCGGCAGGGGAACGTCTCGGACTTTCCCGCCCTTGGGCAGCGCAAAGACGAACTTGCCACGGATCCGCTTGAGCTGATGTCGAACTCCGAGCCAGCCGCCTTCGTAATCGAGTTCATCTTCCGAGAGGCCGAAGACTTCGCCTTGTCGCAGACCACATCCACTTGCAACATCGACAGTCGCCCGCAGGCGTTCGACTAGCGCGGCGCGTACAGCGAAAACCTGATCCGATGTCCACGGAGCCACCCGTGGCGGGCTCGCCTTGGGAATCTGTACTGACCGGGCCCGGCAGGGATTCTTGGCGAGCAGCGTGTCATCCACAGCCGCACTCAGGGCCGCCGAAACGGTGCCGAAGATGATGCGCCGATGAGAGGAGGCGGCGACTACGGATTCCAGTTCCCCGAGCCACGTCCGGATGTGGCCGGGCTGGAATGAGGCGAGCGGACGACTCCCGATGTACGGGTACGCGTGCAGCCGGAGTCGACGCTCAGCGGCCTCACGGCTGTTGATTTCGGTTGTGTGGGTGGCCACCCACTTCTCGGCGAACTGCTGAAAGGTGATGCGTGCGGCGCGGGGGTCGATGTACTGGCCGCGCGACATGTCGGCAGCAGTTGTGACGAGCCACTGCTCCGCAAGCCGCTTCTGCTTGTCAGGGAATGACTTGCTCTTCTCCGTTCCGTCCGGGCCGACGTAGCGGGCTCGGTACCGCATTCCTGTGCCGTGACGGTCGGTCTTCGTGCGGACGGTCTTTCCATCAATGATTTCGGTTTTGTACCAGCGGTCTTGGATGTGGCCTGCCACGGGGGGCTCCTGGGCGTGATGGGGCAGGGGCACGACTGGTATCCGGTCGTGCCCCTGAAGGCTGGGATGGGTTATGCGGCGATGTCGTCGTCTGTGGCGAGGCTGTTGACCCAATCGCGGACGGCGCGGGGGTCGTAACGCAGGTGCCGGCCGATGCGGATGGCGGGTGGGCCGATGCGCTTCTTGCGCCAGGCGTAGACGGTTTCGACGCTCGGGAGGCTGAACATTGCGGCCAGGTCTTCGGGTGTGAGGTAGCGGTCCGGGAGGCCGTCCCGGAGGGTGGTGCGGGGGTCGGGTGCTGGGGTGTGGTTGGTGGTCACCGGGGCTCCTGCGGGACGGTGGGGCCGGTTTCCCGTGACAGAACTGACAGAAATCGTGGATGTGGGGTCTGGCCTGCGGTTTTGTCGTCTGGGGGGCTCGTGACAGAAATCGCGGAAAATCTGACAGAAATAGCTGCGGGGTATTTCTGTCACGCACCGTCCGCTGGAGGGCGCGTGGTGGGTGCCGTATTTCTGTCGGACTTCTTTTGATTTCTGTCACGGAGTCCGAAACGGGTATCACCGCAGGTCAGAGGCCGTTCCAGCGATTTCTGTCAGTTCTGTCAGCGGGTTGGGGTTTTCCGTCACGCGCTGGTGAGCGGCGGGGCGGTACTCGGGTGGCTGTCGTAGCGGGGCGAGGGGGGCCGCCCGCGTCCGCTGCGTGGGGGTTGGGGCTGTTGGCGGACCCATCCGTGTTCTTCGAGGAGGGTCAGGGCGGGGTCCAGGTCGGCCATGGCGGGGAAGTCCCCGCGGGAGAGGCCCCGGAAGAGTTCTCGCTTGGTGAACCCGGTGAGCCGCTGGTCCTTGAGGTGGGCGAGGACTTGGTGGGCGGCTTCTTGTGCGGGGTCGGCGCCCATGGCGTCGAAGACTTCGAGGGCGTGGGCGGTGAAGTAGTCGCCCAGCTCGGTCGCGGCGGCCATGGTGGCTGCTTCGATGGGCAGCGTCCATCCGTTGTCGGGGTGGGTGGCGAGGTGGAGCAGTCCGGCGATGCGGGCGACTGCTCCGTCTCGTTTGGAGGCCCATTTCACGACGGGGGCGAGGGTGCCGCCTTTGCCGAGCCTGGATTCGGTGACCTTCTGGTAGGCGAGCATGACCGTGTCGGCTTCGGGGCTGAGGGTGAGGACGGCGGGGTCGGTCCAGTCCGCGAGTGCCATGGTCAGGCCCCCGAGCGTCCTGGTGTAGGCGGCGGTGGTTTCCTCGCTGAGGAGGTCGGGGGTGAGGTTGCGGGAGCCGACCAGGGACAGGGGCTTGGCGTAGAGGAACCGGGCGAGCAGGCCGCGCCCATCGGCGCCTTTGACCCGGCCGATGGAGTCGAGGACTTCGGGCTGGATGGCCAGGGCCATCGTGACGGCGGGGGCTTCGATGTGCTGGGGGTCGCGGCCCTGCCGGTTCACGCGCGCCATGTCCCCTGCGTGGCCTTTGAGGAAGACGCCCATGTTGGGGGCCCCGGAGTAGCGTCCGGCGATGATGTCGAAGATCTCGCCTTCGGCGGACATGACGCTGATGCGCCCGTCCTGCTCGGCCAGGAGCGTGGCGAGGCTTTCCGGGGTGACGTCGTCCGCGATGAGCTGCGGCTTGGCGGGCACGGTGAGTTCGTCGGCCTGCTGGGCGAGCTGGACGGCTTCGGCGGTGAGCTGGTCACGTAGGCCGGGTTCGGCTCCTGCCGCCTTCTGCGCGGCCTTGTCCGCTGCTGCCTTGGCGAGGCGTGCCGTGGTTTCCGCCTCGGCCCGTACGGGGCCCGACAGTTCCACGAGTGTCTTTTCCACGGCGAGGAGTGGGCCGGTCATGAGGGCGAATACGGCGCTCTTGCGGTTGCCGGGGGGCAGGGCAACGGCGGTGTAGAGGTTCACGGGTTCGCGCCAGTGCCCGCGTACGCAGACGGTGGCCCGTCCGCCGGCGGCGGTGGCGATGACTCCCAGGGCCAGGCACCCGGCGAGATCGGCCGGTGTCTGCGTCTCCTCGGCCACCCCGGCGACCATGTCCCCCAGCCAGGCGGGGAGGGCGTGCACGGGGAAGGCGGGCAGTTGCCTGCGCGCGGACAGGGGTACGGGCTCGTCCCAGGTGGGGCCGGTGATGGTCTCGGGGGTCAGGTCGTCGAACCCTTCCCAGAGATCGGAGCCGAGTTCGTTGGGGGTGCTCATGCTGCGGTCCTCCCTTCCACGGGGGCGAGCAGGGGGCAGTGGTCGCGGTGCGCGGTGTGGTTCTCGATGAGCTGGAGGGTGGCGGCGCGGCCGATGGCGTGGCGCTCGTAGCCGCACACGCACCAGGACCGCCCCGACGGCATGGCCGACCAGCTCGGGGGCGCGGTGATCGTGAGCAGTGCGGTCACCTGCGGCCGTTGGCTCCGGGGAGCGGGTGCCTGCTGGTCAGGGCGAACAGATCGAAGCGGACGGCCTGCGGCCGACGACTTTCGGGAAACAGCCGCACGCACCGTTGTGGGCCGGGGCTCGGGGGCGTCCGGGAGCCCGGCCAAGCCCAACTGCTCCGCGCTCATGCGGCTGCCCTCAGCCCGTTGTTGACGGCGCGAACCGCGTACGCCTCAGGGACGCCAACCGAGACGGCCGCAGCGATGATCTGCCGCCCCAGGGAGTCCAGTCCGCAGGGCCCGGGGCACTGCGCGTGCTGGCGTGCCAGGAACTGGGCCACGCCGAACGCCTGGGATCCGGCGCCGGATTTGGTGTGGGAGTGGACCAGGTGGATGCCTCGGTCCAGTCCGGTGCGGACGTAGCGTTCGGTGTGGCGGCACCCGGTGGCCACGGTTGCGTCCCATGCGGTGCGTCCGGGGAGGGAAGAGACCACCTCCTCGCGAGCGGGGGTGGTCTCTTGTTTCTCGACCAGCGCCAGGACGACGGACGGCAGGCGGGACATGCTGCCGGTCCCGGGACCGAGCCACCGGGCGTACTGCATCGTGGACTTGATGTCGACGCTGTCACGGACCGCGTTCGCGGACTGCATGGCACCGAGGTAGATCCAGTGTTCACCGCGCGTTGTGGGCACGGCCCGGGTGGCGGGCAGCGATGCGTGGGCCCAGCCCACTGCGTCTGCGTTGTCCAGGTCCACGACGGTCAGCCCTGCCCCGCCGGGGTGATAGGCCACTGTCTGTGCCTGCTCCCACGCTCGTGCCCAGGCGGAGGAGGTAAGGAGGGCGGGGTCGGTTGTGGCAGCGGCCCAACCGTGACAGACGCCGGGGCAGGCGCACGGGCCGGCGGTCTTCATGTTCGGCCGGCCGCCGCACGCGTTGTCCGCACACCTGCGGCAGTTCCCGAACGGGAGCTTTCCGGCCCGTAGGGGCAGGACCGGCACCCCGGCACCGGCGAGGGACAACGCGGTTTCGATGAGGAGAGGTGCGGGGGCTCGTCGGATGGCGGTGGGTTGAGTCATGCTGGGTGTCTCCAGTTCCACTGTTGAGTTGTGCTGGACGAGGGCGGCCCCGGCTTTGGTGAGACGGGGGCCGCCCTCGGTTGTGCGGTGGGTCAGGTGGCTTTGGTGTGTCGTGCGCGGTGGGCGCGGACGCGGCAGGCGGGTGAGCAGTAGAGGGCTGGGCGACCGCGTGTGGCGTGGGGCAGGGGGTTGTTGCAGTCGTCGGCCGTGCAGGTGTTTTCGTTACGGATTGCGTTACGTAGGTCGGCCAGCGACAGCGGTGGTGCGATGCTGCGTGACTGCTCCCAGAGGAAGCGGCCGACTCCGTCCGTGCCGCGGTCTGTTCGGTGGCGGGATGGGGTGTCCCAGCCCTTGCGAGGCCGTAATACGGCTACCAGGCGCCAGCCAGCCGCCCGGAGGCTCGTGCCCGGTTCGGTATCTTGGGTGTAGGTGATGGTGCGCTGGTATCCGGCAGCTGACGCGGTTCTCCAGGCAGCTGCGTAGAGGGCGGAGCAGGCGTTGGGGGTGCCGTCGGTGGCGACTCGGGTGACTTCCAGGGTGAAGCCGTCCCAGAGGCCGCGGGCGACGGGCCGCCCAGCAGATGCGGCCCCGACCAGACGGCCCTCTGGGGTGGTGGTCACGCCCCATCCGAACTTCCAGCCCTGGGGGTGGCGGTGATGGCGGTGGAGACGGTCGATCGTCGCGCACGCCTCATCGAACGACAGCGGGACGATGGTCAGCTTGGACTGAGACACACGAAGCCTCCGGTTCCACGGGGAGAGCGGGGCCCCGGACTTTGGCGAGACGGGGGCCGCCCTCGGTTGTGCTACTTGACGATCAGGTGGTTGGGGTGGCGTCCGCCCATGTGGCTGACGCACTCGGCGCAGTCGGTGCGCTGGTCCTGGGCGGCGTGGATGCTTCGGTCGTAGGCGTGTGCCCAGCACTGGCGGCACTGGCCGCGCGGGGGGCTGTAGGGGTCGGCCATGACTCCTCTTTCCGTTGCTCGGTCAGTACTCGCATTCGCAGTTCTGGGCGAGCTGCTGGCAGTCCCAGCAGCGGGGGCAGTCGCAGCCGCAGGCGTGGTCGGCGTGTTCCTCGCCGACGCCGTAGCAGAGGCAGCCGGATTCACCGCAGGGCTGGGGCGCGTAGCCCTCGTTGTGGTCGTCGTGCACGTTCAGTCCTCCCGGGCGTGGTTACTGTGCGTTTCAGGGAAGGGTGTTGGGGGTGCTTGTGCGGGGGCTGTTTCCGGGGTGATTCCGGGTCCGGGAGGTGGTGCCTCCCCAGCCTCCCTAGGCTCCCCAGCTGGGGTGTTGTCGCAGATCAGTGCTGGGGAGGCGGGTTGGGGAGGCGGTTGGGGAGAACTCCCCAGGATGTGCGCGTCTCCCCAACTCCCTCCCTGTCACTGTGCGTCGATCTACCCGGCGTCTTCGGTGTCCTCGGTTTCGTCGGCGCGGGTCTCGATCGCGGCGAGGACGCGGGCGTGGGAGATCGTCTGGTTGCCGTTGTACTTGCGCGGTTCGGCGCCGAACGGCTTGAGGGCCTGGACCAGGTCCGAGGCGGACCACGTCCGGTAGACCTCCGGCCACCGGTGGGCCAGGTGCTGGCGGACCTCGTCGGACTTCATGCGTTCCTCGGCGCCCAGGACGGCGGCCACGTCAGCCAGGTGGTCGGCCTCCCGCGGCGCGGACTCTGTCCCGGTGGAGGTCTTCACTCCGGCCCGCAGGGCCTTGGCCCGCTCCGCGATGGCGTCGGCGTCCTCGGGCCCGATGTAGTGGGTCCGGGCGGTCACCGAGGGCTGGCCAGGGGCGAGTTTGATCCCGTCACCGGCCACCACGAGGGTGCCCCTGTCCAGGCCCTGGCGCAGCTTGTGCGGGGCCGCGCCGGCGTCGACCGCGGAGTCACCCACGGCCATGCGGGCTTGGGACTCGGTGCCCAGGACCAGTGAGGCCCGGATGTGGTTGCCCTCCCGGGAGCGCTTGGGCAGGTTCTCGTTGGTCGGGTCCTGGGTGCCCTCCCAGGTGGTGACGTTCACCGCGCGTCCCTGGTCGTGGATCTTCTTCACGGCCTGGAAGTAGCGGCTGTCAGCCTTCGACCCCCCGTACGGGGCGCCGTAGCGGACGGTGCCCTTGTCGGTGGTGAACGTCTCCCGGGCGCCGGAGCCGTAGGCCACCTGCGCCTCGTCGATGAGGAGAATCAGGGGGTTGAATCGCGGGTCGGCCAGGATCTTGTCCTGGCTCCAGCCCTTGGCGGTCAGCTCCCGCATCAACGCGATGCGGTCGGCCATCTCCGCAACGGCCTCTTCGAGCATCTCGGTGGCCTGGATGACGTGGTCATCGGTGGGGCCCTGGATGAGGACGGTGGCGATGCCGTCGAACATCTGCCAGTCGCCGACGCCCTTGAGGTCGGCGATGTGGAACTCGACCCGCGGGTCGAGTGCCAGCCACAGGGCCAGCGCCCGCAAGGACGCGGTCTTGCCCTGGTTGGACAGGCCGGTGATGAGCATGTGCTTCTGCCACAGCGAGACCAGCACCGCGTCCCCGCGCAGGTCGACACCCCAGGGGGCGCGGCCCCGGTGCATGTCGGCTGTGGTGTCCGGGTCGGTGACCAGCGGGGAAGGGCCGATCGGCTGGTCGAGGGCGCCGGAGTCTGCGATCCACAGGCGCACGGTCCGTGCGGCCGGCGGGATCGTCATGTGCAGCTCGTGTTCGTGGCGGTTCAAGTTCTCCGCGAGCTTGCGCCGCTTGCCCAGCACCTCTTCGGTGCTCACTCCGGACGGCAGGGTGACGTCGACTTCGACGCCGCACCCGGCCAGCGTGATGGGGCCGAGCATCCCGGCCGCACCGTCGGCCATCTCCTTGACAGCCTTACGCAGCGAGGAAATACCCAGGTCCGACAGGGCCTTGACGACGGCCGACGGCGTGACCGGCACATCGTCCGTGGCCCCTGTGGCGGGCCGGGCCCATGCGGGCGCGGTCTGCTGCTGCTGGCCGGACCGCCACAGGTGAGACAGCCCGGCCAGCAGCATCAGGGCGAGCGCGGGGCCCCAGGCGACGCCGATGAACCAGCACAGGGCGCGGACCGCGTCGACGGCGGCCAGCGTCGGCGCGATCACGTCGTGCAGGTGGTGGTCGTGTACGGCCATGCAGGCACCGAGCAGCAGCAACGCGCCCTCGGTGCCTGCGGCGCCGATCGCTGCGGACTTGGCCATCTGCGGGACGCCCGTGATCAGTTCCATCCGGCGGCGGTGGCGGTCGGTGCGGAAGCGGTCGGCTTTCTCCTGCCACTCCGCGGCCAGCTCGTGGTTGCCCGCGGCCACGGCGGCGGCCCGCATCTGGTGGTGCACGGCCACCGTCCGGCCCTGCCACGTCCGCCGGGCGACCACACCCGCCCCACCGGCAACGTAGAGGGAATGCCGGACCAGGGCACGGGCACCGGCCCGGGTGCGCTCGTGTGTGACGGCGCGTCCTATCGTGCGACCGGAACGCACCCACAGGGGCACCGGTACCGCCGGGGCGGGATCGGGCACCACGGTGAGCACGGGCGGGCCCAGCTCGTCATTGTCCGGGGCGTTCTTGCGCAGGCTGATGACGTTGTCCGACATGATGGCGGTACTCCTGTCTGCCCCGGCGGGGCGGATGAGTGAGGACCCGGGGGCGGCCGGTTGTCTTGGCGGATGGCAGCCGCCCCCGGGGACAGTCAGAGGCCCAGATCGCGCGCGGCACGCTCCGTGCGGCGCAACGCGTCCTCAGCCGACTTCAAAGCGGCCTTCGCCGCCGGACGGCCCGCACGGTCCGCGGTCCGCAGTGCGGTCTTG